>DGPZ01000186.1 GCA_002390675.1 Deltaproteobacteria bacterium UBA4427
GCCGCAATGGACAACGCATCAAACGGCGCCGTCTAACACCCGAAAGGACCCACGAAGGTCCATCTCAAGACCTCGGAGGGCTGCCTAACACCGACCGAGGCCGCCCAATGCGCCGCACCGAACGACCCGGCAACTCTAACTAGGCATCGAAGCTGAGTAACTCATGTGCACCTTGGGTCCGCTCGGGAATATGAATCCCAACCGGACAACTTCCCAAGCAAGGCGCTGAGCAGCCAACGCAAGCCGAAGCGTTCACTTCGAGCTTCGAATAGAGCTCCATGGCGTTGCGCTCGTCGTGATAGTCCTCGAAGTACATCCTATGTCGCAGGACGTCCGAAATAGGAACGCCATCGGGGCAGCTATCTAGACAATCGCCGCAATGGGGGGCGCAGTAGGAGCCTATGATCGATTGGTCGTATCGGCCCAAGACCGCGACGTCTTCATTCGTTAGGCGTTGCCCGGACGCGTAAAGGTATTCGTCCAGGTGCTGCATTTCGAAGAACGAAATAACGGCGCAGGAAACCTTCGGATTCGAGTGCACCCATTTGAGTGCCGCCTGAGCATAAGTGTTCGTATCGTGGAAGTCTTCAAGATTCCTATGCCGCGCACCCTTCAGGGTCTTCATGGCCACTATGCCCATATCTTGTTGATCCGCCGCGCGGTCCACTATCTCACTCAGCTCTGGCCAGATGCCGTGATGGTAGGCGAGCATCATCACATCGAAGCGCCCCGAGGCGATCGCTTGGTTCGCAACAACTTGAAGCCTCGGCGTATGGGTCGAGACGCCCAAGAAACGTGTCTTCCCCTCCGCTTTCAAGATATCAAACGCTTCATGAACGTTTGGATCCATTAGACGATTTACATCGTCGCAGGAATGAATATGAACGAGGTCGACGTAGTCCGTCCCCATTCGAATGAGGCTCTCCTCGATGACTTCTTTGTAGCGAGCGACAGGCGTGCCAACAGGGAGATGCCCGATCGGGGTGCAGAACTTCGTCGCCAAGAAGACCTGATCCCGCTGGAAATCCTTAAGCGCGCGACCAACGGCGAGTTCGCTGCCGTTTGCGGAGTAGTCGGGAGCGGTATCGATATAGTTGATGCCGCGATCGAGTGCACCGCGCACGATCTTCCAATCGTCCGCGCGGAGTCGCCCTGCACCTAATACCGTGTCCGAGATCGGCCATTCCGTCCGGCCGAGGCGGCCGTACGACTGAACTCGCGCGCCCTTCCAAGCATCATTCCACGTCGGGTGCGTCTTCACGATTCCATCGTTCGAATTGATGCGACCTTGAACCCCGAGCCACCCGTCCCCGCCGCTTTTCCCGACACCGAGAAACGCATGGCCGAGCGCGCCCGTCAGGCCAGCGGCGAGTGCGCTCACACCGGCTGCTCCGCCAGCGAGGAACTCACGCCGACCATCCGGCATCCGCGGCGTCGTGCGACGGCCTATGACAAAGAAGAGCGCACCCAATCCAAGAAGAAATACGATGGCCACTACGCCGCCGCCGACCGCCTTTGTGATCTCCGGCGCGAGGTTCGCTTGGATCCATTCGCCGAATGGGAAGCCAGAGGGGTCGAGCCCGATCAGCGTGTAGTAGAGCAGGTCGCCACTGATCGCCCAGCCAAGCAAAAGGGAACTGAAAGCCGAGATCAGGATTAATCGCCAACGGCTTAGCTTCGATGCTTCAGAATCTTTGATCATGATGGCGGCTCCTTGGCGAATCACGCAGCACGCGATCCTCTGAATTTGCTTCACAGCCGGACAAGGAACAGTCGGAATCGAAGCGGGCGAAGCCAGTATCATCTGGGCGACATTGCGAGGGCGTGTCGGACTGGGCAAGTATAAGGGGCTATTCGGCTCCGCCGAAACGACCGTCGGGCGATTGCTCGCGCGAGACAGGATCCGAGTCCAGCCATGGCGAACCCGCTCATCATCTCCGACGTAGCCTCCCTCCCTGAATATGAGGGGCGGGATCTCGGCGTAACCGACTGGCGAATCGTCGACCAAGGCATGATCAATCAATTCGCCGAAGCGACGGGCGACCACCAGTGGATTCACACGGATCCCGAACGTGCGGCAAGCCAATCCCCCTTCGGCACGACCGTCGCCCACGGCTACCTCACGATCGCCCTCGCCCCGGTCTTCCTTCCTGAAATCATAGAGGTCGCCAAGCTCTCGCAAATCGTAAATGTCGGACTCGACAAGGTTCGCCTCCGCGAGCCGGTCAAAGTCGGAAGCCGCCTTCGCCTCGGGGCGAAGATCAAAAACGTGCGCCCCATGAAGGGCGGCACCATGCGCCTCGTTCTCGATGTTCGCTTCGAAGTCGAAGGCGTTAAGCGAGCGGTATGCACCGGTGAGTTGATCTTCGTCTACTTCCCGTAGGTCCGAAGACCGGCCGAAAGAGATAGCTCGCCTAACTTCGCTCCCGTAAACCCACAAGGGAAGTCGATCGAGCTGATTTCGCCAAGTCTCAAGATCTCCCAAATTTGTAAATGTGAGGCCTTGGCTCTTTCAGTCGGCCAGAAACGCTTTCGTCCGCTCGAGAAATCCATCGAGCTGATCGTGATGGACCCAATGGCCCGCGTCCGAAAAGCCGGCTACTTGCGCTTGGGGAATATTCTCGGCCCGTCCGTCCTCGCGCGGATCTCCGTGCCAGCTCTCGCTTCCGTGTACTAGAAGCGTCGGACACGTGATGCGCTGCCACAGCCGTGCACGCGAATCCTTGTCCATTCGCTGGGGGAAGACGGGGCGCCCATCGAGTGGGCCACGATACGAAGGGGCGCCAGGTCGAGAACGTCGATCAGTTGCGCAATATCGAGCACGTATTCCGGGAGCGTGTACTGGCCGCCCACAGACCAATCTGAGTCGCCGTGGCCCCGCGGATCCGGCGCGATCACGTGGTAGTCCTTCCGCAACTCTCGAGCAACCCAATCCTAATTTCGCGCGTGGTCACGCCCGCCGTGGATCAGAAGCAGAGGCGGCTTGCCCTCGGAGCCGCAGTCTACGAAATGCAGACGCTGACGCTGGGAAATATAGAAGCTTGAGGACGGGCCAAGCATCGGCGACGAGGACGAAGCTGAAAGCTCGCTTGAATCAGGCATTTGGTCAGTTCTCCGGTGGGCGCGAAAAGCAGCATAGAGGTAGATGCGCGGGAGGCGTCTCACAAGGTTATGCTCCATGCCATGAAAATTGCTCTGGCCCAAATCAATCCGACCGTCGGGGACCTCAGCGGCAATCGCCGCCTCGCTCAGGAAGCCGCCGACCAAGCTGCCGCAGCGGGCGCGGACTGCGTCGTGCTCCCGGAACTTGCGCTCACCGGCTATCCCCCGATGGACTTGCTCGAGCGAGATCGCTTTGTCGATGACCAGCTCGCGGAACTCGACGAGCTCGCGAAGTCTTCGCGCAAAATTTCGATCATCGTCGGCGCAGTCGTGCGCTCCGAAGGTCAGGGACGAAAACCGATAGAGAATGCCGCGGTCGTCCTATCTGAGGGGAAACGTCTCACGCATCGAAGCAAGACCTTATTGCCGACCTACGACGTTTTTGACGAGACCCGCTATTTCGCGAAGGCGCTCGAGCGATCGCCCGTCCGCGTCCCGGGGCTCAACATGTCGCTCGGCCTAGCAGTATGTGAAGACACCTGGTTCGCAACCCAGAACTACCCCGTAGATCCTGTCGCTGACCTAACAGCGCAAGGTGCCGACGTCATCATTAATCCATCGGCGTCGCCCTGGCATGTAGGCAAGGCGGCGGAGAGACGCGCGATGCTTGCAGATGTCGCGCAAAGAAATGGCCGCCCTGTCGTATTCGTGAATCAAGTCGGAGGAAACGACGAGTTGATTTTCGATGGCGGCTCTTGTGTCATTTCACCCAACGGAGAAGTCCACGCAGCGATGCCGCTCTTCCAGACGGGAATCTCGATCTGTGATCTCCCGGTCGGCCCCGGTACGCCGCATGCCGAAGTCGAAGACCACGAACCGGTGGCCCAGCTCGAACGTGGCCTAGTCATGGGTATCCGTGACTATTTCCTGAAGCAGAATCTGCCGCCCGGAGCGGTCATCGGCCTCTCCGGAGGAATCGATTCCGCCGTCACCGCACACCTCGCCGTCGAGGCGCTCGGCGCGGATCGCGTGCTCGGGGTCGCTATGCCCGGCCCCTACTCCTCCGACCACTCGATCGACGACGCCTTCAAACTGGGCGAGCTTCTCGGGATAGAAGTCCGCCGTGCGGATATCGCGCCCATGTACGACGCCTACCGCGGCGTCTTCGGACAGCTCTTTGGCGAGCAAGAAAACTACGGCCTAACGCAACAAAATATTCAGTCCCGTATCCGAGGCGCTGTCTTGATGGCCTGCTCCAACCAAGAGAATCGGCTCGTGCTCGCGACGGGCAATAAAAGCGAACTGTCCGTCGGCTACTGCACGCTCTACGGAGACACCGTCGGCGGACTGGCCGTACTAGGCGATGTCTACAAGGGAGATGTCTACGCGCTCTCTCGGCATGCAAACCGAAACGGAGAACGAATTCCACTCGGCACGATTGAGAAGCCGCCGTCAGCAGAACTCGCCGAGGACCAGCTCGACCAAGACGACCTTCCGCCCTACGACGTGCTCGACAATATCCTTAGCCAAGCGATCGAGGGACGCCTAAGCTCCGCATCAATCGAGCCGCCCGAAGACGTATCGGACGAAGTAGCCCAGGGCATCGTTCGGCGACTCGATCGCAACGAATACAAACGACGCCAATCGCCACTCGTCCTTCGCACTTCAGAAAAGGCCTTCGGCGGCGGCAGGCGACTACCCATCGTGCACCGCTACACGGGCTAGCTCGATCGTTTGAATTGACGATCGAACGCGCCTTTCAGCTCCCACCACCCAAGAGCGAATCGGGTAGCCCTGAGCAGTTCAAGCCATCCACGAGTTATGCGCGGAATACGGCGGGATGCCCCTAGCCATTGGCGCGAACGTCGCGCACCTGCTCATGTAGTCTAGGTCCAGATCAACCTCGGAATCTCACAGGCCTGCTGCCGGCGGGCACGGCCTCAAGAGATCCGGCTTAGCGCGTCTAGATCTCGAATCTGCGCGCAACATCGCTCTGCCATCGCCATGAACATTTCGTCCCCCCGATCCGTCTGCCCAACCGACAAGGCACCTAACATTGTGATCGAAGGGCCCTGAAACACGCCGTATACATACTCGTCGCGCACTTCTTCTGCCGACAACTCGACGCCGTGCTGCGCCATCGCTTCTCGATACGCCGAGAGCATCTGGTCCTCATGCGCGCGACGCTGCTCGGGAGGGCTGCTGTTGCCGAGTAGATACGCGAGATCTTGACCGCCGCAGGCGAGGCTCAGGGTCTGCCAATCAACGGTGGCAACAGCGACTCCCGATGGAGTTTGCTCGAACATCAGGTTGTCGAGGCGATAGTCGCCGTGCACCAAGGTTCGCGGCGTCGGCCGACGCTCGGCCCAGTTCTTAACGTTCGCGGCGAAGGACGAGAGCGTTTCGGCATCGTCTTGGCTAAGCCGGTCGCGGTAGCGCTCCAGGAACACAGGCGTTCCCATTTCGATGTACACCGGGAATTGATCGCCTATTCCGCCGAGGAGCCAATCGAGTTTTTCGAGGGAAGCATCACCGCGCATCGGCGCATGGAGGCCGGCCAGGTTACGGACGGCCGCCTCGATCTCGGCATCCGAAGCCCCCAGAATTTGGTCGCCCTGTTGCTTGGGCGCGAGGTCCTCGAGCAGGAGCGTAAAGAGGGCTTGGTCGTCAGAGATGGCGCCGTAATGACAGCTTGGCGTCACGCAGGACGATCGTTCGGCGAGTTCTAGATAGAAGCGTGTCTCTGCTCGGTAGCCACCCGAGGCTCCGGCGTTGCGGCTCTCTTCGTTCGGCGATGGCAGCTTGGCTACGAGGGTCGCAGGAGCCCCTTTGCGGTCGCCCTCGTATTCGATGAAGATCCGCTCGTTATGCGCCATCTGCCCCGTGCCGACCGGTTCCGACCGACAGCTGGAGACGCTGACGTCGAGCCCTCCAGAGCACAGAGCTGAGGTCAGCCAATCGGGCGTAATTTCGGCGGCATCTTGAAGAACGGCGGGGGTCGGCGGGGATTTAGACATGCCCCGATAGTGCGCTTGCCCCGATCCCAGAGCAAGGCATCGGATGACCTGAATCAACGCTCAGCGAGCGGCGTCCGAACCAATCCCGCAAGGCTTATGCCTTTGGAGGATCTACCACCTCAGGAGCGGCTGCTGCCGGGGCTGGGGCATTTGGCACAGGCGCGTCGGGCGTGGTCTGTCGGACGTGCTCGGCGCGAGCGCCGCGGGGGCCTTCCTGCACGACGTACTCGACGTAATCTCCTTCGGAAAGGCCGTCATAGTCGCCGGCGTTGAGACCGGAGCGGTGAAAGAAAACTTCCTTGCCGTCATCACCACGAATGAAGCCAAAGCCTCGGTCGCGAACCATCTTCTTGATCTTGCCCTTGCTCTTCGGCCCACTGGGCGGCGCCGATGGGCCGGATCCCGCCTGCGGCGTTCGTCGTCGGCCACGACCGCCTCGTCGACCACCTCCCGTGCCAACGGGCGTGCGGAAGCGTTCCGTCGCAACGAATTCACTGCGGAACAAGTCGAGCGGAGCAGTCAGGTCCTGCAGACCTTCTTGTTCGGGGGAAAGAAGGACTTCTTCGTCTTCAAATTCCACCACGCTGTAACGGAGGCCCGTGTTTTTGTGCGTCACGAGCAGTCCGGATTCGATCTCGTCGAGAGTCAGCATGACGCATCTCCTTGGCCTTAAGGGCTGGTGGCCTGCTCGCAAGCAGGCTTGCTGCGATGCGGCCCTAGCGCGCTGTGATGTGGCGGCTTCGGGGCGATCGCTTGCGGCGATGGCTTCGAGTCTGCTCCAACTCGTGCCCGCCGTGAATTTTTATGTATCCAGAACCCAACAGGGTCCGTTGTCCAACCGAGCGTTCCGACTCAGTCCGCGATCAGATTTTTTCGTCCTGGCGAGATCGCCTTGATCTCTCTAACCCACGGTTGCGGCCCCGGCCAAACTGCGCGAAACCGATCGTCCGCGACCAGATCCGCACTCTGTTTTGGATTCCAAAAAAGAGTCTGATTAAAGGCAGCGCCTAGAAGTCTAGGATGCAGCGCCTCTAAGTTTCAGTAGATGAGGTAGCCGAGCGGATTTTACGTAGGAGCTGGTTGGGACTGTGGGATCGTGCACACCCGGGTTCACGCAATTCCGGAACCCAGAGGGGGTGCAGCGGGCATCGAGAGTAGGAGAGCTGCCTCGTGGGGTCAACGACCTTCGCAGGCCCTCAGAACGGTCAAAGGACGGGTAAATGGCTGGATTGAAGATGTTTTCTGCGACTCTCGGACGACTATCTAGGCTGCTTTCAGTGTTTGCGATCGCATTCGCATTCATAATTTCCACCGCCACCTCGCTCGCGATGATGGGTTGCCAGGTGCCTCCCACCGGTTCGTCAATACCCACCCAGCCACTTCGCGTCGGGACCAGCGGCGACTACGCACCCTTCAGCCTGGATTACGCCGGGAAGTATGATGGGAACTTCCAGCCCGAGGGCTTCTCAATTGATGTCGCCAGGGCATTCGCGAGCCACACGGGCCGACAAGTCGAATTCGTTCAATTTGACTGGCCAGAACTGAGCCAAAGCCTGACTGCTGAACATTTCGACTTCGCCCTGTCTGGGGTCACCGTGCGACCCGACCGCTCGATCGCGGGCCGCTTCAGCCAGCCGCTCACCGTAAGCGGCGCGGTCGTCCTCGCTCGCAAAAAGAGCGGGCTCGACCGCCCCGAAGATCTCCGCCGCCCCGGTCTAACCTTCGCCGTCAATGCCGGCGGCCATCTCGAACGAACGACCCGAGCACTCTTTCGCGGAGCAGTCGTCGAAGCCATCCCAGCCAATCATCTCGTCCTTGATACGCTCGATCGCGACGAAGTTGATGCGGTCGTCACAGACAGTCTCGAGGCGCCAATCTGGCTTGCACGCAGAGCCGGGCTTCAAGAGATCGGCCCACTCACGCGTGATCGAAAAGCCGCATGGTTTCCGATCGCCAGGCGAAACGAAATGGAACGATTCGATGCGTGGCTTCTGAAAGCTGAAGCCAGCGGCGAACTCAGCGCCCTTCGTGCCCAGCACGGTCTCCCACAGGAGCAGACCGCACTCCCAGGCGCGGCCCTCCTCGCCCGACTCGATGAACGGCTTTCGCTCATGATCGACGTCGCCAAAGCGAAGGCGGTCTTGGGTTCCGCGATTGAGGACCTCCCGCGCGAAGAGCGCGTGCTCAATGCGGCTGTGGCAGGCATCCAGCGAGCCTCGAAAGCGTCAGGGAACGCCGCGCCCTCGGATAAGGCCGTTCGCAGTCTATACCGCGCGCAGATCGAAGCGGCCAAGACGATCCAGCGTCGATGGACCGCAGTCCCCCGCTCAATCACCGCCAATGAACAAACTTCGGAGGCAGCACGCCGGGCACTGGACGACGAGATACGGCCGGCCCTCATCTACTTGGGTGACCGGCTCGCAGAGCTACTCGTGCAGAACATTGAGGAGAAAGTACGGGCCCCGAACTTCGACGAGCTCAAGCAGGCGCTTGGCAGACACGGCCTTCCTGATCGGAACCTAACAGAAATTTCCGACGCTCTGGAAGCGTTATTAGGCAAATGACCGCAATTCCGACTCAGCCCCGCGAGCTGCGAAGCCATTAGTCAGCTTCGCACAACCAAACGCGAAGCCGCCCCGACCAGGACGGGAAGAATCAGACAAAGACCCCATCGCGTGAACGCAAAAGACGCGCCCAGAATCGGAACCTCCCATGCAAAAAGGCGATGAATCGCGAGCAGACTCCAGGCGGACAAAAACGTAATCACTGCCGCAGGGGCCGCACCCGTCTTTAGCATGCTAAGAGCGAGCGGCATGGAAACAAAGGGCCCCGCCGGCGTGATCGCTCCCGCCGCAGCAGCCAGCATCAATCCCTTCCAACCCGAGTCTTCTCCTAGGGCTGACGAAATCCATTCCCGGGGCATCAAGCTTTCAGCGAGCCCCGCGACCATGAACGACAGAAATATCACGAGACCAAAACGCAAAAATAGTTTTGTGCCGCTTCCAATTCCCTCCTGTAGTAGGGGCATTCCTCCGCGGTTCACGGCAAGGCCCATCAGCGCAATGAGCAGTCCGAATACGATCCAAAAGTTGCTGTCGAAGATCTTCATACGCTTCCGCCTCTCTCAATAAAAACTGCAGCGCCCGCGATGCCGTGGGTTGGCTTTGATCTTTGGATCTTGTCCCGCATTCCAAAGCAGGCCATCGAGTGCACGGGCGCTCGTCTCGCGACCTCTCTCCGAAACCGCCCGAACTAGCCGCTCGACCGCCTCCACGGCAACAGCGCGAATTTCAACTTCCTCCTGGGATCCGACATCCAGGGAGTCTCTCGCTTCGATCCGAGCAAGAAGGCCCGGGTCGTACCGCAGCACGCCTCGGCAGCGCAGGACGTGGGGCACCAGGTTATCCGCAAAGAGGGTGAGTGAATCGAGATCCTTGAAGGCTCCCCAGCCCTCCCCGGCGAAAGCGAGATAAAGGTCCGCCGCGGTGATCTGTGCGCGCTTGTAGAGCGGGACCGCGAGTTCGTCATAGAGTGCCACGTCTTGGTAGAGAGGCATCTCCACAAGCGATCGCACGAGCTGCTCTGCTGAATGCTCCGCTGATTCCACGACATTCGCATAACAATTTTGGTGACGATCCCCAAGCCAAATCCCAAAATCCCTCCATGCCCGCGCGAAAAGCTCCATCAGTTCGGCGACTTCAGGATGCCTCACGTCTTGGCCGAGCATGCTCGCCATATCCGCAGAGGTCGTCCTGCGAAGGTCTTCGGCGGACGGATGACCATTGCCTTCGAAATAATCCTTGCTGGCGCTCGCGATCGTGCGATAGCCGGACATGCCCTCACGCTTGCGGAGAGTCGGAAACCAACCTGAACCAAAATTGATCGCATCAAGCAAGAGCGTGAAGGCGAGCATCGTCTCGGCATCGCCTTTGAAATGGTGCAGCGGGTCGAGATCTTCTTCTGGCCATGGCTCGCTCGCGAGCGCTTCCGCGAATCGATCAAGCCCTTCGTCATCTATTGAAACAAAGCGCGCGCGGCGGGTCACCTCCGCGCAATTCACACGAATTTCGTCAAAGAGCGTCGTCATCGTGATCCTTCAACCTCGTCATGACTCTTCGCCCCACCGGTGATGACTTCCAACACCTTCGGCAGGATCGCAACGTCCATAGGGATGACGCCTAAGGGCTCTCCATCGAGATCCACAGGAGAGGAGCCCGCCGAAGAGATCTGGACCTTTCTCGCCGAATAGAATGAGACGCTCGGATGATTCCCGTGTGTGCCAGCGAAAATCGACGGGAAGTTTTTAAGGAGTCGAGGAATCGAAAGTCCACGAATCAGGACGACTTCGATTCGGCCGTCATCCGCAATCGCCCCCGGCGCGACACGCATGCCCGCACCGAAATACCGGCCGTTCGCTGCAACGATCAATGACACCGGTCCCATATAGACCTCTTTGTCATCGATCCGCACGCACATCTCCTCGGCGCGATGGGTCGCAATCGCGGCCAGCGCACCAGCCGCGAACCCGAGGCGTGCACCTAAGCGTTTCGCAAAACGGCCGACGAACCTAACCGTCGCCCCGGACAGTCCGGCACTCGCCTCGTTGACCACGAAGCCGGTTCGCGGAGCCCCAGTCTTATCGCAGTGGTCGACGCGAAGCGCATCGACCGCGCGCGTCCTTCCATCCGCGATACAAGCAAGCGCTTCTTCGAAATCTCGAGGCAAGCCGAGAGTGCGCGCGAAATCCCAGCCCGATCCCAGTGGGAGGAGCCCAATCGCGGGCCCCCCCGCCGCGCCCTTTGTTGCGGCAAGGATTCCGTTCGCGATTTCACTAAGCGTCCCGTCGCCCCCGGCCACAAGAATGCGGCGGCACCCGTTTTCGGTCGCCGCGCGCGCCAAGCCCCTCGCATCCCCCGGGCCGTCCGTCACCCGTAACTCTACCGGCCCAAGCACAGCTTCAATCCGCGCCACTATGGACGGCTGACGTCGCCCAGTCGTCCCGGCAGCACTGGCTGGATTTAATATGACGCAGGTCTTAGCAAGCACCGCTTCACGGTAACTAAATCGCGCCTGTGATTCGCGCCGGTGATTCTTCTTGCTGAACTTCCCCCGGCCACAAATGCCGCTTCGTTTATCTCCGGATCTCTCTCCCCACCTCGCAGCATCCTGCGAGGCGTAGCCTCTGTACGACATTGGAACCCCAGCCGGGTCTTGGCGCACGAAGGAAGTATGCTTCACAGCATGAATGAATCCGCGCGCCGCCTACTCCTCCTCACCGGGATCGTCGTCGCCGTCTATGCCGTTGGAACGTGGTTACGCGGATACCTCGGAATCGAATTCAGTGCGGAGTCGATCCGGGACTACGTGCTAGATCTGGGACCCTTGGCGCCAATCTTTTTCGTATTCATCGTCGCTGGACGGTCCATGCTGGGCCTCCCCTCCCAGGTCGTATTGATTGCCGCGGGACTCTGCTTCGGCACCTGGCTCGGCGCACTCGTCGGCGGCGCAGGGCTCATGCTCTCAGGCTTTGCGCTCTTCGCGGCCGCACGTTATGCGGGGCGCGATGTAATCGAAAAGCGCCTTGGGCCACGCGTAAAGCATGTCCTGAATTTCACAAGCCGGAACAGCGGGGCAGTCGCCTTTAGCCTCGCATGCGGCTATCCAATTTCGCCGCTCTCGCCCCTACATGCCGGCGCGGGCTGGACACCGATGCCGCTCCCCAACTTCTTGATCGCAGCGTTCGTCGGCGGTCTAATCCGCTCAGCGATCTTCGCCTACTTCGGCAACCAACTCACTGAAACGAGTTGGACCGCGCTGCTTACACCGATCGTTTTGCTCGCCATCGTGCTCGCCATCCCGCTCGGCTTTCCAACCGGGCGGGAATGGCTCCACAACGTCTTCTCGCCGCCAGAGACCGACGGGGAACCCGCCGAGCCTTCATCCGACTAGTTGCCGGCGCGGAGCAGGTTCAGAGCAGAGCCGGCCTTAAACCATTCGATCTGTTCTGCGTTGAGCGTCTGCGCAACTTTGAACGTGTCCTCCGACCCGTCCTCGTGATGCACAACGACATCCAAGTCGAGATCCGGGGCAAGATTCGTAAGCCCCTTGATCGATAGACGGTCAGTTTCCTGAATCTTGTCGTAGTCCGCCGGGTTCACGAAGGTCAGCGGCAGAACGCCCTGCTTCTTCAGGTTCGACTGATGAATGCGAGCGAAGCTCCGAACTAACACGGCCGCCGCCCCGAGATGCCGCGGCTCCATGGCCGCATGCTCGCGACTCGATCCTTCGCCGTAGTTTTCGTCGCCGACCACGATCCATCTGAGGCCTCGCGACTTGTAGTCTCTCGCGATGGCCGGAAAACCCTGACCGGTCTCGCCGGATTCAAGATTCTTGCCCGTGCCGGCATCACCGGTGAATGCGTTGATCGCACCGATGAAACAGTTGTCCGAAATGTTGTCGAGATGACCGCGATACTTCAACCACGGGCCAGCCATAGAAATATGATCAGTGGTGCACTTGCCCTTGGCCTTCAGCAAAAGCGGCAGCATCTCGTAGTCGTTCCCGTCCCAAGCGGGGAAGGGCTCGAGCAGTTGTAAACGATCGCTGGCCTCGGCCACTTCGACGTTCACCGAGGCGCGCTCGGCTGTCGGCGGCGGATCCTGGTAGCCGCCATAGCTGATTACAAAGCCATTCGCGGGAATCTCCGGCGCCGGTGCGGGCGGATCGAGCTTGAAACGCGTTCCGTCCGGCGCTTCGACCTCGTCCGTCATCGGATTAAAGTCGAGGGTGCCTGCGAGGGCGTAGGCAACACAGATCTCGGGGCTCCCGATGAACGAGAGCGTCGCCGGGTTGCCATCGTTTCGCTTGGGGAAGTTTCGATTGAAAGAGGAGAGGATCGAGTTGGCTTGGCCCATCTCGATGTCGTCTCGCTTCCACTGACCGATGCAGGGTCCGCAGGCATTCGCCAGCACAACCGCGCCGATCGACTCAAGCGCCGCCTTCTGTCCGTCACGGGACACCGTTTCATCGACCTGTTCCGAACCCGGCGTACACCAGAGCGTCGACTTGACCTTCACACCCTTCGCCGCAGCCTGCTCGGCCACGTCCGCGGCACGAGAGAAGTCTTCATAAGAAGAGTTCGTGCAGCTGCCAATCAAAGCGGAAGAGATTTTGATCGGGTAGTCGTTCGCCTTCGCATCGGCACCCATCTTGGAGATGGGCCGTGCTAGGTCTGGCGTATGCGGTCCGACTATATGCGGCTCGAGGGTAGAGAGATCGATCTCAATAATTTCATCAAAGTAACCGTCAGGGTTCGCCAGAACGTCCGGATCCGGTGTGAGTAGATCCGAGTGAGCGCTCGCGATATCCGCGAGTTCACTTCGCTCGGTGGCCTTGAGATAGGTCGCCATCCGCTCGTCGTAGGGGAAGATTGAGGTTGTCGCCCCGAGCTCCGCGCCCATATTCGTGATCGTGCCCTTACCTGTGCAGGAAAGCGAGGCGACGCCGTCACCGAAATATTCGACGACACGGTTGGTGCCACCTTTCACCGTCAGCAGATCGCAGACCTTAAGGATGACATCCTTCGGAGAGGACCAACCCGAAAGTTTGCCTGTGAGATGTACACCGACGACCTTGGGATAAAGAACCTCCCAGGGGAAGCCCGCCATCACATCGACCGCGTCCGCGCCGCCGACACCGCAAGCGAACATGCCGAGACCGCCCGCGTTAGGCGTATGTGAATCCGTTCCGATCATCATGCCGCCCGGGAAGGCGTACTTCTCGAGAACGACCTGATGGATGATGCCTGCGCCGGGTCCCCAGAAGCCGATTCCGTATCGGGCCGAGCAGCTACGCAGGAAGTCATAGACTTCGGCGTTCGTCGTGCGCGCCGTATTCATGTCGGCGTCGGCACCCTCATAGGCCTGGATCAAATGATCACAGTGAACCGTGGAGGGCACGGCCGTTTCGTCACGACCTGCCTGCATGAACTGGAGCAAGGCCATCTGGGCCGTCGCATCCTGCATGGCGACGCGGTCGGGCCGAAGCAGCAAATACGAATCGCCCGGGTGAAGTTCCTGCCCCTTGGGGTCATCGAGGTGACCTAACAGGATCTTCTCGGCATAGGTCAAGGGGCGACCGAGGCGCTCGCGAACGATTTCGAGGTTCGCGTTGATTTTCTTATAAGCGTTCTGAACAAGTTCGGGGGTGGTGGCGATGGCGGACATAAGGAGCCTCCCTCTGGCAGGACTCGCGCGGCGGACTTTAGAGCCGTGCGGCGTTTACGTGCGGTGTTAGCGATTTTGAGAGCGCGGCCACCTTAGCGCAGCAATGTCCACACCGGCGGGGGTCTGCATAGTGGAATCAACAATGAAGTCGCAGAGTTGCGTGAATTTGCCATTGCTTTCGGCCTAGCGATCGGTGATCTCTGCAGTCTCCCTGAAGAGAATCGCAGCGGAGCGCATGGCCCGCAGGAAATCAGCGAAGTCGAGACTCTCATTCTCACCATGAGCGTTGCAAATTGGATCTTCGAGACCGAGCAGAAGAGCTGGCGCGCCGCCAAGCACTTCGGCGAAAGGACCAACGAAGGGAATTCCCCCTCCGCACCCGATGTAGACCGGAGCCCGGCCATAGCCTTGCTCTAGTGCACGCTCTGCCGCTTCGAAAGCCGGACCTTCGAGTTCCACCCTCCAACCTGCGGCCTCAATCCCGACTCGGAGATCGACTTCGGTGCCTCACGTCGGATCGGCTCCGAGAAAGTTCAGGGCACGCTCGCTCATCGCGGCTGGATCCTGCCCCGGCGCCAAGCGCCCACTCACGCGCGCCGCTGCCTCCGCCAATAAGTTATTCGCCGCTTCCCCAAGCGGCATTCCTTCGAGGCCTACAAGCGAGATAGCAGGCCGATACCAAATTCGTTCGTGGAGATTAGTTCCACCGCCACCAATCAATTCCGCCGAATCGACCATGCCCACGTCTGCACGAAACGCAGCATCTTCAATCGGAAGCGCCCCGAGTTGTTCGTGCGCGCCTCGAAATCGCCTTCGAGCCGTGCCAGAACATCATCCACCACAGTCCCATCATTTGTTTTCGTCAGGCTCGAAAGAGACCGACTCCAAGCAACGCCGAACCATAAGAGCCTTATCCGCCGAGCTGCACCAAGACGAGTCCGAATAGGAGGGCTATCGCGGAGAGGATACGAACCCGCCCAAAGGATTCCCCAAGAACGAACGCACCGATCAACGCGGCGAAGAGCACGCTCGATTCACGAAGCGAAGACACAGCGGCCAAAGGAGCGTGACTCATCGCCCAAAGTGCGATCCCATAACCAAGTGTCGCCATCAAGCCGCCCACGAAGGCACGAGGCCCATCGCGACGAAGTGCCGGCAGCCCTGCACGACCGCGTTTCGCGATCGCGAACACCAAAAATGGCGCGGCACCGAGAAAAAAAGACCAAGCAATGAAATATTCTGGCTCCGGGACTGAGCGAACGCCCCGCCCGTCCGTCAATGTGTAGAGCGAGATCAGAGCGGCGACGACGAGGGCTGTTCGAACGGCACCTCCCTGCGACGCGCCGTCTAGGCCCGTGCCCCCTGAGCGCCCTAACACCGCGATCGCGGTCGCGCAGACCACCAAGCCAAGACTTTGCGGCCATGCCAACCACTCTGCGGCAAAAAACGCGCCGAGCGCGGCAACACCTAATGGCGCAAGTCCCCGTGCAATCGGATAGACCTGGCTGAGCTCGCCCAATCGGTACATCCGCACGAGGCCGAGTTGATAGACGAAATGAATAACCGCAGAACAGCAAAGCCACTTCCACGTCTCGCCCGACGGAAGAGGGTACACAAACAAGAACGGGAGTGAGGCGATTCCGCCGGTTGCGGTAACCACGGCAATATTCACGAACGGGTCCCCGCCCGACTTCACCAGCGCATTCCAACTCGCATGAAGAAGGGCTGCCAGCAATACGAGTGCGATCGTGAAACCGTCGGTAGCCAACTGGGTCATATTAGGTTCGTGGTTTCGCAAGCTCGAAAAGCAGTGCGAAATGCTAGGTCTCCCGAAGTGAGCGCCTCGGTCTCCGCGCGAATCCTGAATACCGTGATAGTTATTTCGAGAAAAAACTGAAAGTCCAAAATCGCAGAAAGTATGGCATTCCCGCGATCCTGAGCGCGGTCGTATACAACGAGATCAAAGCGGCCCGCTGTTCGGGATTTGAGGGTCAGCGCTTCGCCTTGTGTCACTGAATTGCGTACCCCTCGAAACCGCGAAGTTGCAACAAACGTCCAGGCAACGTGGAACCTCGTTGGGGAAATCGGGTACCCACCGCGTCAGGAAACAAATTCCGTATCGCCGCAGACTCGCGGCGGGAGAATGATGGCATTGCCATCTGCCCGACGTAGTCGCTGATTGCCATAAACTGTTGCACAGAATTCACAAGTGGGGCGCTAAAGCACCTAGCCTGCGGGGGCACAGGCCCTATCGTGTATGAAACCTTCCCAGGTAGGCTGCTAGGATTTGGCCATCGCATCGGAGATACCTCCTCCCGATGACGAATCCACTACAGGCTGCAGTCATCCCGGTATCGCGACGCGCTGATGACGGAATCACTTAACGAGCGGAAACGTGAGCGGGGTTCTGCGTCGTGGCAAGAACATATCCAACAGCACGCCCCACTCGAATAAAAACCGGGCCATGCGCTAAGGGCGCACCAACGGAAGAGAGCAGAGTCGACATGTTCATGAGCAAGAATCGAAACGTTTTCGCGATCGGCCTTTTTCTCGCAATGACAGGGCAGGCCGTCTTCGCGCAAGACGCCGCCGATCAAAAGCCGGCCACCCACGAACCCTTCGAACAAAGAGCCGCTGTAGCCAGCAAGCGAGCCGCTGAGGAAAACTCGCCTGTGCCCGCCGTCGAGACCTTCCACTCGGGTCTCATCGACATCATGAAGGAAGCGGAAATCCTCGGCTTCCAGGGGCGTATCGATCGGTTATCCCCCTTAATGGGCAAGACCTTCGATCTCGACTTCATGGCGAGCAAAACCGTTGGACGGCATTGGAGGAGGCTCTCCGCCCAAGACAAGCTGCGCTGGGCCGAAGCCTTTACGCAGTTCACCACCGCGAACTACGCCGGACGCTTCACGGGTTTCACGGGCGAAAAATTCGTCACCCTCGGCGTCGAGGATGCTGCGCGCGGAACTCGTGTCGTGCTCACGAAAATAGTGGTGCCCGACGGCGAAGAAGTGCAGCTCAATTATCGCCTCGTCGAGCGTGACGGTACTTGGAAGATTATCGACGTCTACCTAAACGGCACGGTCAGCGAACTCGCTTTGCGTCGCTCTGAATATTCTTCTGCGCTCAAGCGCGAAGGCTTCGACCAGCTTCTCGACTCGATCGAAACAAAGATCGCCGACCTCAAGAAAAAGGGAAAATCGGAAGGCTGAGCTGCGCGCTTAGGTGCTGCTGCGCCCGTGCACGACGGATCTTCGCGCGAAAGTTACCAGAGTTACCAGAGTTGACAGAGCGACTCGAATACCAAGACGACCTAGAAGTCGTCCTCGGCCTCACCCCCGCGGCCTAACGCGCCATCGCCGGCGTCCGCAGCCCCAAATTGTGGCGGCTCCTCGTTCGTGCGATGGCCTTCACGACGAGCCCAGATTGCACCGGTCCGGTCTTGATAGAAGCCGCTGCGCATCGCCGCATAAAAATCGACGCTGCTGTCCTCGAGACTCTTGAGTTCGAGATAGTGGCGGTCGCGGGTACTGATCCCTGAGCTCCCGCTGTAAAGCAAAATTTCTGTTGGGCCGAAGATCAGATTCGACGGGCCGAGGATGTAGTAGGTCGGCTGAAAGAAACCGTCGATTATGGTGCCGACGCCGTCGCGAATCGTGCCCGGCCCGAGAATCGGCATCTGAATAAAAGGTCCGCTCGGGGTACCTGCGAGCGCGAGGGTCTGGCCGAAATCAGATTCGTGGCCTTCGAGCCCGACCTTCCCCGCCACATCAAAGAGCCCGATCACCCCGACCGTCGTATTGATCACAAATCGCGACGCGGTCACGGACGCATCCTTCCACTCGAGCTGAAGAAAATCATTCATCAGCGTCTTCGTGGAGCCAAGATTCGTGAACATGCGCGCCAAAGCGTTTCGTGCGGGCTTCGGCACGACCCAGCGATAGCCCTCCGTCACTGGATCGAGGATCCATCGATCGACCTGACGATTGAAAGCAAATACGCCGCGATTCGTTTCCTCGAAGGGGTCCGGGTAGCTGGCGGGCTCGTCATCAAATTCTTCGTCAAAGAAGTCGTCGAAGAGCGGATCGGCTTCCGTCAAATCCTCGGCGGCGCTCGGCGGCGCATTGGCCAGGCTCGCGAGGGCGATCACTAGCGGCAGGACCATCAGGCCCCCATTCAATCGGCGGCCAGTTCCCGACGAAGATGAGGAAAACGGCCTCGCTGGGAGTCGGTGCGCGCGCGCCTTCACGATTGATCTCCTGTTATTGTCACGGTGCCTCGATAAGTCCCTATGCCAACTGCTGAAACGTTCCCACTCTGCCGACGAGCCCCGCGGGCTGAAAATTTCTGACCGCGACGCTCTGCAGGGATACTGTACCCAAGACAATGAACCGGGACCGGAGTGATCCTGCCCCCTGGCCAAATTCCCATATCGTGGCCATTAAAACACGCTCCGAAAGGAATGGATGACACCGCAAGAAGCGGTGGGGTACTCTTCGGCTCCGCTGGATGAGCGGTTCCCCCCGCTAAAAAGTGCTTGGCCTTTGTCTCAGGTTGTTCCGGCATCGATCGCCGGGTATCACGGACGAAATTTGCCGCTCCGGAAAGAAATAAGTCCGCGCTCATCAGAGCGGGGAAGCTAGTCGGGAAGCGGCATCAGGCCGGACAACAGGAATCGCTGAACCTTCAGCATTGCACCAACCACCCACGTTATGGCCGGCCGTCTCTTAATGGAGACGATGCGTAGGGACCACTACCCTCATCGACCCTTCCGGGAGGAAAGATTGTGGACGTTTTCCAGAAGTGCAGAGAATTCACGCGCGCGCAGGAAATGCGGGACGCCGGCATGTATCAGATGTTCCGCGAGATCGGCTCGCCCCAGGACCCAGTCGTCACGATCGACGGCCAGAAGGTCATTATGCTCGGGTCGAATAATTACCTGGGACTGACGAGCCATCCAAAGGTCAAAGAAGCTGCGATCGCTGCGACCCGCAAATACGGCACGGGCTGCGCCGGCTCTCGAATCTTAAACGGCACCCTCGACGTTCATGTCCGCCTCGAAGAGCGCCTCGCGAATTTCATGAATCGCAAAACGGCACTCGTTTTCTCAACGGGTTATGGCGTGAACGTCGGTGTCCTGTCCTGCCTGCTTGATCGACACGACGTCGCGATCCTCGACAAGATGGATCACGCCTCGATCATCGACGGCGTGCGCCTTTCCTACGGCAAGGCGCTTAAGTTTCGACATAATGACCCGGACGATCTCGAAAAGAAGCTGAAGCTCGTGCCTGACGGCAAGGGCAAGCTCATCGTCGTCGACGGCGTGTTCTCCATGGAAGGCGACATCACACCTCTGCCGGAGATCGTGAAGCACAAGAAGACATACGGTGCGGGACTCTTCGTCGACGAAGCCCATTCCCTTGGGGTCTTCGGCGAGCACGGTCGCGGAATCACCGAGCATTTCGGCCTCGAAGAAGACGTCGACCTCATCATGGGTACGTTCTCCAAATCCTTGGCCACTGTCGGCGGGTTCATCACGACTGACGATCTAGACGTCATGGACTACATCAAGCACACCGCGCGGTCTCAAATGTTTACCGCCGCCATCCCACCGAGCGCCGCCGCCGCCGTGGAGGCCGCCGTCGACATCCTCGAAGCCGAACCCGAGCGTCGACAGCAGCTCTGGGACAACACGAACTACATGAAGCGCGAACTAGAAGGGCTCGGCTTTCACACCTGCGGATCACAGTCTCCCGTCATTCCGCTTTTGACCGGCGACGACATCGCGACCTATACCATGGCCAACCGTCTCCACGAAGAAGGCATCTTCGTCAACCCAGTCGTCACGCCCGCGGTTCCGCCTGGACACGGCGTCATCCGCACGTCTTACATGGCGACGCATAAGCGAGAACATCTAGACCAGGCTCTCGGCGTGATCGCCAAGGTCGGGCGCGAGCTCGCGATCATCTAGCGCGAGCATCTGTTGCGAATTGTTGCGGCGCGGCGCCGACGACTTAGATGCGGATAGATTCGTCAAACGTTCGCCTAACGGTTTCTGAACCCGCCACCCTTAGGCGTCTCGCCCAATTGCGTTCGTCCAATCCATTCGTTCGCGAACTGGCGTGCTATCCGACCATTTCGACCACCGCGTTCAAGCGCGAAGCGCAACGCGGCCTCGCGGCCGATATCATCCAGAAATTCGATCCCCGCTTCATTAATCCAGTGGGTCACGATCGAAAGGTAAGTCGCCTGGTTGCACGCATAGAAGCCGAGCACCAATCCGAATCGGTCGGAGAGCGCCAACTTCTCGTCCAGAGCTTCCCCGTGATGCAGTTCGTTATCCGCATCCACGTAGGCCGCCCGGTTCTCGTGCATCGTCTCCGGAAGCAGATGGCGCCGATTACTCGTCGCCACAACGCAAACACGATTGGGCCGCGCTTCGATACCGCCTTCGAGAGCCGCCTTTAATTCACGGAAGCCGAGCTCGCTCGACCCGAAGGAAAGGTCATCACAGAAGACCAAGAACGAATAGGCGTCGGGCACCTCAGAAGTCCCGTCTCCCAACATCCGCAGCAGCTCCGGTAGTTCTGCAAGGTCTGCACGGTCGACTTCGACGATTCGCAATCCGTCCGCCGCATAACGCGTGAGTAATCCGCGCACCGCAGACGACTTTCCAGTTCCCCGCTCTCCGTATAAGAGCACATCGTTGTACGGAAGATTCGCGAGTAGTTGGCGAGTATTGCGATCCAGCGCCTCGACCGCGCGGTCAACGCCGATCAGACTCTCCAAATCAAAGCTCGAAACGCTGTCGATCGGCTCAATTCGTCCGACCCCCCGAGCGGTTCTCCACCGGAAAGCGTGAGCGCTCTCAAAGACCGCAGCCGTAGGCGGAGAGCCTACAAGGTTCGCGAGGAAGCGGTCGACCCGTTCAAGGATCGGGTCAAGGCGCGCTGAGAATTGTTCAAGAAGATCCGACATGACCTCGGAGTGTAGTCGTCTCTGGCTACACTGCCCGAATGCCTGAAAGCCCCGACTCCGATGCCCGATTCTCGGACGAACTCCAGGGAATCGACGTCGGCTCGACCGGACTCTGCGCCGACTGCCGGTCGCTCCGAGCACAACGCACGAAGCGTGGTGTTGTTTTTTTTCGATGTGCCCGGGCTGACGAGGATGATCGCTTCATGCGGTACCCCCCGATCCCAGTCATGGAATGCGACGGATTCGAGGCGCTCGACTAACTCGACGTTTCCCGATCGAAGTGTTCGCGGAACTGAGCGACGTTGCCCCAGGGTTTCACGAAAGGGCGCTCCAACACGTCGAGCATGCGGTCTAGGAAGCGGAAGGTAAGTCCCCATACGACGTGACGGTCGGGTTGACCGACGAGGATTCCCGGGAAGCGCACCTCGGGCATCTCGGGAACTGAGTGCTCTACCTGACGATGTTCTTCGTGCAGCCCCTCGAGTGGGAACCAGAAGGCTTGCTGCACTTCGGCTGGATCGAGATTGAATTCTTGATGCTCCGGCAGATAGAACGCGTGAGCTGAAACAACGAGCCGGGGCGTCGTGCGCCGGTTTCCGACAAGCTCGTCGAGATGCCCTAGATATTCGGCCCCGGATAACTCCACACCGACTTCTTCGAAGGTTTCTCGTGCAGCGGTCGTACGCGTCGAATCGTCCTCCGGCTCCATTCGACCGCCCGGGAACGCCATATGCCCGGACCAGGGATCGTGGGGGTGAAGAGCGCGCTCGATCAAGAGCACCTCAGCGGAGCGTGGCCCCTCGCGGAACACGACCGCGACAGAGGCCTTTGAGTGCTCGTCCACAACAATGGGATCGGGAGTGTGACCAGAGAGACTGTTACGAACGTGTTCAATATTCACGACTCAGAGCTTAGCGGCCCACGGGCCAGGCCAAGCCCCCGGAGAAAGGGCAACTTGCCTCGATTCGGCATTCACGCGTATTCGGGCTAGGGTGCGCGCCATGGATCTCCCCCGAGCATTTATTCCTGAGGCGCGCCGCCTCCTCAAGCTCGCCCGCGACGATCGCCGCGCCGCCGAGCGAGAATTGGCCGCGCTCCGTCCCGAACTCCAAGCCACGGTGATCTGCGAAGCCCCTCTCTCGATCCGCCGCCAGATGATCGAGCTGCTGCCTAGCCCCGAAGACGTGATCCCTTTGATCCCGGAGGCGGAGTTCACCTATATCTGTCGATCGATCGGCCTCGAAGATGCGAGCTGGTTGTTGCCTATGGCAACCGAGACTCAGCTCGTCACCGCCTTCGATCTCGACGCTTGGTCCGGGCTCTCGATCGATCATACTCGGCTCGACTTATGGATGGCCGCGCTCGCCGACAGCGACGACGAAACCACGCTCCGAGCGGCGCGCGCCCTCGATCCAGAAATGCTTGTGCTCTTCCTTCGCAACCACGTGGACGTGACTCTCAAGCCGAGCGAGCAGGAAGATCCCGATTGGTCGCCGCCAGACAATTCACAGACCCTCGAAGGTCAATTCTATTTCGTCGCAAAAGATCCCAAGGACGACATCGCACCGCTCCTGCACCTCCTCCATACGCTTTTCCAGGGGGACTACTGGCTCTACTTTCGGGCGATTCAAGCGGTCAAGGAAGAGATGACTACGGAGAACGAGGAGTGGGCGCTTAGGTGGCGCACCGGACGACTCGAGGATCTCGGCTTCCCGTCCTGGGACGAGTCGATGCGCATCTACGGTTTCCTACGCCCGGAGCGTTTGGCGGACATGCCCGAAGAGACGCAGGCGCTCGACTTCGAGAGCTGGGATCTCCCCGTCTGGATCAACGATCTCCCTGGCGTTCAATCGGACGAGCGTGCCTTCTTCCGTGCAGTGCGCGAACTCGAGGCCGAAGAACGTAGTGCGGTCTTCTACGCGATTATTGCTCTCGCGAACCGCGTAGCAGTCGCGGACCGCATGGAGTTAGGCGATTCGGAATCGCTGCCGGGAGCAATCGATAAAGCGACGCGCTTCACGAGCTTGGGACTTGAGCACGTGGCGATAGAAGTCGGACTTACGCTCGAAGAAACTCTGCGTCGCGTGCCGATCGAGCGGTTATTCCGCGTCGGCACGAATCTCGATCGCGAATCGGCCCTTCCTAAGTCGATCTGGGAAGATGGCGAAGAGGAAGAAGAGGAAGAAAATACGCTGGTTGATCCAGACGGGCTGCATTGATCCTGCAGTAGGCGACGCAAAGAGTAACTGTGCCTAACAAGGCCAAACGACGCACAAAAAAGGGCCCACCAGACGAATCTGGCGGGCCCTCTTCTTTTGCCCAATCCTTCCCAAACGGCTCATGCCGCCCAGAGAAGGCCTCGGCATTCCGGCAACGCCTCGAGTAACCTAGAGGTCGACAGCCTTAAGCGTCTTGCGCTTGTTGCCAATCGCGCGAGCTTCCGCCTCCTTGATCAGACCGCGAACGGCTTCATCGAGTGCGCCGTAGAATTCACCGCCTACGTTGCACTTCTTGACTGCGTTCTTCACACGGGTCTTCGAGATGATCAGGTCTGCGGGCTTGCCCTTCTTCTTTGCTGCCTTCTTCTTCTTCTTGGCTGCCATGGTGGCTTCCTCTCACTATGACGTGCTGCGATTTCGAAGCTTGGGTCAAGTACGCCTCGGGCTATGTATGCGAACGACCTAAGCAATCACTCAAATCAAAATTTGAGTGATCCTTAGACAATCCCGTCGGCCGATTCGAACGTGATTCCTATTTACTTTGCTCCGCAACGCGTCGCGTGCCAGTTAATCCGATGCCCACTCACTGTGAGTTGAACAGGATCTGTCTGGCCCCCCAATTCGTGTTTGGACAGGAAACCCTGCCAAACGTGCCGATAATAAGCGTTTCGAAAATCATGTCAATCGAAATGCCCGCCATTAGGCCTCTCCTACCTGATTTCGAGCATCTCTGAAAACGCCGTCGAGAGCCTGCCTAGAGGTCGATTTCGACCAATGCGAGCGGCCATCCTAGAACAACCAGCGTTACATTCGTCTTTTTGAACATGGAGTCAAGTCTCGCATCTTAGGCCATCCTCTTGGATCTACTGAGAAATTCCGTATTCTGATCAATGTCCGGAAGCCGTGTTTTCACGGGCCTCAAGATGGCTCCCTCCTATCCCCGAACTGACGAAACGTCTTCGCGAGCCCCCATGCCTGTCCGCTCATCAGAATCGCGGTACTTCGCCACCAAAGAAGGCGTAAAACTCCACAGCCTGCACTGGTCGGGCGCAATCGATGCCTCTCCGACCGAAGTGGACGACAACGCTGTCGACTTACCTCCAACAATTCTGCTTCACGGCGGCGGAGCGAACGCACATTGGTGGGACCATCTTGCGCCCACGCTCGCGAAAGAGGGACCGGTCTTTGCTCTCGACTTC
>DGPZ01000208.1 GCA_002390675.1 Deltaproteobacteria bacterium UBA4427
GCGTCCAGCGAGCAAACCCCACCATGCATCACGGCGGGACGGATGGCGACCTGGTCGACGCGACGGCCGAATTCCTGAAGGTGCACGGGCACGAGCGGTGGTTCCTCTACCTGCATTTCATGGATCTCCACGAGTACCTCTACGATGCCGAGACGGCGCGCTTCGGCACCGACATCGCCGATGTCTATGACAACGCGATCCTCCGAACTAACGTTGTGATCGAGCAGCTGCTGGCCTTCCTCGACGCGGGGGGGTACCGCGAGAACACCCTGATTGTCTTCGCGTCGGATCATGGCGAGGCCTTTCGCGAGCGCGATTTCGAAGGCCATGCCCGCTACGTCTATCCGGAGACGACCGAGGTTCCGTTCGTCCTGAGCTTTCCCTTCAAGCTCGAAGGCGGACTCGAAATTCCGACGCGGACCGAGAATGTCGATATTTGGCCGACCGTCCTGGATCTAATCGGGCTCCCCGAGATGGAAGACGTGGATGGCCGGTCTCGCTTGCCCGAGCTGTTGGCGGCGGCACGAGACGAGCCCCTGCCCGTGCGCGACCGCCCGGCGATCGCGCACCTGGATCGCAGTTGGGGCCAGCGCGGTCAAGATCCCACTCCTCACGTCGCCCTCGTCGACGGGGACATGCGCTTCTTCTATACGCACTTCAACGATGCCCCCCCGAGACTGGAGCTCTTCGACGGCTCGGCGGACCCGCAGGCGCTAACGAACGTCGTACGCGACCATCCGGATCGGGCGACGGCGATGACAGCCCTCGCCAAGACGTACATCGAGCACAGCCCCGCCCCGCCTTGGGGAGACGCGGCGCCCGCTCTGGAGATCGACGAGATTCAGCTCAATCAGCTGCGCGCGCTCGGATACCAGATCCCCTAGCGCGATTCCGCAGGCGCGCGGATCGCCGGAGGCGTCGCCTAACTGATTCGTCGAAAAGAGCCGCCTAACCGATCGCAGAATAGCATCGGTTAAAAGGTGTACGAAACCGTCGCGCCGTAGGTCCGAGGTTCACCGACAAAGTTCGCGATGAGGGCGGCAAAGTTTGACGCGTCGAACGCAAACGTCTTGTACTCCTCGTTCGTCACGTTCCGCGCCCAGGCCAGGATCTCCAGGTTGGGCACCGGCGGTCGCCACCGAACGCTGACGTTGTGGAGCCAATAGTCTTTTTGTCCGATCGTGCCCTTAGGCAATAAGGACTCGCCTTGCGCGTTGATCGATCCCTGCCCCCGGTTCGCCCCGAAGAAGACTTCATCTGACCAGCTTCCATCATATCGAGGGGTGAGGTCGCCGAAGTCACCCAGGAGAAGCTCCCACTCGGCGCCGATGCTGACCTTGTACTGCGGCGCGTTGATGAGCGGGTTACCCGTGAAGTCGGCGGTCACGGGGAAGTTACGGACCGACTGTCCGACGCGGAAGCTGCGAACGACATCTTGTGAGAAGTCGAGATATTCACTCTCGAGCCAGCCGAAGCGCACCGTGATCAAGAGGTTCTCGAATTCCTCGGGCACGAAAGTGAGCAGCGGCTGGAGTCGGGCCTCCAGCTCGGCGCCGTAGATCAGCACGTCGTTCGCGTTAATGATGACCTCCTGTGGAACGGTACCGGCATTGTCTTCGACGACGAAGACCTGGTAGTCCTCGTACTGGTAGAAGAAGAGCGCCCCGGTCATCCCGATGCGGCCGTCCAAGAAAGAGCCGCCGAAGCCGAGTTCGAACGAATCGATGTTCTCGGGATCCGCCGGCCTGACGTTGAGCTGGGTCGCCGAGGCGTTGAACTGCCCGCCTTTCCAGCCTCGGCTGTACTTCCAGTAGAACGAGAGATCCTCGGTCGGCGCGTAGCGCAGACTCACGACTCCGGATGGCGCCTGCCAGACCTCGCTGTCCAGAAACCCCTGGCTGTTGGCAGGGTTCACGCCCACAAACGTGAACTGAAAGTCTTTCTGCTCCCAGTTGTACCGGGCGCCCGCTTCGAAGGTGAAGACCTCGAGGAACTCCCAGGCCAGGCCTGCGTGGACGGCAAAACTCCACGCATCCTGCTCGTACTCCTGATTCGAGATCGAGCCGCCCTGGAAGAACCTCGATTGCGAATCGAGCTCTTCCATCAGGAAATACGCGCCCGCCTCCCAGCTGAGCCCGTCGTTCCCGATTTCCCGCTCGAGTAGGACTTCCTGCCAGAACTGCCAGGCGTCGTCGTTTCCGATGCTTTCGAAGATCTCGACGGATGTGAAGTCCTGGTCCTGCTCTCGAAAGCGCGTGTAGCGGTCGAAGGCCGTGACCGACGTGAGCACGATCTCGTCCGTCACCGGCAACTCACCCTGAAGGGACACGCCCCAGGTATCGAGCTTCGTCTGACCGGTCCGATTGTAGTCACCGCGCTCCGGGCGGACGTCCAATCCGCGAGCCAAGCGCCCGGGTAAGCGACCCTGCGCGACGCGATTACACCGAGAGCCCCCGCTGTTCCGACACTCGTCGATGTACGCCTCGAAAATCGGTGGGATGTCGGACTCCCGATAGCCGAAGGTCGTGGCGCCGTTCGGGAATCGAGGACTCGCGCCGACGGCCTGGCCGAGCGTCGAGAGCTGATCCGTCCGTCCACCACGCCCGATCAGGGTCCATTCCGAATCGTTACCCTGTGGCGTCAATCGGAAGATGGCTCTCGCGGCCCAGGCGCCGACGTCGTTGACGTTCTTCTCGAGCCCGCCTCGCACCGGCGAGATCCGGAAAAACTCGTTGTCGAGCGGAGGCGCTTTGCGCACAGCGAATTCGGCCTGCTCGCCGCAGAATTCCTCCCCATCGAACGCGGCCGCATTCGCGATTCGCGAAGAAAGCGGGGAGAGGCCGGCGCAGCCGTTCTCACCCCAGCCCTCGCGATCGCTGAAGGTAAAGGCGAATCGAGCCGACAGCGTGTCGGCGACGATCGGCATCTCGAGCGCGCCGTCCAGCTCGAGCGCGTTGTAGTTCCCATAGGACGCATTCAAAGAGGCACCGAACTCGCCTGACGGCATCCTCGACGTCACTTTGATCGCGCCTGCAGAGGCGTTGCGTCCACCACCGGCGCCTTGCGGTCCTCGAAGGACCTCTACGCCACCAATGTCGAAGAGCTGGCCGAGCTGTAGCGCCGGCAGGTTCATGGCCACGCCGTCCTGATAGACCGCGACGGCGCCGCCCGCATTCGCATTGAAATCGCTGAGCCCGACGCCGCGAATGAAGAATGTCGGCGAGGTGGCGTCGGATTTGCGAATTTCGAGGTTCGGCGTGATGCCCGCGAGATCGGAGATGTCGTCGACGCCCGTCGCTTTCAAGAAGTCGGCGTCGAACCGCGTCACCGATTGGGTCGACTGCGTGAGCAGATCGGCCGCGCCTGAGCCGACGACGATCATCTCCTCGACGCCCGTCCAAGGGTCGATTTGGTCACGTGCATATGACGAATCAGAAAACGCGTCCTGCGCGATCGCGAAATCCGCGGTCGTCAGCAGCACGAGCAGAGCCGTCAGCAACACGAGCCGAAAGGAGACGACCAGCGGACTCGGCGCTTTGCGCCCTACGCTCGAAGAGACCACCCGTCCCCCTGTAAGAAACTGTTTTGCGATCGAGAATGCGTCATAGTCACTAAAAGGCATCCCGGAACATCCGGCCACGAAGCCTCTGGCCATCAATTGTCCCTTCGTCGGAATGCTGGATCCCGATCGGTTCGGCGTTGCGCAGGCCGACTTCGATCTCTGCACAGCCGGAGTTGGATTGAGAATCGGAGCCGATTAAGACCGACGCTCGCCCCCAAGAGCGAGGTCCCCGATCCCCCGACAACCGACGCCCGCTTGAAGTCCGGAAGCGGCCCTCCCGAAGCAGGCCAGAGAATGATATAACTTATCTACCGATATTGCACGCGTCGGAGCGACTGCCCGCAGCGCCCCCTTTCTACACCCTCCCCGGAAGAATCATTCATGGATCTGTATTTCAGCCCTGCGACGCGCGCATTCCGCGCCCCCTCGGTACAACTTCGAATAACCGAAGCGACCTGCGCGGCGACCGCAGAAGAGGCGGACCGATGAGGCGCCTCCCCGTCGCGACCGCCTNNAACCTTGCCTGCGCCCTTGCCTGCGCCCTCCCCTTCGCGCTGCTCCCCGGCGCTGCATCCGCGGAGCGTCCCCGCGCCGAGGAAGCTCGGCGATGGATCCCTTCGATCGCGATCACGACCGGCCTGCTCGTCGACGGCGCAAAGGGCGAAGTCGAGAGCACGCTGCGACCAAGTGGCGCCGGAACAGAGTCGATCATCTCGCCGTGGTTCGGCGCTTCGGTCGAGCTGATGTCGCCCGCCATCGAAGTGTTGGGCAAGCAAGCTCGCTTCTTCGCTCACGGAGGCGTCGCCGGAAACTTCGGAACCAATCGCGACGTCGCTAAGGAGGGCTCTCCCGGACC
>DGPZ01000206.1 GCA_002390675.1 Deltaproteobacteria bacterium UBA4427
CGAGAGCCCGCCGCTGGCGACCATGCCCGCGCCAATGTCTCGCATGTCAGGCAAGGCGAGATAGTCGGCGATGCGCTTGCGGTGATGCGCAGCGAGATCAGTCGTCGCGACCTGGGCTTCGATCACGTCATGACGCATCGACGTGTAGTAGGTCTAGCCCATTTGGCCCGGCTCAGCCCGCTGATCGAGCAGCCGGTTGTACGTTGAGCAGTGTGTGCAGTTAGGCTTGCCAGGATCACCCTTACCGTCGTCGCTTCCGAGCTTTCGCTGGGGATCGTCGGACTCGAAGCGTCGGCCTTTCAGAGCGGCTCAGGGGCTCGCTGTAGTCATCCAGGCCGAGCGTTTGCCGGCAGGACGTGCCTTCCGAACGCCAGCGGAGAGCGAACTACTCATGTGCTGGCTCACGTCTCCGGGCATGTGCCCGAAGCCGCGGCGATGCTTATTAGGCTTAAGTCACTGGTTCTTTAGTCTTGTCGAAGCGCGTGATGTCTGCCCGGAGCGTTCGTGCCGCAACGAGAAAACCGGCGGCACCGATGGGAAGAAGCGCGGATGTGAGGATCAATGCGCGACGTAGAGAGTCGTCGCCGTAGCTTTCGCTCCAGCTACCGCTCAGTGATCCGATCAACATGGGGCCGACGCCCATGCCAACCAGGGTGTAGGGCATCGTCCAGATCGCATGAGCCAGAGAACGCATCTGAGGCGTAGCAAGGGCTTGAGCGAGGCTCGCCATGGGTGGTGAGAATGCACCTAGAAAAAGACTGCCTAGGGCGGAAAGCACGAACGAGAAGGGGAAGGTGGCATCACCGATTGTGATGAGATGAGCAGGGTCCCAGATGAGGAAGCCGACGAGGAAGGGGCTCCCTAGGCCGATCGATCCCGCGCAAACCCAGGCGAGCCAGCGGGGGTCATGACGGGAGAGCCGGTCGGTGATGCTTGCGCCGGACAGTGCGCCAATGGTTGAAGGAAGGGCGCTGATCATTACATAAGTTCCGCCGAGGGCTGCGCCGGATAACCCATAGGCGCGGTCAAGGAACGTGGGTTCCCACAAGTTGCGACCTGCAATCGCAATGTTCGCGATGCACACTCCGCCGACAGCCCAACGGAAAGAGGCGAGTCCAAAGAGGTGTTGGCCTGCCTCGACGGGTGAAATTTTAGAAACTGTTGTGCGAGGCGGCTCCCGCAAGCTGAATCGCACGAGCAGCGCGAGGGCAAGGCCTGGAAGCCCAACTGCAACAAGTGCGACGCGCCAACTATAGTGTTCACCGAGGTAGCCACCGACGACCATGCCGGTTGCGACGCCGACGAGGGCGCCGACGGTTATGGTCGAAAGTGCCCGAGTTCTCCATTCAGCTGGAGCCGTGTCGCTGAGCAGCGCGACGCTAGGCGGTGATCCGGCTGCTTCTCCAATGCCGACACCCATACGTGTCATGAAAAGCGGCCAGAACCCTGAGGCGGCCCCACCCAGAGTCGTCATTAGGCTCCAGACGAAAAGGCCCGCGGCCACGACGCTTCGACGGGCGTAGCGGTCTGCAAGCCAGGCTGCGGGCAGGACTGCCGCGAAGTGGACGACGGAGAACGATGGGCCTAGCAGGATACCGAGCTGAGCATCGGATAGCGCGAGGTCTTCTTGAATGCTCGGAGCCAAGACGGAGAGGATATAGCGATCGACGACATTGAAGATGCTGACGAGAAAGATGATGCCGATCGTGTAGATGACATAGGGTCTCGAGTATTCCGGAGAGGTCGCGGATGTCTCGGAGTTATCATTGGCTTGAGGAGGCTCTGCGTCTTTGAAGGTCACGGGCTGAGCTTAATGCAGCCATTGAGTCTCTATCAAGAGAGGTTTGGATTCGACAGATGTAGAGGTATTGGACTTGAGCTCAATGCGTCCGTCTGCAGAGGTTATTTCGATTAAGAAAATAGATGGGAGGCCGTTGCGCGATGAACCCGCCTTCGCGATGTGGGAGAGAGGCAAGCGCGATGTAGCCATCGATCTTTCTTCCGCTGATGGGGAAATGCAGGGAAGAGCGCTGATTGCGAGTGCGGACGTCGTGATTTTAGGTCTTAAGCCGGCGAGTAACGACCGCTTCGAACTTGATTTCGCTTCTCTACTGTTAGGTACACCAAGGCTCGTCGTTACCTCCCTCACGGGTTTTGGTTTAGACGGACCTTTCCGAGATGTGCCCGTTTATGATGCCGCGATGCAAGCCCGTGGGGATGTGTGACTTCCCCACCTTGCATGGAGGCACTCGCCCGGCTCTAGCTGCGGCGCCAGTCGAGACTTATGGGTCGGCTATGGCATTGCTTTCATAGGAAGAGGCAGGATGTCCCCATCGGAGCCTCTCTGTCAAAACGCCTAATATTGGTGGTGCGGAAAGCGCAGCTCTTTTTCTATTGTTGGCCCCGGCACGGATCCGAATCTCTGGTTAACTGGTGGTCAATTCGCAGGTATCCTTTAGATCGACCTGACCCCTATTCCCGTTTGTGGTCCTCATTGACCTTTGACTGTAACGAGTAGCATCTGTCCCGTTCCGCTTTCGCGGCGCGTTTCCATCCCACTCCTCTAGAATGGAGAACCCGTGAAGCTCGAAAAATTCCGCATAGAGATCCCGCAATCGAAACTCGATGAGCTCCATCGCCGGCTCGAGCAGACAAGCTGGCCGCACGACTTCGAAAACGACGATTGGCGATACGGAGTTCCGCAGAAACTGCTTCAGGATTTCGTCGCGACCTGGCGCACTGAGTTCGATTGGCGTGCGCAGGAGGAGAAGATGAACGCCTTCGCTCATTTCCGGACGGAAGTGGACGGGCTTCCGATTCACTTCATTCATGAGCGAGGCGTGGGGCCAAATCCAATTCCGATCGTGCTCTCACACGGCTGGCCTTGGACCTTCTGGGATTTGAAAGAGGTGATTCCTGCTTTGACGGATCCAGCAGCGCACGGGGGCGATGCCGGGGACAGCTTTGATGTCATCGTTCCTTCCTTGCCGGGTTTTATATTCTCAACGCCGCTTAAGAGAAGCGGGGTCGGGCCCCTTCGAACGGCAGACCTTTGGGCGAAGCTCATGAAAGATAATCTGGGATATAAACGTTTCGCGGCCCAGGGCGGGGATTGGGGCGCATTGGTCACGACCCAACTTGGGCACCAATACGCTGAAGATCTGATCGGGATTCATCTGACGAACGCTTTCGCTCTCCCGGCGTTCAACGGAAATCGTCCCTGGTCCATTGTCTCGGTCGGAGGCGGCGACGGTGAAGACTCAGCGCGCCTTTCCGAAATGATCGACTACCAAAAGAGATTCGCTTCCCATATCGCGACGCACGTACTCCACCCGCAGACGCTGAGTTATGCGCTCCATGATTCGCCCGTAGGGCTTCTCGCTTGGATGCTTGAGAAACGATTTATGTGGGGCGATTCTCGAGGGGACGTTGAGCGACGTTTCACCCGGGAGCATCTTCTGACGACGATGAGCCTGTATTGGCTGACGGATTCGTTTGTGACTTCGGTGCGCTACTACGCAGAAGCAGCGGCAGAAGATTGGGTCGCTGCACGCACGACAATGCCCCAAATTCCGACGCCGACGGCGCTGTCCTTGTTCGAACACGACATGGCGCCCGCTTCGACCGATTGGATGAACGACTATTTCGATTTGCGTCAGCTCCGCGTTCATTCCGAGGGCGGGCATTTTGCGCCCGCCGAGAATCCGCAGGCAGTGATCACGGATCTCCGTGACCACTTCCGACCCCTGCGCTGATGTCATGGACAGAACACGTTTTCGTGATGCTCGATGAGGATGCTGAATCGGTCTGATCTTCGCGCGCGGATATTCGTGCTAGTCGGTTCTGTCGACCGAGAGGTCAATGCGCAGGATTCGGTCGCCCTTGAAAGAGCCCACAAAGAGTTCGTTACCGACCTGTAGCCCTACCGTACCAGCACCCATCGGGTAGCCATCGCTTGCGTAGACTGGCCCAATCGTCGTCATCGTGTCCGGATCTACGGCAACGATCTCAAAGGGAATTCCGCAGGCTCCTTCTGTGAGGTGTTCGCAGGCCTCGAAGTCAGTCGGGTCGAGCCCCGCGAGCGACGCCACTAGCAAGCGTCCGTCTGGGCTCCAAGTGACGTTGTCGGGGGTGTTGACCGAAGCGCGACCAATTTCACGACCGGTTGCGACCTCGATCTTGCGGATGCTGTTGTTTCCCGATGCATTCATATAGATGAATCGCCCGTCCTTTGATGAGACGATTCCATTAGGCATGATGCCTGCAGTTCCGCCGATCACGCGGTAGCCGTCTTTGGCACTCCAATGATAAGCGTGTCCCGTAGGCTCGGTCGGCATTCCGTTCTCGAAATCCAGCGCGCCACGGAGCCCGGACATCTTGGTCGTGTAAAAATCACCATTTGGTTGCGCGGCGACTTCGTTAAGCGAGGCATCCGCAGGGGCGAGAACGCATCCGCGCCATGCAGCGTGCCATTTGGTTCCGTGGCCCAATAGCTCGAAGAATTCGATGGCTTCGCGGCTACCATGCTGGACGGTCAGCAAGGCAAGGCGCCCATCGTCGCGTCGAACGAGGTCGATGCCGTGACTGTTAAACGCTCTTGTCGGCGGAGTCGAGCAGCTTGGATCTCCCCAGCCAGACTCGCTAATGGCGGCAGACTCGCCGCCCCGGAAGATGGTCGTTCGTTTCTCGGTCTCGAGCGCGAAAACGACGAGCCCGCCCGAGTGCTCTAAGGCCGTCGTGCCGTACTCCCCGATCAAGATTGCCTCGTTGCCCGGAAGCGGAACCATGTCCTCCGGATTCGTGAATTCACAAATTGGACGGGCGTTGCCCGAAGGTTCGCAGTCGAGAACAGGGCCGCCGGCAAGAGCGGACGATGCAGCGAAGGTGAGAAGTATGGCAAGAGCGAGCGGCGAGCTGAGAACGGAAGAGGGGGCGAGCCGGGGCATGAACGTCTCCTTGAATAGAACCCAATGCATAGACAACTCAAGGAACGGATGTAAGCCACTTGTCCGCGGGACAAGTTTTCGTGGGTCGCTTCCGGCGCCTTAATTCACGCCCTCGCCCAAGAGTCACGCTAGTACTCATGCCGAAGGCTTACCGGCGCCTATTTAGAATCCTCGGAAATCGGAAGCGGGTTGCACGCCACTCCTCGAAGCGCAATTTTTAGAATCGCAATTTGAGTCAAGGGGGCGCTTGCTGACTCCTTTGCAATTCGCGGCAGCTAGTATTCCGACGACAAACGCCGAGAGGCAGAATAGAGATCTCCATTGCAATTCTCGACACGGCCGAGCCATCCGCTGATGAGCAGGGGCTCCCTAGTTCTCTCGATCACGCTACTGGCAATTCTCTTTGGCTGCCTGGCACCACCTAATCGAATTACTGGGACGAACTACCCTGCGGAGGGGGCTCCCTTCATCGCGAGTCGAGCACAGGCGATTAGCGCTTTGGACACGCTGCCAGAGCAGCCGAACCTCATTCAGCGAGTGGTCCTGATTGGAGACGCTGGCGTCCCTATGGATAGCGAACCGGTACTGCTGGAGCTGACGCGCTGGTCGGACGTGGCTCCTGAACTAACGACGGTCGTCTTTCTCGGCGACAATGTATATCCGGCTGGCATCGAAGAGGACGCGATTCAGGAGGGGGAGGCTGTCATGCGCAAGCAAATCGCATCAACCGCAGCAGATCGCATCTTTATCCCAGGCAATCATGATTGGGGCCATGCAGGTACGGATCGGCTTCTTAGACAGCAAGCCTACGTAGACGCAAATGGCTCGCAATTTATACCGCGGAATGGCTGCCCCGGTCCTACGCTCCGGACGATCGTTTCTCCCCTAAAGGGAAGAACTCGCGGAATCACGTTAGTTGTATTCGATATTGATCCTTGGTATTTCGGCGAAGACGCACTGATTGGCTGTGACGGAATCAATACTCCTGAAGAGCTCGGCAACGAACTCGCCCATCACCTCGTTAATCACCAGGACCGCTGGGTCATCGTCGCTGCACATCACCCGCTACGTACAGGTGGCCCCCATGGCGGATTCAGCCGCGGCCCGGTTCTCGACTTCGTGACCGGTGCCATTTATTACATTTTCGGCACGCTACAGGACACCGTCGAAGAGAAGTATCAAGCCATCATGGCGCCGATTGAAGCCGCCCTCGCGTCGGCTCCGCCGCTGCTGTACGCGGCAGGCCATGATCATAATCTTCAAGTCATGGAAGGCGATGGACTCGCGGACTATCAGGTCGTCAGTGGCGCTGGTGCGACCATTAGGGTTGGCGACGGGCACGTCACGGACATCGACGAAACGCTATTCGCCCACGGGCACGCCGGCTTTATGGTCGTCGACTTCATTGCCACAGAGTTAGGCGAAACGGCGCTTCTCCACGTCATTGAAACAGATCATGCAGCTCCGGTGTTTAGCATCGACATGGGATCCCACTAGCCTCGAGGCCGGGCCGTGTCTCCATTCTTTTAGACGAGAATGCGTCATCCCGTTCCGTGGAGGGCAGGTGGTCGCGTAAGTCTCTTGGTTAATCGGCGCAGCGGGGTAGGCGAAGCGCGTCGGGTTCCTGGTGAACGGAATCGCGATTTATGAATGTTGACACTACTTTGTTGAGTGACATAACGTCAGCCAAATGAAATCTCTCGTCAAGATTATTCAAATCCGTCCTGCCGTGTTCTTTCTCGTTTTGTTTCCGCTGTTCGCGTGCACTAGCTCTGACGCTCCGCTGCCGCTTGGAAACTCAGGGGCGGAGAGATTTGAGGTGAACGTACAAGTCCCCGAGAACGCGTATTTCGGCGACCTTCACGTGCACAGCGCCTTGTCGCCGGACGCATATATTCAGGGGACGCGGGCTACCGTCGATGACGCCTACCGTTACGCCAAGGGCGAGGCCATCGACCATGTGTCGGGCCGTCCGATTCAAGCGAAACGCGCCCTCGATTTTCTGGCGGTGACGGATCACGCCGAATACTTGGGGCTGCAGGAAGGCCTCTTTCCGAAGGAAGGCGAGGCGCTTGCCCGACCTGTTCTGGAATCGGTCAGACTTCCTCGCGTCTTTCTGTTAATGATGGAAAGCATGCAGTCGGGTACACCGCATCTCGGATGGCTTGACGAAGAGAAAAGCAGAAACGCCTGGGCGGAGATCATCGACACGGCCAACCGCCACGATGACCCGGGACGTTTTTCGACGCTAGTCGGCTTCGAGTGGTCTTCGAGTCCCGGCGGGCGGAACCTTCATAGGAACGTGATCTTCGG
>DGPZ01000176.1 GCA_002390675.1 Deltaproteobacteria bacterium UBA4427
GACTACAAGCTTATTCGCGATGACTGTCATTTGTTGCCTAGCGGCCTCGGGTCTTCGAGCCGAAGAACCCGACTTGAGCAACGCGGCGCAACGCGCAGGGTTGTCGGAAGCCAACGTTGACCGCATGAAGCGGGGTGAGATCGTCGTTGAAAACCTGGCCGCTTCGAGTGATAAGGACCTCGCACTTGGGATCGCGATGGAGCTCGGCGCGACGCTATCGGAAGTCCGGAACTTCGTGGATTCGGATAGGCTTTCCAAAGTAGATACGGTGACCATCGCGCGGGGCACGATCGACCCCGAAAAGCCTTCGCTCGCGGCGATGCAGTTGCCGAAAGATGTTCGCACTCAGCTGGTCTCCGACCCGACGGGCACGTTCGCGCTCTCTAAGTCCGAGGCAGACCAAATGAGGGCGGCCGCGGCGAATGGCGAAGTGGCCCTGGTGGCTGCTTATCAGGGGCTGCTCGAGGCGCGCGTCTCCGCCTACTGGAAGCAGGGGCTCGCCGGGATCGAGGACTACGCCGGTAAGGGGCGTTCCCCGCGAACCGATCTAGGACATGCGAATGCTGCGGCACTGGACTTGATCCGCTTGCCCGCGCTGCGAGCGGAACTAACAGCGGCGCCCGCCGAGAGCTTAGGCGGTGCGGTGCACACTCTTGAATGGTCGATCGAGAAGGCCCGTGGCCAGGCCTCGCCCGTGTTGATCCACCGCGTTCGTTACAGCGACGCGGAGCGACAGGCTCTTCTCTCGCGCCACTTCTACTCGGGGTATGACTACGACGCACTTCAGATCCTGGTATGGATCTTCCCCTCTGACGCGGGCAAGTCTGCCGTCTTCTATACGAACCACACCTACACTTCGCAGGTCGCCGGCTTTGGAGGTGGGGCGAAGCGATCGATTGGACGCAAGCTCCTGCAGCAAGGCCTCGTCGCCGAGATGCAGCGTGTTCAGGAAGCCCTCTCCCGAAAAAAAGCCGTGTCGCCTTAGGGCTGAGCCCCTTTGACTCAGTGGAGAGGGAGCGAAATGAACGACTCTCCACTCAAGAGAGTCACACTCCCGGTTTCGAGCATATGGGCAACGGTCGCCACGACTTCGTCATCGGTATCGCTGACCGCGGTGACTGCTTCGACGAGCTCAAGCAAACTAACGACGACGGGTTCGTCCTTGTCGAACCATCCTTCACGTTGGATGTCCTCCAATGCGGCCAGTTCCGCGGGGTCTGGATGGGAGTTCCAGTTTAGATCCGGTGATTCGAAAACTTCGAGGCTCGTTTGCGGCATGGGTAATTCTCCTTGGTTGTTGCCTTTCTGATGCATATCCCATGCCATCTTGTTATTAACGCGAGAGCCGGTTCAGTTGAGTTTCAGCACCTCAAATGGGTGCACCGACGCTTTTCGGACGTTTTGGTACGGCGATGCCGGAAGACGGGTCACGTATCTTTGACGGGGACCCGTCGTCAGAATGTCTGGAATCGGCGACTTCGAAAACGCGGCTAACAATTGCTGCTGCCTTTCTCGCCGCATTCGCCCGGTCCTGCCTTGGGCCCCTTTGCAACCCGAGCGCTAACGCGGACCTGAAGTAGCTTCTTCGTGCTTCAGTCGCTGGGAAGCACCAGTGCCTGGGCGGGCACGAGGGCCCAACTCCCGTCGGGGTCAAAGCTCTCCATGGAGGCGACCTTTTTCTCGGTTTCGGGACCAAGGTCTTTTTCGTACACCAAGCCAATATGGTTAACGAGGAAGCTCATTACTCCCGACGTGCCGTAGCCCGCCGGATAAGCGAGCAAGCCGAAGCCTTCCGTCATGGCGTCGCCCTCGATGTAGTCGAGCGCCCCTCCCGGAGCGCTCGCGCCCTGTCGAAGTAGGATTCGATAGAAGTAGCCTCCGAAGGGCTTGCCTCCTTTTTGGGTGGGTTTGTAGCCCCGGGACCTCGCCGCCGCGTAGATGGGGCCCAGTGGACTCGGGGCTTCGTCCTCGGCGGTCGGCCAGTAGAGCCCGTCCTTCAAATTCTTGCTGCTTAGGATGAGACTCGCGTACTCGGGGGTTGAGTGGTTCTGCGGGTTTCGCCGGTAGTACTCGCGCTCGGCATCCACAAAGGCCAAACAGGCCTGAATGGTGCTGAGTTCGTTCTTGCCGATCCGTCGATTGAGAAGCTCCTGGATGCCTTGGGCGATGTCGAATCGCCACACTGTCTTGCGGTCAAACCAGCCGCTTTCGCGGTTGATCAGGGGGATCGGAAACGGCCAATGATCGTCTCCTATTTCGAGGACCGCGACGTCGTCGTTCCACGCAATCCACGTATTTTGTTGTTCATAAAGGGCCACAAATCGGTCCAGTTGGTTCTCGTCTATTACCGGGTCGCCGGAGGTGAGCACGGCTTCGGATCCGGGCCCCAAGATCCGGGCCGCGGTTTCGTTGTCGCTGCTCTTCAGCGCGGCGACTAGAGATTGTCCCGCGGCCTCGGGGCTTGCGAAGGCTTGGCCCAGGCCGTCTTCGATCCTGAGGGTCTGGCATGAGACCGATAGGGCTGTGATTGCTGTCAGCAGGGCCGAAAATGCTCGATTCTTCACGGTAGTTTTCCTCATCGTCTGCGTCCCCCCCCACCGCCGTGCCGTCCGCCACCACCACCAAAACCGCCGCCTCCCCGACGTCCACCCCCGCCACTAAATCCACCTCCGCGGCTGCCAAATCCACCGCCGCGACTATTGAAGCCCCGGTTGGAGTTGCGATGGGCCTCTCGGCCGTTTTGCATTCCACCGAACGCGGAATCCTTTCGGCGGCGGCCGCTTCGGGCATCGCCGCTAGCTCTCTTGCCCCTTTTTTCGCTGCCGCCTAGGCGGCTGGTCGCCTGGTCGCGTTTTCCTTGCCCCTGATGGCCCTTGAAACGATCAGCCTGGCCGTTTGCGATCTTCTGCCTTCCTTTGTCGGCACGCCCACGAAAGGAGTCACGGGCCTTGGCCCCGAGGCTTTGGTTCCCCCCGTAGCGATTCTGAAGGCGCTTATCCCCATACGAGACCCCTCTTCGATGCGCGGAATTATGGTTCCAGTTGTTGTTGCTGATCTTGGTTCGGTTGAAGTTGTTGTATCGGTTGACGTTGATGTTGACGTTGGAGCTACGCCAGTTGCAATTGCCCCACATTGCGGCCCCCACTGTGAGCCCGACACCGAAAGAGACGGTCGACCGCGTGTAGACATAACTTGGCGGGTACCAGTAGTAGGGCTGGTACATGGGGTATGCCCAGGTGCCGTAGACCACTGTTGGGTTGTAGATGGGGACATAGACGACTTCGGGATGGCTGGGCTGAATAATGATGGTCTGGGATTGACTGCCGGTGGGCTGATCCTTAACGGTGACCGTCTGCTGAGAGTTGGTCTCGAGGTTGCCCTCGGCCTTGGCCATCTGGCGCAGGGATTGAAGGGAATTCATCACGCTCTCCTGGTCGGAGAGAAACGCCTGGCCGAGTTGATTGGCCCAGGTGAGTTTCTCATTCATCATGGCCAAGACCTGGGGAAAGGCCGTGAGAGATTTGACGCTGGGGTCCCAGCTCTGCTTCTGCATGGCGTCTTCCAGGGCGTCGCTTTCCAGTTCGGGGTTGGCCTTTATCCAGCGTGCGGCTTCGACAATCTCAAGCGGGTAGGTGGACGCCATCAATATCTGGGCGACCAGCGCATCCGGGTAGAGGGCAATGGGCGCCACCAAGGAGGCGAGCTCGTCCGAAGAAATCGTTTTGGAAGCGGTGCTGTCAGAAGCAGTTGAGAAAGCGTCTGCAGACGACCCCGCCGGGTTGCCGACATCGGCCCCCGATTGGGCCAGGGCGGGAAGGTTGATCAGAAGGGCCAGGCAGAACGCCGCGAGTCGATAGAAATCCCGGTGGTGGTAAGGAGTGGTGGGGAGAGGGAAATACATTGTGGGTCTCCGGCAAAGAGCGGGGTAAACGATGAAATTCGGACACTACATGGCTCGGGCGGAGTGACCAATCAATAGGGGCCTTTGGCGGTCAGCTGACTTGAAGCTTCGAGCCGAGTCTGTCCGTGTCGCTCGGCTAATATGTGAGGTGGAGCTTCACGAGCTCGACGTTGCCCGAGATTACAGTGAGCAAGTTATTGAAGTCGGGTGCAACGTCGCCAGCTAGTTGCCTGATCGACTCCAGGCGTTGGGCATGTTGCACTCCGCTTCGAGGAGTTTGCGTTCTTCTTTTAAACGATTGTGCTCACTCCCTTAGGTCGAGCACACGCCGCGCCTCGTTGGCATCGGCCAGCGCGACTTCGAGTTGTTCCTGGCCCCCCGGGCGTCGCCGCTAAAAAGCAATCCAGAGCAGTCGCGTATGTAGACAGACCCATAAAACCACTCCAGAGTCGATCCACGCTCCAACGAGCACGATCACGAACGAGCCCCCAGTATCAGAATGTCGTGAGGCGCCAAACACTTCGCTGAAGAAAAGTGAGTTTTTTTACCTACTATTTATTAGGGGGAACTGATTTTGTGGGTCTTAAATAGGGTTAGTTTATCAACACGTGTTTATTTAGACACGTAACGATTAGTCGTATTGTTCCTTGCTTCTCGAACCCGATTAGTCCTTAATAGACATGTGTTTAAATTAATACGTAGCTAGATATACCCCCCTCCATTGAAGGCTGCAGAGCACACTAACCCGTAAAAATATTCAGGGTCCATGCCACCTCTTCTTGCCCTGCCTCGGAGGATCTCACTATGAGCCGACCCTTTAAATTGATCACTGTTAGTTTGCTTATCTCGATAGCTAGCGTTTCGTTGGGAAACGAGTTGCCGGGGGAAGGACCACGGCTCCAGGAGGCCGGAGTGACTGTGACCCAAGCGCAGCTGGAGTCGGGCCGACTCAAGTTATCTGAGATTCAGCGCCAGGGTCTCTTGGTCTTCTCGACCCAGTTCAACTCCTACGATGGCTATGGCGATGGTCCGCCCGATCTGCGTGACCCGCTCAAGCTTGGCGAGCGAGTCACGTTGCAAGCCAACGGTTCGTTTCTTCGGGTTCATGGGTTAGATGGCCAGTCGTGCCTTGAGTGCCACTCGGTCGCGAGTAATGCGTCGGTGCCACCGGTTTTCGGCATAGGCGGATTCGGGGGATCGGCTAGTAATGCGCTGGTTGCCGGCGGAGCGATCGACCCGGAAGTGCGGGGCGCCGGCTTTAGTGGCCGGTTCATCAACCCCCCAGCCCTATTCGGGGCGGGCGGTATCCAGGCGCTCGCCGTCGAAATGACCTCGGACTTGCAAGAGTTGAAGCGCGAGGCTCAGCAAAGAGAAGGTCTCGATGTACGACTCGAGACCAAAGGGGTCGACTTCGGAGTCCTCCGCTTCGAGAGCGGTGAATTCGATTTCTCCGGGGTGGAGGGAATCGACGAGGATCTTGTAGTACGCCCCTTCGGGCGAAAGGGCGAGTTCTCGACGGTTCGGGCATTTGACCTGGAAGCGCTCCCGTTTCACTTCGGCATTCAGCCCGTCGAAGTTGTCGGGGTCGACGTGGATGAGGACGGGGATGGCGTAGTTAACGAGATCGGTGTCGGACCGGTCTCAGCCCTCGAGGTCTTCATCACGACGCTCCCGGCGCCTATCCAAGAGCGCCAGAGGAAAGGCGATTCCGGTTCAGCGCTGTTCAACGAGATGGGATGCGAAACTTGCCACCGGCCCTCATTGGTCACCGATGGGTCAATTCTGACCTACCGCTTCCCGGAAGACTCAATCGACACTTCGGCCAACGTGTTCCTCGAGGTTGACTTGGAGAAAGAGCGGTTAGGATTTACCCGCGCGCAGGAAGGCATTGAGGTGAGTCTCTTCGCCGATCTGAAGCGACACGATATGGGGCCAGGGCTTGGCGAGAACTTTGGATCCAGGCTCGACCGGATGTTTACAACAGCAAGGCTTTGGGGTGTGGCCGACACCGCCCCTTACATGCACGATGGGCGGGCTTTGACACTCAACGCAGCGATTCTCATGCACGGAGGCGAAGCTCAAGCCGCCGCCGATGCCTTTGCCGCGGCGGAAGTGGAAGAGCAGGCAGCCTTGCTTCGGTTCCTGCGAAGCCTTCGCACACCCGTTCGGGCAGCTGCGGAGCACACCGCAGGCCTGTCCGAGCGGAAGAAGCGCTCCTCTAGGTAACAGCGGAAAGGGCTCTTCCTCGAGCGGGCGCAGATAACACCAGCGAGTCTAGTAGGCGTGAACTGCGAGGATCGGTAAACCTTTTCCGCATCGCCGCTATGAAACATTCCGAAAACTAGGCCGACCGAGTCCGGCGGCAAATGTTTTTCCGATTGCCAGGCGGCGTCAGAAGTCAGAAAATATACCGCGCGCCGGCCGTGAGGATCTCGGACTCGACGTTGTCGAGTTCCAGAACGCGTCGGTACTCGCCATAGATGGAGAGTCGGTCTCCGGTCGGGCCGCCAAGGATTCTGCTCTGACCGCCTCGGATAATCGTTTGTAGTCCAATCGCAACTGTTCCGTAGTCGCTGTCGACATCATCACCGGGAAGCGAGAATCCGGCGACTCCGCTCAGGCCGATTCCGCCGTACTGCGCCTGTGATTCGCCCGTGTCGTCGAGCACGTCGAAGCGCCACTCCACTCGGACGTAGGGAAAGAAAACCCCGATCGAGGTTGAGACGGCCGCAGATGTCCGCAGGCCGAGAACGACTTCAAAACTCTCGATGTCCTGCTCGTCGATCGCGAGCGCGAAATACTCGCCCGGATCGTCGTTTGTTTCCGTAAAACTGTCGATCGTGATCTGCGAATATTCGAGCCGCATGGAAGGCTCTAGAAGTAGAGGCTTGCCAGAGAAAAAACCCTCTTCGGAGAGCCCGAACCGGTAGGTGTACCCAAAGTTGGCGGCCATATTATAGGCGTTGCTGTCGGTCTCGCCGGAGGTGGTGGTGTTAGTGCCGGTGACGTCGGGATTTAGCGATGGGTAGGTAATGAATCGATCGATATCGAAGGACATTCGCTGATAGCTGAAGTAGCCGGATAAGTAGAAATCGCTCCAGCTGTACACCCCGAAGGCTCCTATGCTGAAACCATCTGAATTGATTCCGCCGTCGACGATGCTCTTGCTGCCGTCGAAGTCGATTTCGTTCTCGGCGTATCCCCCAATCAGCCCAACGACAAAGCCCGGAAGAACGCGGTAGTCGAACCCCAGAGTAATGTCGACGGACTCGTAATCGAACGCATCTTCGAAGGTGGTCGGGTCATGTACTCCCCAGCCGTATGATCCGTTTAGGAACCCGCCAAATTTGGCGAGTGTTTCTCCTCCACCCTCTTCGCCGGCTGCTCCAAGGGTCGCGTGTTCGGGGAAGTCCGGTAGATCCGAAGTCGGCATGCCCTGAATTCCAGCGATCGAAAAACCGCGTGCGCCGTAGCGAAGAGCGGTGATCCGATTCGTAGCGCCGGTCATCTGACCGTTTGAAAAGTCGGTTGCAGCCCGTCCCTGCGCAAGAACTTCTTCAGCGGCGGTCCACCTAAGCGCGTTCCCCAGCCCTTCATCATCAAGTCCGAGCGAGAACTGGCCTGTTCCTGTCCCGAGGATGTCTGCCGCCGTATCGACCAGCTCTCGCGCTTCATCGAAGACTGCCTGTTGGTCGGCGGGGCATTCACCGCCACCACAGGGGCCCACTAGTGCATCGAAGACGGATTGATTCGCGGCCGCCGCAGCGCGTTCGAGATCATCATACGCGCCGGGGTTTACGACGGTTGTCAACTGGACAAGGTCTGCCGAGGCAGAACCTGCCATCGATAGGGCCGCCCCAGTCGCGATCGCGACGAACAAGAATCTGAAGTGTAGAGGGTACATCAAGCACTCCTGGAGCCATTGGCGTGTGCCTAAACGTTCAAGGCGAAAGTCTGTTCTGCGCCGTTTTCGTCGTATCAATCCAGTTGCCCGCCCGCCTGCCATCGGAGCAGGATGTCGCGCATGTTAGGCGAAACCTGGAAGCCACGCATTGCAGGGTTCGAATATTGCTCGGAACAATCGCCGATGTTGTAGATGTCTAATTCGTTGTTGATCAGACAACGGGAGCTGGTCGCAGAGCCGCGTTGGACGTAGGTTTTGAACTGAGCGGGCGAATGGCAGCCGCTGCAGTTGGCGGTGAATCCGTCGTTCGGGTTCGCTCCCGAGGAGAGTGGTGCTATGTCCGCGTCGAAGGAGACGTTCGTTCGCTCCGTGTTCGAGGTCGTTGCTGCCGTACTGCCATTTCGGCCATTTGAGGTCACTCGGTACGTGTACTCGGTGTCCGAGGGGAGTCCCGCGTCGGAGAATGAGTACGTCGTTGGGTTGCTGCCTGCGGGCGTGAGGGCTCTTGAAATTGGCGAGAAGACACCTGCCCCAATCTGCCGTTCTAGCGTATATCCGAAGTTGTCGATCGGGTCGGTTCCGAATTCGGGTGCTGCGAAGCTCACCTCGATAGTGTCCGTTGTTCCCGGGCTGGCGGTTGCAACGAGCGAACTCGCTGCGCCCACGTCCGTCACCACTGTGTTTGAAAAAGATAAACTGGACTCGCCCGAGCCGTCGAATTGCAATACCGCGTATCGGTATTCTGAATTTTGCTCGATCGTTAGATCGTTGTAGGAAAGCGGCAGCGTTGCGCCGACAGTAACGGGCATTTCTGATGTGGCGAAGTCGATATTCTCACGCGTTATGCGATAGCCAGTGGGCGTCACTGCCCCCCCTGGGCCCCATGTTACATCGACCTGGGGACCGGCTTGCGCAGCGACTACGCTCTGAGGTACCGCGAGGGTGCTGACGTTGATCTCCGCGGAAGTCGCAGTTTCGGCACCGAGATTCGTAACCACACGGTAACGATAGGCCGCGCCGGTCATGATCCCAGTGGTGTCTACGCAGGAGCACGTCGATAACGGGTTGTTCGTACAAGTCGCGGGACTCGGATCACAGCCAACGACCGTCGCGAAGCCGTCGAATACGGGCCCATCGCGCTCAAGCGAGTAGCTGTCAGCTACGAAGGACGTTGGCACGGTCCATTTGATGGTCGGGGTTGTGCCGATCACGCTCTCGACGATTGGGGTGACGAGGATCGGCGGGATGTTGACTGTGATCATGCCGTTCCCGGCATCCATGTTGGCGTCGATGATCTGATAGTCGAAGGTTGAGCTCACGCCAGCCAGCGCGGGAAATGAAATTCGGAATTCGCCTGTCCCGGGGTTGGGTGCGATCGGCACCACGTTAGGCTCGGCCGTTGCGAGGGTGAGGGGGAGATCGCCGAAGTTACCGACCGCGGACCGGCCCGGAATGATTTCGTCAAGGACGTTGATATCTAGACGTGAATCACCAGGGACGTAGGCCGCGTTAGAAGCTGTGAAGTCTCGGGGTTCGGGGAGCAGATTCGAAGCAAAGACGAGGCTCGAATCCGTACCGATGGCGCCAGAGGTCGCCTGAATTTCGAGGCTGACGTCGAAGCGGCAGGGCGACGAGTCGACGAGGAATGAAACTTGGGCACTTTGGGATCCGAAGAGTGCAAGGCTCGAAGGGCATTCACTCCCGGTCGTCGAGACAGTCCATTGGAAGGTATCTGCAAAGGAACTCGCGCTGCCGTCGAGTGTGACGGCGGTCGGTATGAGGAAGCCGTTATTGTCGTCGGCGTTGATCTCCGAAATCAAGCTGACGGCGCCTAAGGAATCGAAGGTGTTTGCTCCGTTGGTTACTCTGACGACCGCCGCGGGATTGCCAGGGGTACCGGCCGGCGCCATCGGGGATATGCCGAGTCCACCGATGTGCGTGCGGAGTTTCTCGGCGGCGGATTCGTCGTCGTTGAAGTCGATCCAGAATCGGTCGTAGGTGAGCCGCGCAGCGGGCATGATTCCGCGTTGGAAGACGTATTGCTCAAGCGTACCGCCGGAGACGTAGTCCCCACCGTCTTCCATCGGCCCGACACCGATGAACTCGTTGTAGGTGTCGAAGTTCAGGTTGAGATTGTTCTGCTGCGTGTGGCACATCCGGCAGTTGCGAGCGAAGACTTTTTCGTAGAGATCGTCCTCGCCGGCCCAACCCATCGGAGCCATAGGCGGCTCCGAAAAGTCGTTGGTACCAAGGTCCGTAATGACTGCATGCGTATTGCTCGCATCGTCGATCGGCTCGGCTTCGGGAATCGTCGTTGTGCCGTACCAGCGATGAATTAGCCGAATCGGCGCTTCGAAGCGCTCAAGTGTCTCGGTTCGTTCCCCTGGGCTCGCGCCCTCTGCGGGGAGGTAGGTCGCGAGCACAGCCTCATTCATGCTCCGGAGGTCATCCTGCTGCGACTCGAAGGAGGCTGCGTCGAGTTGCGCCGCCGAAAACTCGCCCGCGTTCAGAGAAGGATCAATTCGCGCGGCGTCCTCGGCCTGCGCATAGAGCAGCGAGTCGAGATCCCAGGGCATGAAAGTGGCGTCGAGGTCCGTGCTGCTGGCCGGGATGTCCGCGAGAACGCGGGTTGCCCGACTTACGGGATCGATCGGCCCGAAGTCCCGAATAAGATTGATGTCGCCATCGTGGCAAGCCGTGCAGACCCCGGGCAGGAAACGTTCTCCACGTCCATCGAAGTTTTGGCTGAGTGTTCGGACCATCTCGCCGTTCGCAGAGTCCGGTGAGTAGGCGTAGAACTTGACGATCTTGTCGGTCGCACTTGCGCCGGGCGCGTCGCACGCCCCGGTCGGCGCCGCGCTGTATTCCATCACAACCGTTGCAAATTCGCCGGAGCCCTTGATCAAGGATTCTAGGCTGGGATGGTTGACGACGAAGGAGTAGACGTTTCCAGCCGCGTCCTCTCGCACGTACATGTCGCGTCCGAAGCCGAGGTCGTAGTTGTTGACATAACGGGCGTGAAAGATGCTGGGGTCGGACAGGTCGGTCATGCCTGCCTGTATGCGCCAGCCATCGAGGGTGTCCGCCTGGCTCGAAGGGTCGATGCAGTCGTAGTAATTTTGAGCTGAAGCCTTCGATTCGATGCCGAGTTCGTGCCGCAGGCGTTCGACATCGATCGATACGACTGAACGGTCTGAGCTGAGGATCTCGTCTTCGGGAAGGCTACCTGTTGGCGGGCTTACCGGGTAGATGCGGTCGCCTTCTATGATGGCAACGGGCGGCTCTTCACGACCACCGGCACGACCAACGAAAACCTGGAGCCCCGCGCTGCCCGTTACGCCTGTTAGGCTGATCTGGAGTTCGACATTCGCGTTGTCGATCTCTTCGAGTTCGAGTCGCCCGGCTCGCTCAGCCCCCTGGAACGACTTATTGATCTCGTCGAAATCGAGCAAGGGAACGGCAATTCGGAACCGGTCTTGGCCGGGGGCTTCGGGATCGCTGGGCGGAAGGAACCCCGCCTCGATCTCGTCGCTTGCAGATAGAATGTCTTCGAGGGAAAGCGTATCGGTTCCGCCATCGCGCCGCGTCCAAGTCACAATAGGGGTGACAGTCAGGGTATAGGAGGTGGTCGTTGCCACTGGGCCGGGCGCATCAGGAACGACGAAGAGATAGAAGTGCTCCGCCTCAGCTGACCTTGGATCGCGAAGAAACGCGTTTTCATCGCTGATCGGATTGACTTCGATCATCACTGTGTCGGTCTCGGTCCGCCCGTTCACGTCCGTCGTCGTGAGTCGAAACTCAAGGGTCTCGCGAGTCGCGACGGAGGGTGCCGAGAATACGCGGCTCGAGACATCTCGCTCGAAGAGCTCGACGACTGGGTCGCCCGAACCCACGATCTGCTCCCATACGAACGTGAAGATCGGTGCGGCGGTGCTATCGCTATCTTTGCCGGATAGGACTACGTCGGAACCACTGCGAGCCTGGTACGCGCCAGCGACGGGCTCTCCTAAGCCGATCGCAGCGGCTACCGCGACCTGGCTTCCATCGCTCTGATTGTCCACATCGCTAAGGCAGCTGGTCGCGAAAATCGCGAGGGCAAGCATGGGCAACAACAGGGCAGGCCGGTACGCCGAGGCGAGGGGCATGATGACTCCACAGGTTCCAAAAGGTTCAGGCGGTAAATTCTATGCAACGCGGCAATCGCGACTGGACAATAACGAACTATTTAGCCGAGCAGACTCCCGTGTCTATGACTATGCCGAGCGTTCGAAGTGACGGAATGTCAAGGCTGGGTCGATCGATTCGTTTCGCTTCCACAACCCGAATCCTCGACACTGACCGGGTTTATTCCACGCCTCGGTTTGAGTTTAGATCCCATCGCTTGCTACGAAATAAAAGTCGCCGTCGCTTTGATGTCCGGCAGCCCGAATGACTCTGAGCTCTGGCTCCTGCTCGAGGCCGACTGCCGCGAGGCCTGCGTACATGCGGTCAAAGATCCGGCCATATAATTCGATCACGGACATCGGGCCCTCAGAACCCTCAAGGATGTCGATGAAAGCGCTGGCAAAGACAGAGTGTTGCGAATCCGGGCCGGTCGTATCGAGCACCGGGGAGTTCCCTCCGGAGGCGAGTACGAATCGACTCTTTCGCTGGAGCTTTCGATCAAATGCTTTTTGCGACAAAGCAGGCAACCCGGTCACGGGCCCGATCGGAAGATCGGTGGAGAAGACCCCGCCATAACACGAATCCGCAATGACGAGCGCGCGTCGAGCATCCGACGTGTCTAGATGGTCCGTGACCCACCAGTTGTCCACCCAGTTCACGTCCTGATCCTTGTCCGCATTCGTGGGCAGCCAGAATCCGCGCATCCGCGAGCGGTCCACTTTGGTTCGCATCTCTCCGTGGCCCGCGAAATAGATTAGGAGGTTATCTTCTGCTCGGGCGGTCTTTGCAAGGTTGTAGATCGCTCGCTTAATGGCTTCCTCATCGGCGTCGAGGATCAGCTGTGTGGAAAATCCAAATCGATCGCTTAACAACGCGGCGATCCTTTCAGCATCGTTATGCGGCGTCTCAAGGTCGGGAAGCAGTTCGTATTCGTTGTTTCCGATTACGAGGGCGAAATAGCGACCCATCGACTTGCTTCGCATCTTGCCCGCCGGGAGATCAGGGAAATCAAATGTCAGTGGGCGAGGCCCAGTGGCTGGATCAACGAGTCGGTAGGTCGGAAGTTTCGCGAGCTGGGCTTCGCGTTCGGCGAGCTGCGCGCTGAGTTGAGTCGTCAGCGATTCGAGCGCAGAAATGCGATCGCGCCCGCTGCTGCCGGACTGCGCGATCTTGACCTGGAGCGTATCAACCTGTTTCTGCAGCGCGTCGCGTTGGATATTTAGCGCGACCATCTCATCGGAGAGGCTTTCCTTGAGCTCCTCGATTTGCGTGTAGGATTCCGAGGACAGCATCAAAGCGTCTTCACCGACGCCGGATGCGCGTCGATACAATTCGAGCGAAGCCAACATATCTTGCTCGACGCCGAGGCCTTTCTCGTAGAGGATGGCAAGGGCGTACATGGACTCGGTACTCCCCTGGTCCACCGCCGCCTGGTACCAGCGCGCCGCTTTCTCGTAGTTCGGTTCGGCCCCCATAAACCCTTCGTAGAGTAGGCCCAGGCGATGTTGAGCCGCCTTGTCGCCGGACTCGGCGAAGGGCAACCATTTCTCGATTACAGTATTCGGGGAGGTCGGATCAAAAGCGATAAATGTGCCGCCCATCGACGCGCACTCGAATTCGGTCGTACGGGTCATTCGCGGTTGCTCTTGGTAGATCATTCCGCGCCCCATCTGCCGCACTGCGCCCTCGACGATACAATCGACGATATCGAGCTCCGAGAGAGCGACACGGCGGTCGAGTACGCGAGCCCCTTCCCCGGTGGGTACCGACCCGCAACCGATCCACGCCAGACTGATGACCCCTGAGATCAAGATTGATAACGCACGAGACGCGCGGGAGACACGAATGGCTCGATCGGTAAACGCAGAGCAATCGTCGGAGGCCGCTGCCGCGGTTTGGCGAGGCACGCCTTTTTCGCGATTGATCGATCGAGTGGGAAAGTTCGTCGTACTGCTGTTCATGGCGATGTCTCTCTCATGGGTGGGCTGTCGATTCGCAGATTCTAGCCACACCAAGGACGAAAGGGGACTGGTGAGCAGTGCGACAAGGCTGGAACGTCATTTCGTACAATCGTCGCCTTTCGGTCACTTCGTGTTTTCCAAGGCCCTGTGCGTCGAGTCCGAGCCCACCTTTGTCTTTATCGAGGGCGACGGTCGATCGTGGATTCGTGGTGGTCGCGTCTCCGAAGACCCATCGCCCACACGTGCGATCGCGCTCGAACTTGTCGAGGCAGAGCCGTCGTGTGCCTTGGCCGTGTCCCGGCCCTGCACGTTTGGTCTCGCCGCATCAGATCCCGCGTGTGAGCCAGCGGTCTGGACACTGCGTCGCTATTCAGAGGACGCGATACGGAGTGTTGTGTCGGTGATCGAGCGTGAGGTTCCTTCCGATCGACGGTTTGTCGTGGTCGGCGTAAGCGGTGGTGGATTGATTGCGGCTCATGTTGCGGCGCGCGTGCCTCGCGTTGCGGGACTCGTCACGTTGGGCGCGAACTTGGATCTCTCCGCTTGGCTCGATCGACATGGCTACACGCGTGAGATCCTCGGATATTCGCCGCCCCTCGAATTCCCGCTGCGGCCGGGCCTGGTCGTGCTCCATGTCGTCGGGGAGGCTGATGAGGTCGTTCCGCCTCAACTCACGGCGGAGCTGGTGGAGAGGAACGGGGACGGCGTGATCTTGTCCCTGCCTGGGGCGGATCACACCTGCTGTTGGGGGGATTCATGGCCGAAGATCCGCGATCGATTTGAGCATTTGAGTCGTGAACTAAAGAATGTGCACCCCCCAGTTGGATCCGGCCCTGGTCTGCCCTGATACCGCAAGGATTCTCAGGTGTTCTCTGTATCGCACCGCTCGCCCTATTCGCGCGACCCACCGCGGGCCTTCAACTTGCGAGTGGGTTGGCCTAGCAGTCGACCAATGTATTTTCTTCCACCCTATCGAATTCCGGAATCATTGAATTACTTCTGTATCAAAAATGGGACTCGGACAGAGCGGCGGACGGGGGCTCAACAGTTGATGTCGAGGTCGATTCGTAGCTGATCCAGCTCTTCTCGCCGATATTCTAGATCCGGAAGAACACATAGCGGCGCCCCGAATCGGCTCCGTTGTTGACTCCGCGGTAGGTTCGTCGCATCTATTTCGAGCAGGGCATCCGCGGCGCTCTGCGCCTCGACATCGAGGATCTCGGAAGCGCCCGCGCTGGCCGCCTCTGTGGCAGACTTAAAGTCGGCCCAGACTAGGCTGTAGTTCACCGGGTCGGACGGCAATGTCTCACGGAGGAACCGTGCCATGCGTTCCGATGCCCCTTCGTGCATAGGGTCTGTCTCGAGCGCCTGGATTAACAGGCCCCGCGCCGCGCCGGGGTCGTCGTCTTCGATGTTGGTCGCTTCGAGGAAGAGCTGAATCGCGACCTGTTGATCGGCATCGCTAACTCGATTGGCATCTTTCCCTTCTTGCAGGCCCACCAGTCCGGCTGCAGCGACGCCCGCTGATGTCAGTAGAACCAATGCCGAAACGACCCATTTCCGGCGCCGCAGGGCGGGACTCACGCCTCGCCAGATCTTGGAAACGTTCGCCTCGCGCGTTTCGCGTTCGGGGTGAAGCGATCTTTCGAGGACCTGTCGGTAACGACGCGGAATTCTCGACAGACTCGACGGCAGCCGTTCACGTTTGCCATCCCGGTCCTGGGCCTTTTCCCCGGTGAAACACTCGTAAAGGACACAACCCAGGGAAAAGACGTCATCGGAGGGATGGGGCTCCGCGCCGACTCGTTGTTCGGGACTGCCGTAGCTAGCGGAGTAGCCGCGGATGGCTGTGGCCGATCCTACGAGTTGAGAGATGCCGAGGTCCAGCACCTTCACTGTGCCGTCGTCGCATAGGTAGATGTTTTCGGGCTTGATGTCCGAATGGACAAGATCTTGCTCGTGGCAATAGGCGAGGGCGTTACAGAGTTGCTCCGTGATGTGGTCGACTTCTTCGATCGATAGCAACGGGTGGCCTGCACGAAAACTGAGGTGTGCGGTGGCGAGGCGTTGTTGCAGAGTCTCGCCACTCAATAGTTCCATCGTGATGAACGCGAACCCGCCATCGAGATTGAGCTCGAACACACGAAGGATGTTAGGGTGAGACACATGATGGCTACGACTCACTTCCTGGATGAGCACGTCAAGTCGATCGCCGATCCGCTTCTTCTCGAGTACTTTGATGGCGATTCGCGCAGCTTCGTCACTGGATGCTTTCAACTCGTCGACCGCTTCATATACGGCGCCGAATCCGCCCGCCCCGATCTTGCGTCCAACGAGGAATCGATTCAATAATTTCGTGCCCGTGAGCGCGTCGCCGGGCAGCGAGACTGTTCCTGTTTCTTGGCTTGCACCGGGCGTTGATGGCGTTGATGGCGGTGTCTCGTCGACACGCCGGGTAGCCTTTGGGCCCGACGGCGATGGGTTTTCACGCGTAGTCGGACGAGGTGTCGAGGAAGGCGTAGATGGAATGATAGAAGAAGGGGGCGACTCTGATGCGGCGATGACCGTCGCATCCGCTTTCGACTCGGCGAGCTGGGTAGGGACCTCCTCAATGGGTGTTTCCGCGAGGATGGTCTCGGCGTCTTCTGGATCAGTGGCGGGCGGTGAGGGTGTCGTCCGCTCGTCCGCTGTGGCCTCGTGATGCGATGAAGACACTCCCGCGCCCGGCGGCAGATTCGAGATCTTTGCGTCGGATGGGTCGGCGCTCTCCGCTGACACCGATGATTGTGAGTCGGTCGCAGCGTTGTCGCCGGCAATCCGGGTCTCGTCTTCATCGTTCGCGGTGTTTTGGCGCTGATCGTCTTCCGTCAATTGGAGAGTTCCTGTGTGATGATAGGGTCTGGGTTGTCAGGGCGAAGCGCATCGGTCCGTGTGGTAGGGAATAGGTTGGCCGCGGTCCTGCTCGGCCAAGATCGATCATTCGAGTCCTGAGCCTTTGAAGCGTTTAATCCAATCAAACTCGATAATGATGATGCCGTCTGTCCACTGACACATATGGGACACGTTAAGCTCGACTTCAATTTCACACCTCGATGCGCGTCGTGAATAGACCGAGGGCGACGTATTTTTCACATACTACTTCAGCATACTTGGCAGAAAAAAATCGACCCACTGAATAGACAGTGCCCCCCCGCATACTGGTGGCATCAATACCGGGAAGAAGGGATGCGATGGCAATCGACTGCTCGCTGGTCTGGGGCACGATCACCACCTCGTGTTTGCCGAGCACACCAGAATGTGTCACGTACGCCATGATCATGGCGCTAATCTCGTCCATCACGATCGCTTCTTCCGTCGATACCATATCGTCAGCATTGACGAAATGATGGAGGACGTCCAGGAGTTCTGTCGCCTGCTCCGCCGGTGGAGATATCCTGAGGTAATTCGTGACGCACTCGCGAAGGGCGAGAATATCTCCCGGCGCTTGGACCGGCCCCTCGGTTAGGTCGGGCGGAATAATTTGCCAGCGTTGCGAGAACTCTGCGATCAGCGCGATCTCTCGGGCATCGAGATTCTGATCCACGCCGGCGATCGCCTCGAAGATAGCCATGAGTTCCGTGACTCCCTTCGCGCCGAGCAGCAGGCCTCCTATCGAATCGCCGAGCTGCTCGCGTCGCCGCAAATCCTCAAAACGCCCCAGTAGGTCCTCCGCGGTAATATTCTCCCTGGCGCTGCCTGAGATATCATGAAGCACTCGACCCTTGTTCATCATGACGATACGGTTTCCCAGGTTGACGGCCTGTTGCATAGAATGGGTAACCATTAAGGTCGTGATCTTGTCCCGAGTAATAATTTCGTGGGTCAACTGAAGGACCTGGTCCGCACTCTTGGGATCTAATGCTGCTGTGTGCTCGTCGAGCAGCAGCAGATCTGGCTTAAGCCACGAAGCCATTAGCAACGTGAGAGCCTGGCGCTGGCCACCTGAAAGGCTCCCGATCGGATTATCGAGACGATCCTCTAGACCCATGTTCAGGGTGCGAACGCGGCCTCGAAGTTCTTCCCTAACACTCGAGTCGAGTGCCAACCCAAGGCCTCGACTCCGTCCTCTGCGGGCGGCCAATGCAAGGTTCTCCGCGATTGACATGCTGGGGGCGGTGCCGCTGAACGGATTCTGGAACACCCTTCCGATCAGCTTGGCGCGGCGATGTTCAGGCCATTTCGTAATGTTATGCCCCGACAGGTGCAGTGAACCGGAATCCACGCTGAACGATCCGGCGACGGCGTTCAGCAGTGTCGATTTTCCCGACCCGTTTGTCCCTATGATGACTAGGAACGACCCCTCCTCGAGGTCGAGGGATACGTTAGTTAGCGCACGGACCTGATCATTTGTGCCCGCGTTAAATATTTTGGAAATGTCGGAAATGCGTAGCATGGTTTCAGGTCTCTGCGGTTTCGCGCGCTGCAGGTGGGGTGAGCTTACGAATCAAGTTAGGCGCGATCAGGGCGAGGAATACGAATACAGCTGTGATCAGCTTAAGGTCATTGGGGTTGAGTCCCCAGCGGAGGGCGACCGCAACCAGCAGGCGAAACAAAACGGCACCCATGATCGCACCGGTGATCAGCAGGCCGAGGGAGCGGCTGCCAACAAGGGCTTCTCCGATGATTACACTCGCCAGCCCGAGCACGATGATGCCGATCCCCATCTGGACGTCAGCGAAGCCCTGATACTGCGCGACAAGTGCACCACTTAACGCGATTAAACCGTTGGACATAGCAAGCCCGAGGATCGTCAATGTCTCAACGCTGACCCCGAGTGCAGCCATCATCTGCGCGTTGTCCCCGGAGGCGCGCATCGCGGTACCTAGCTGTGTACGAAAGAACCAGTAGAGAAACAGTCCAACGAGAATCACCACTACAAGTACCGCCAGCAGCATCGAGATGTCGCGCATCCCCACGGTCCAGCCGACAATCTGCAACACGTCGCGTCCGCCGAACAGGACACTACCAATCTGATCGGCGTGGGTAGCGAGGGTGGTCTCGTTGATGAGCGGGATATTGCTGCGCCCCATCACATGAAGGTTGATCGAATAGAGTGCGGTCATAGACAGGATGCCGGCTAGAAGGGGTTGAATCCTGAACTTGGTTGCCATGAGCCCAGTTCCAGCTCCTGCGGCGACACCAGCAAGGGTCGCAACGGCAGTCGCCAGTAGGGGCCCCACGCCGAGGGTGATGAGTGCGGCGGCGACTGCCCCGCCGAGTGTGATGGACCCTTCCGCAGTGATGTCCGGAATGTTGAAGATTCGGAAACTTACGTATACCCCAAGAGCCAAAATGGAGAGTATTAGGCCGAGGGTGAGGGCCCCTATGAGTAGGTTCATGGCTGAGCTCTCCTCTGTATATGTGCAAGGTGATCTTCTATTGCGTCGAGCGAACCAATGCCCTTTGCGCTGACGCGATCGATTTCAATTATATGCGGGGGCGTTTGCATTCGGCCCCCAGTCGCCATGCCGTAGCCGACCTTGGAATCCATAATCCTCGGTGCGGGGGATTCACTGAGAAGCACACGAACCCCCGGTCCCCTTCCGCGACATCGGTTCGGCTTTGCGTGAGGAAAATGGTCAGGGAGCATCGAGCGCACCTCTCTCTCTCTTCCATACGAGCGAGGGCGGGGGGCTATCTGCAGGTACGTCCTGTTTTCGAGTTCCCGACGCATCGATCACCACGCTCGCACGCTGCAGGATCGAGTCCGGAATTACCCAGGAGGAACGGAGTCCATCGAGTGCGGTTAGGTTCACGTGAAGCTGAACCGGCATCCAGTTCTCGACGGGAATCGTGGCCGGATCCCGACCCTGGAGGATATCTGCAGCCAGTGAGCCCTCCTCGAAACCGACGTCGTAATAATTCGCGCCCAGGTCGAGCAGGGAGCCCCGTGCGGCTGACCCGGGCAGAGAGGTGATCACCGGAACTCCCGAACGCTGTGCCGCGTAAACCATTACTTCGAGGGCGGTGCTGACAGTGATGTCCGGACTGACCCACAGCACATCGACACCGCGTGCCATGACCGACAGAGCTACCTCGCCTGCCGCGGTCGATGTCTCGGCGTTCCCCTCTACCAAGGTCAGGCCTAACTCCTTCGCTACGTCACGCGCCATGAGGGTGGCGGCTTCGGAGTTGGCTTCGGCGGGATTCCACACGAGGCCGACCCTGCGGGCTGCCGGCTGGATCTGTTGCAACAGAAGAAAAAGATCACGGACAGGCGGGAGGCTCCCGAGCCCTGCCATATACGGCGGGTGATCGAGACGATCCTCGAAGTTAAGTTCGACGCCTGCCTCGAACGGATTAGATGTTATTCCAAAGACGTGACGTCGAGGTGACGCCTGGAAACGATTGGCGTTCGCGACCGTCTGTAGGGACACGGTTGACCCGGTAATAATCATGTCGAGATCTGCGCCCGAGACCTCTTTTGCGATCGTGTTGGAGGTTGTGATGTCGCCCTGCGCGTTGTACCTGAGGATTTCGAGGCCTTCGCCCTCCTTGAACCCGCGAGCAGCCAATGCATCTAGGATGCCACGGATACCCTCATCCAAAGCCTCGATAGATGCATGCTGCACAACGGCAATCCGAAGACTCGCCTGGCTCGCCCCGACTGGGCGAGGGGCAGAACTACGGGAGTCGAGATCGGAGAACAGCAAGATTGCCGACGCTGCAGCGATCGTCGCCACGCCAAGAACTAGGCGTCGGAGTGGGTTCAGCCTGGAGCGCATCGTCGTAAACCGTTTTTCCTGAGTGCTTGGTCTTTTGTTGCTCATTTGACCTCCAGTCATCACCAGCGAATACCCCGGCGCGGCCCGGCCTAAGGTGTGGCCTAATGACCCCAACACAACTCAGTTGTTAGAGCTCGGGAGCAATATAGGTGGTGCGGAAAAGCCCGCTTGTTTTTCCTATCGCCGGCGCCGGAGCAGTCGAATCATTAGGGCTTCGCTCCACAGGCTGGCACCTTCACCCGTCGGATTTGAAAGATACAGTCGGCACGGGAAGTTTTTGCATTCATGGGGCTAGGGTCTTTCGACGGAGATTCAGCCAGCGAATGGAAGTGACTGTTGTTCGTTTCCGTTGCTGCACCACAGCCGTGAAGAGACGATTCGGTGTCCGGCCGGGAACCGCTGTTACAGACGCCCCAACGAATAATCTCAACAAAAAAAAGCAATGGGCGTAAGATGGTGAGGCGCTCTTTTAAAACTGTTGAAAGCAAGGGTCGGGTTCGAAAATGAATATCCGGCTGAGCCGAGTCCTTAGTCTAGTCAGCGCAGCGTTGTTGATTTTATCGACCGCGACCGCCAATACTCTCGAAGGCCTCGTCGATTCAGAGTTTCGCGCCAAGCTTGGCCAGCCGATGCAGGAGCCTGCATCGTCGCGGGGGACCCAAGCAAGCAAGCCTAGACTGCTGGACCGCTCCGATTTCTACTTTCATAAGAGCGGAAGGAAGATTTCGTTTCTTCGTCAAGAGGACACTTACGTCGTTCTCGACCGGCGCCGATCCGTGCGCTCGGCATCTCGAGCTAGCCGTATCGCGGCACGTCTCGGAACCGACGCTGATATGCTCGATCGCCGACCGTTTGGGCGAAGGCCGACCTTTAGGATCAAGCGCGGCCGAAACCGCGCGGCCGTGTTAAACCGGATCCGAGAGATTGATCCCGATGCCTTTGTGTCGCCGGTGCTCTCTAACTCAGCGGGCAAAGAAAACATCGGCATCTCACCTAGCGTGATCGTTCGGCTATCTTCTTCGGCGAATTCGCGCCGCACCCTGGCCGCACTCGAAGCCTCCCTGAATGTTTCGAGCCTGTCTTCGCCACGCTCGCCGGAGATGGAATTTGAGTTAGAAATGCTCAATCCGCCGGACGACGCCGGTGAGGTTTTCGCGTTGGCACGTGCCTTGGCCGCGCTTCCTGAAGTCGAGTGGGCCGAACCAAACTTTGTTGTGAGTGCGCGCCATTTCTTCACACCAAACGATCCTCAATACCCTGACCAATGGCACTTGAACAATACGGGACAGAATGGTGCGGTCGCAGACGCCGATGTAGACGCGCCCGAAGCCTGGGATAGTGCGGACGGAACCGGGATGGTCATCGCCGTCTTCGACGATGGTGTCGACATTGGTCACGAGGATTTAGCCATTTGGGTCAACCCAGGAGAGTCCGGCGGCGGCAAAGAGACCAACGGTATTGACGACGACGGCAACGGCTATGTAGACGACTATCAAGGCTGGGATTTTGGTGATAACGACAACGACCCAAGTCCCGGTTTGGGCGATAGCCACGGAACGGCGGTTGCCGGAGTCGCGGGTGCAATCGGAAATAATGCAATCGGGGTCGCAGGCAGTGCGCTCTCGGCTCAGATCCTTCCAATCCGAAGCGGGTCGATGTCATGTACTTCATGGGGAGATGCCATGCGGTACGCGGGAAAGTACGGGCACGTGGTTAATAACAGCTGGGGGATCGGGGGCTGCGAGAGCTCGATCGACTCAGCGATTGCCGATGTGGTCGGTGGCCTTGTACCAGGTGCTGTACGCGGAGCACTCGGAACGCCCGTGCTTTTCGCCTCGGGCAACGCGGCAAGCGGCTGGGAGAAGTTTACGTTGTCAGGCTTCTCGGCCGGCTCCTACGATTTTGAGTGGCGCTTTATTAAAGATACTTCTCTGAGCCAAGGCTACGACATGGTCTGGGTCGATGACATCAGCTGGCCAGGCGGGCTGAGCGAAGACTTCGAAGCTGAGACCCCAGGCGGAGTCCCAAGCGCATTCACGAGTGGGGGCTCAGCAAACTGGTCCGTAGTCGAAGATGGGGTCCACGCTCGAGGCGCAACGGGGAAATCGGTCAAAGCTGGAGCCATTACCGATAACCAACAAACTAGTCTCTACGCGCTCGGAAAAACGGTCGGTGCCGGTGATCTATCCTTCTGGGTCTGGGTCTCTTCCGAGTACAACTTCGACTTTTTTGAATTCTATGTGGATGGCGCGCGTTATTTGCGGGTTGCACCGGGGCAATACGGTGTGCATGAAAACGCAGTGGGTTATCCCGCATCTAACCCCAATACGATTGCAGTAGGGGCCACCCGAGACGGAAGTGTCGGGAATGAGGAACAACGCTCGGCCTACAGCCAGTTCGGGAGCAACCTAGATATAGTGGCACCCAGTAGCGGCGGGGGGCAGGGAATTACCACGACCGATCGAACCGGTGCCGACGGCTACGCAAGTGGCAACTACACGTCCAGCTTTGGTGGAACCTCGTCAGCGACACCACTGGTTGCGGGCATGGTGGCGGATATTCTTCAAAACGATCCCACTCTTACCGCGGTCCAACTTCGGCAGGTTCTGAAGGACGGTGCAGACCAGATCGGCCCGTACGGCTACTCGCTCGAACGCAACAACTTTTACGGAGATGGTCGCGCAAATCTTCTCGCTTCAATGCCTGTATGTGGCAATGGCAGCCTGGATTTTGGGGAGTCGTGCGACGATGGAAACGCCGATTCTGGCGACTGTTGTTCCGCCACCTGTCAGATCGAAACCGCAGGTACCGTGTGTCGAGAGGCTGCCGGAGCCTGTGATCTGGCAGAGACCTGCGACGGAGTCTC
>DGPZ01000146.1 GCA_002390675.1 Deltaproteobacteria bacterium UBA4427
TTTTCAACATCTAGACGCGCGGCTGCACGACGACCGATCGTATCAAGCCAATCCTCACCAATCTCAATACCGTAGCTGCGCTCGCCAAGATCGACGGACACGGTGGCTCGCGCGCGCCCTCTCCCCGTGAGTCGAGCGCGCGCCTTGCGGGCGGCGGGCTTTACAGGCTTCTTCTTCGGGGACTTTCTCGCCGTCATATCTCGACGCAATCCTCTCTCGGCCCTCTCGAGCCCAACTCATTGATTCAGCGCGCGTGCAATGCCGCGACAATTTCATCCACTATGGCGTCAGCCGTGTGACTCGCATCGGCGACGATTTCGGCCTGTTCGTATGCAGGGCGTCGCTCTTCGCTCAGCGCTTGCAGCTTATCGAGTTGTGCATTCCGGTCGAGGCCGGCTAGGAGAGGGCGACTCGCGCCGCTTCCGATCCGTTCAAGCAATACGCTGGCATCGGCTTTCAACCAGACTACCAGCCCTTGTTTCGATAATCTCTCGGCCATACCCGGCTGTGCAATCGCTCCTCCACCCAGTGCGATCACCGCGGCATTCGAAGAGGCAATCTCAATCGCCTCGACTTCAAGTGCGCGAAAATGGGCTTCGCCCTCGGCCTCGAAAATATCCGGGATTTTCCGCCCGGCGCGCCGCTCGATTTCATGATCGGTGTCGATGAACGCGCGCCCGAGCCGTGCCGCCAGCCTTGGGCCGACGGTCGATTTTCCGGTTCCCATCATCCCCACCAGATAAAGGGGCCTCGTTTTGACTGAGCTGCTTTTCGACACGAACTCAGTATAGAAAAACGGAGGGAGCAAGCTCCCCCCGTCTTCCGGGAATTCCTGATCGAGGCCTTACTAGACCTCGGTATTCAGATCTTCCGTCTACTAGTTGCTGGACATCTCCGGCAGCCGCACGATGCGCGGCGTCACGAAGACCAACAGTTCCTTGCGCGAGTCGGTCACGCTGTTGCTCTTGAAGGCATTCCCAATCACCGGAATCCGGTGCAGGTAGGGAATTCGACTAGAGGTCTTCGCCTTGATGATCGTGTAGATGCCACCAAGGACCAACGTCTGCCCGTCCTTCACAAGGGTTTCCGTCTCAGCAACGTTCTTGGCGATGGCCGGTGAACCGGTCGGCGTCGGGACAGTTGAGTCCGGCGCATTCCGCGTCACTTCGATCTCCATGATGATGCTCTCGTCTGCCGTGATGTGCGGTGTCACGATGAGAGACAGAACAGCGTCTATGAACTCGAGCTTGGCGTCGCCACCTTCGAAAGTCTGGAAGGGGATCGACACACCTTGTTCGATCTTGGCTTCCTTGTTGTCGAGGGTCACGATGCGTGGACTCGAAACCACCTTGCCATCACCAGTGGATTCCGCAGCCTGAATCTGGGCGTCCACTCGGAAGTCTTGATCAAGGATCAAGGCACCCACCGTGGCCAGTCCAGTCGGAACGGCGCTGATCGGGTTGGCGAAGGCCAGGCTGTTGTTGTCGATGAACGTCAGATCCTCGCTGCCGAGATCCGTTCGCGGCGTATCGGGATCAAACGCGTTAGTAAACTGATTCGTCTGAATTCCCCACACCGAGCCAAGCTCGCGTGAGAAGTCAAGGTTGGCCTCGACGATCTTCGCTTCAATCATTACCTGCGGCGTCTGTGTGTCGATGGCCGCGATGAGTGCACTCGCCTCGTCAATGACGGAGCTGATGTCCTTGATGATGAGGGTGTTAGTTCGTCGATCAATATTCACCGTGCCACGAGCCGAAAGGAGTCGTTTAACAAGGCCTTCGGTGTCTTCGACCGTCGCGTAATTAACGGGCAAGAGCTTTACCTCAAGATCCTCGAGCTTCTCCTTATTGCGCCGTTCCTGGAGTCGAACTTCTTCCTCAGCCTTCAGAACATCCGAGGGTGCGATACGCAGGACATTGCCGACCCGCACGAAGCCCAAACCCTTTGTCATCAAGATGACGTCGAGTGCCTGGTCCCAAGGAACCTCTACGAGGCGGATGGTTACGTCCCCCGACACTTCGTCACCCGCGATAATGTTGAGGTCACTGACCTCAGCAACCAAACGGAGCACGTCGGCGATCGCAACATCCTTGAAGTCGAGTGAGACGCGTCGACCACGGTATTCCTTGCCATCGATTAAACCGCCCTCTTCGAGCACTTCGATCGCCGCAGGAACTTCAACCGCTGCAGGAGCTGCCGAGGCAGTGACCGGGACGTCCCACATATTTGCAGGGTCAGCCACAGATATCGCCGCAAGCGAAGGATCCGTTTTGAATCCCGGAAGCGGCGTGCCCAAGCCGGTCGAAACCGGAACAGACGCTATCGCCGTATCTATTGCGGCTGGAGCAGAGCCTAATTCGGCGGCTGCGCCAGCCATCGGCATAGCAACATCCATTGCCACCGGAGGTTGATACGGCAGGTCTGCAGGAGCAGCTATCTGCGCCGGCTCAAGCCCAGCCAGGTTCATCGATCCTTCTTCGCCGGCGCCCGCGTTCGGGAAAGCCGGCGGCGCTGCGGCTGCGACGCCTCGGTCCTGGAAATCTACGAATAGCATCGACCCACGACGACTAACAACAGGCTCCTGATTAGGGGCTCGTGTGAAGACCACGCGGACCTCCGGAATCGAGACCTCAGGCTGCTGGAACGCGTGAATCAGAGACACCGGACCGCCCGCCTTCGGGAAGATTCGATCAGACGCTTCCTCACTGATACGTGCATTCGTTATGCGAACGACCAGCGTCGTCGCATCCGGCGACGTCGTGCTGTACTCAACCGACTCGTCCGCGAGAATTGCCGTGCGATCGAGTCCATTCGTGCGGTTGTAGTGAAGTCCGTAGACCTCAGCGAGCTCAAATGTTTCTATCGCGGGCTGCACATCTTCGCTTAAAGTAACTGCCTCGACGACCAGTTCGGCAACATCCTCGTACGTGGGCTCGGCGTCGAAGGCGACGACCGGCTGGTTAAATCCCTCATCTGTATCCAGTGCGAGATCCGGGGCCTCGGGGACAACCCTTTCGTCTTCGACCGAGTCCACCTCAATCGGTGCGGTAGTTGAGTTCCAAGCGTCTTCGGAAGCCGCGAGGGCGTCCGTCATTGCCTGAGCGAGTGCGTCACCGCCGCCCACCGAGATCCAAACTCCCGTCGTGCCGGGCATGACCTGGCGACCGGAGAAGTCGTTAGCCGCGGTCCCGCCGTCCACTACGATGCGTACCTTGCCATCATGCGCGCCAACCCGTACACCGCTCACGAAATCAGACTGCACGATTACGCCCTCGGCACCCTCACCTACTGCGAGCCCAGGAAGGTCAACGACAAGCCGCGCGGGATCTTCGAGCGTGAAGGCTTCGAGAGCAACAATGGCTCCATTCGCTTCTAGACCGATGAGCACGCCGGCCCCGGTAGCCTTCGCCGTGACGCTCGCGAGCTGCGTTGCAGCCGGCGGCGATTTGACGACCACGATGGGCGCCTCCTCGAGACTCGCCGGAAACGCAACCTCAGTCTGATCGGCATCATCTTCGACTGTCTGCCGCGACTCGGTTACGGGCGTATCGTCAATAGCCTCGCTTCCCCAGTTCTGCGACACATCGACATTACCCAAGGATAAAACTCCCGGGATGACACGAATCTCGAGACCGCCCGAAGTCGCTTCGACCTGAGCCATCCCGGCATCCGACATCACAATCTCGATTCGAGTCAGCGGAGTTCCACCCGCTTCTTCGAAGGTCGAGACCGTCACCAAGTCGACAACGCCATCATAGGGCGCGACCTGTTGGGCTTCATCCCGCACTGTGCCCATCGTGCTCATGGCGTCAGACATCCCGACGTCGACAAGGTCGATAACGACAAGGGTTTCATCCCCAGGCGTCGTGACCGAGAAGATCGGATCGATCAGTCCTGCGAGCCGAACGACACTGTCGTCCCCATCTCGCGTCACTGACACTTCCCCGATCGACTGGACCATCGAACTAGCCGTTGCCCCAATCGGCGCCTCCGGCGTCGCACAGCCCATCGCAACAGCGGCGAAAACTAACGTTGCCACTGCGCTCTGGATCATCATTTCAATCCATCCGTTCTTCGGATTGATCATCGAGCTCACCCTCCCTGGCTCAAACGAATCCGCAACTCCACATCCTTCGTCGTCCGTTCCCCTGCGAAGTTCTCGTAGGTTTCTTTGACCAAGATGAGGTTGTCGCCGATGTGAATCACCTGACCGTTGTTCTTCCCGATCGCGGAACCCTCTTGTACAATGTACGAGCGGCCTCCTGGATCAAGTATCAATGCACGCGGATTGCCCGCATCCCAGATCACCGCGGAGATCTCGAGCTGACCCAGCTCGAAATCACCCAACGGCCCAAAATCTTTTTCTTCCTTATTCGCGTTCATGTACCGAATCGACCGGAATGGATCTCGCTTGTTTCGCGGATCGTACAAATAGTCCCGATCGCCCGCGGCATAACCTGAACCGCTAACGCCCACCTTCGGCGAGTCGTTATTAGCCGCCGCCTGCTTTCGCTTAGTCACGTTCGGCTTCTTGCGATTTGCGAGCGCGCGGCGCTCCGCCTCGTACTCCGCCACACCCGGCTTGCCCAAGTCTTCCTCTTCCTCGGCGCAGCCCGTGGTGATAGCAACCAATGACAGTGACAAAAGAAGTACAAAAGCTTCTCTTAAATTTCTCACAGCTCCCCGCTCTTCGGCTCGCGCACTCATCGATCAGGCCTCATCACTAAGGAATCGGAAGGTTGTGGCCATGCCCGTCGCTTGAAGTGTCGTCGCGGTCATTGACTCCCTGTCCAGCTTGATGTTCATCGAGCCTACATTCACGATTCGTGGCAACGATGCGACCATCTCGAAAAACCGAGCGAGGTCGTGATAGCTGCCTTCAATCTCCAGCTTGAAGGGCACTTCCGCGTAGAAGTCACGCCGGACTTCCTTTTCACGGTCGATCGATTTGATCTGAACGCCCACCTTCTTGCCCGCCGTGCTGATGTCCTGCAACAGGTCTTCGAACTGTTTTCGATTAGGGAGCTGCTTGAGAGCGAGATGTAGATCACGCTCAAGACCTGCGACCTCTGCCTCGAAGCCGGGGACGTTATTAGCGACCGAGCGCGCGTTATTTAGTTTTCGCTGCAGTTCCTGAGACTTCACCACGAGCTCTGCCCGTTGTTCTTGCGCCGGCTGGTAGGACATGGTCCAGTAGCCCCCGGCGATCGCTACAAGTAAACCCGAGACGACCCCAAGGCGGACAGCCTTAGGAATTCTTGCGAGCTGCTCGAGTTTCTCGTCGAAATCAATGTTGAGTTCTAGAGCCATATTTTCTCCCGCTCAGGATTTTTCATTATCGGCCTCAACGACCGGCGTCTGCATATCCGCGCGAATCTCGAAACTGACAAGGCGAATACCGTCGACGACTTTGCCGCCCGCCGTCTTATCGAGATCTACGTTGGTGAAGTAAGGAGATGAGTTCAGGCCACGAAGAAAGTCTGCGACAACCCCCGTATCCAGACTCTGCCCCTCGAGCTTGATTCCCTTCCCCTTTGTCATGATGGCCGTCAGCCAGAGACGATCGGGAACCTGGGAAGTGAGCTCATCTAAAACACGTACCGGGCCATTCCGCGCAGCTTCGAGGCTGCCGATAATGTCCAGCTTGTTCTGGAGCTGCTTCTTTTGATTCTTAAAATTTTCGACCAGCTTCTGCTGCGGCTTGTATCGATCAATGTCCGCTTGGAGCTGAATCACGTTCGCTTCGGCCATAGCCAGATCGCTCTTAACACCTTTGTCGACGAAGAAAACGCCGCCACAGATTACGACCAAACCTAAGAGAAGAACGGCAGCCGTCTCTCTAAGATCTGCTGCGCGCCGCGCTTCACGATGCGGCAGCAGGTTAATTTCCATCATCATCCGTCGATTCCCCTCGCAGCCAGTCCGATCGCGACCGCCATAAGCGGCGCCATCGCCTCCAGATACGCAGCCTCGAATTTCTTGCTAGGCAGCATGTGTGCCAACGGATTCATCGAGCTGGTTTCAAGTCCGGTGCGCTCAGCAAACGCATTTGCGAAGCCCGAAATCTTCGAACCACCGCCAGAGAGCACAACCTTGGTAATCCGTGCATCTACAGAGGTCGCGCCAAAGAAGTCGAGAGATCGCGAGATTTCACCGATCACCGTGTCCGAGACACTGCGCATCGCCTGTTCAACTTCTTGCGGGATAACGTCCTGAACCTGGTCGTCATAACCAGGCGTAGCGCCAACCTTGATTCGCTCAGCTTCTTCGAAGGAAATCGAGAGAGCTTTTTGAATCTCTTCGGTGTATTGCGCGCCGCCGGTCATGATGTCGCGAGTAAACGCCGGGACACCATGTCGCAGGACGTTGATGTTGACGACCTGCGCTCCAATGTTCACGAGAGCCGTAACCGCTTCCGGGTCCTGCTCGTAGTTCAATTCGTAGGCGTTCTGTACCGCGAAGCCTGCGATATCAATCGCAACGGGATTCAGACCTGCCTCCGTGATCACTTGAACGTAATCGTCGATCAGATCCTTTTTGGCCGCAACGAGAAGGACATCCATGTCTCCCTCTTCTTCATTGGAATCGAGAATCTGAAAGTCGAGATTCACTTCATTGACATCGAAGGGAATGTACTGCTCCGCTTCCCACTGGATCTGGTCCTCGAGTTCTTCTCGTGACATCTGTGGGAGATTGACCCGCTTAACAATCACGCTGTGACCTGAGACCGAAGCAGCCACATCATTGCCGCTGACCTTTCCCTCATCGACCGCTTCGCGAATAGCATCGACGATCGCGCTCGAATTGAGAAAAGCGCCCTGCACGATCGCCTCTGAGGCGAGCGGAGCTTGACCGAGGGAGCGGAGTTCAAAACCTTTATCCCTACTCTTGGTCGCAATTTCGACTGCCTTCACGGAGCTCGAACCAATGTCCAGTCCGACTAGACTTGCCTTGCCGAAGCTCGGTAGCGAAAATTTCATCCCGATGATTCCCTTCGCGTTTTTATTCTTGGGGACTCGAGAGACTCGCGTTGGACGAGTTCCCGAGCATTCTCGGATCATCGATGGCGTTGAACACACGGTCCTTATCAGAGACCTTAAGACTCAATGCCAATAAAACTTTGCGCTTGGTGTCGAGTCGACACGGTCGTCCCGCTTCTACCCGATCGATTGTGAGCGTGGAAAGGCCTGCTTTCCGCGCTAGTTCTGCTTTGCTCATCATGAGATTCTCTCTGAACCTCTGAACCTTATTAATGGTCACTTGTCGTCCTCCGAGACCCATCCGCTGCCGCGGGGTCCCACATCTGGCTTATCGGCCTGCTCTTTCAGGGACTTGAGGCACCTCGGCGCGGCTTCCTTGTGCGGCGGATCACATCTTATCCGCGTGCAACGCGTGCGCAGATTCTCGAGAGCGCACTTGAGAGCCGTAGGTAATTCCCAGTGCCCAAAAGATTTCAGACCTTGAGCCCTTCAACCGAAAAGAAGCTCATGTTCGACCGAATACTGGTCATTGATGACAACGACGCCTTCCGGGAAAGCCTAGAGATGCTGCTTTCCGAAGAGGGCTATACGGTCCGCACTGCACATTGCGGAGAGGCCGCTTTAGCCGCCATAGAAGACTCGGGCGCGGACCTGGTGTTATGCGATTTGCGCATGCCCGGGATCGATGGCTTTGACCTTTTGCCACAACTTTCACGACTTCTGCCGGGTGTTCCGATCATCATTATGTCTGCACGCGGCACAGAAGATCTTGCCGTAGCAGCGATTAAACGTGGCGCATACGACTATCTCGCGAAGCCTTTTCAGCCATCCGAGCTCAGACTCACGCTCAGAAAAGCGCTCGACCGCGAGCTACTGCGCCACAAGAGCAAACTTTTGCAACGTGAGATGTCGAGGTCTCTCGGCAATCGCGCGATTATCGCAGCCTCAGACGGGATGATTGGTTTGCTCGAAATGCTCGACCGTGTGGCGGGCTACAAGTCCACAGTTCTGGTGACCGGCGAAAGTGGCACGGGGAAAGAAGTCATCGCTCGCGCGATCCATGCACAGTCTCCGCGACGAGAAGCTCCATTCGTCGCGGTGAATTGCGGCGCGATCCCCGAGAACCTGCTCGAAAGCGAACTTTTCGGGCATTCGAAGGGCGCCTTCACAGGAGCCAATCGCGCTCATCGGGGCCTGTTCACCGAAGCCCACGAAGGGACCGTCTTCCTCGACGAAATCGCAGAAATGCCGACAGCACTCCAAGTGAAGCTCCTACGAGCGCTTCAGGAAGAAGAGATCCGCCCGGTCGGAGATACAAAGTCGACTAAAATCGATGTGCGCGTCATTGCTGCGACAGCGCGGGATCTCGATAAGGAAATCGAAACGGGGCGTTTTAGGGAAGATCTTTTTTATCGCCTCAACGTGATTAGACTAGAAGTCCCGCCTCTCCGCGAGCGCCGCGAAGACATCCCGCTCCTCGTGGATCATTTTGTGTCGAGCTTCCGTCAGCAGCTGGGAAAGAACGTTCGGCGCGTTTCGGATGAGGCTCTCGAACAACTCGTCGCCTACCGGTGGCCCGGGAATGTTCGGGAACTCGAAAACCTGATAGAGCGCGCCGTTATCCTAAGCGACGGCGATGCCATCGAGGCTAGCGCCCTTCCCTCGGTGGTGATTGCCGCCAAGAACGCCGCCGACGGGCCGGACGATATAATCGCCGCCGACGACGAAGACTTTTGCCTTAAGCGAGCTCGCCAACGCTTTGAGGCGAAATTCATTCGCCGAGCGCTGGCTACGACTGGCGGCAACCGAACCCATGCCGCGAAGATTCTCGACGTTAGCCATCGCACATTGCTCTACAAACTCAAGGAATACGGTATTCGCGACTGAGCCTTATTCGCCTGCACCGGCGTCCGTCAATCGCGTTCGGCTCGCGCACTTCTGCTTTCCGGGGCGCGATCTTCGCGATGGGTTTTGGAGGCCACCCTTTAATCGAGAGGACGAGCCTGAAAGCAGCTTCTCCGAGCTCACCCACAGCCTCGAGTCCGAAGATGAGCACGTCCGTGACGAGTAAGACAGCGAAGTCGACGCATTGATACACGTCGCTCGTCCAAGTGGACCAACGGTCCACCATAGACCCTGATCATCCGGACCCCGTCCAAGAGACGAATAGCCAATGCTTGCGATGAAGCCACGGCCTAGCAAGATATGCAGCCGCTCGACTCGCGCTTGGTCAATCTCCAGGAAGAGGGAGGCGAGCAACCCCATCCCAGTCATCATCACCAGAGCCGGAGAAAGCAGCACCTCCGCCTGCACACCCTAACGGAACTGCATCCTCAGTTCTCTAGCTTTACGTCCTCGATCTCGAGCTTCTCAAGTCGATAACGGAACGAGCGAAAGGAAATTCCGAGAAGACGCGCGGCCTTCTTCTTGATGCCACCCGCATTAGACAGGGCTTCTGAGAGCAAGGACCGCTCGTAGGTCGCCACGAGTGCTTCCAGATCAACGCCTTCGTCATCAATACGAGATATAGGCGCCGCCGGCGGATTAGCCGTCACGGTCGGCGGAAGAAGGGCCTTCCCGATCACCGGCCCACGAGCGAGTGCCACCGCACGCTCAATCAAATTTTCGAGTTCGCGTACATTTCCCGGGAAGCCATAGGTCGACAGTACATCAAAGGACTCACCGTCCATCCCCTCAACCTCTTTACCGATCTCGTCAGCAAACCGCCGAATAAAATGCTGCGCCAAAAGCGGGATATCTTCGGGACGATCGCGTAGCGGCGGCAACGTCAGTTGGATCACGTTCAATCGGTAGTAGACATCCTCCCGGAAACGTCCGGCAGCTACCTCATCTTCAAGGCGTCGATTCGTCGCCGAAACGATCCGCACATCAATCTTTCGATCTGCGGTATCCCCGACTCGCCTAATGCTTTTCTCCTGGATCGCGCGCAGTAGCTTAACCTGCAAAGGATGTGACAATTCCCCAATCTCATCGAGAAAGAGCGTCCCACCAGTCGCAGCTTCAAATAGGCCATCTTTGTTCTGAACCGCGCCCGTAAAGGCGCCCTTCACGTGCCCAAAAAGTTCGCTCTCAAGCAGGTTCTCGGGAATCGCACCGCAGTTGATTGCGACAAAGGGTTTTTTAGATCGAGGACTCTGATCGTGAATCGCCCGAGCCACGAGTTCTTTACCGGTCCCGCTCTCTCCGTAGACAAGCACGTTCGTCTTCGTTTCAGCGACTTGGCCGATGAGTTCGTGGACGTCCTGCATCACGCGGCTATGCCCGATGATATTCCGGCTGCGCGATTGACTATGAAGCTCTTCTTTGAGCCGTAGGTTTTCATTCGAGAGGAGCTTCTTCTCGAGCGCCTTCTCGAGCACTATACGCAGTTCGTCTACCTTGAATGGCTTCGTAACGTAGTCGCATGCGCCTTCGCGCATTGCAGAGATCGCGCTGTCGGTTGCCCCAAATCCGGTGACCACAATCATCGCTGTTTCCGGCGAAAGTTCACGCGCTTCTCTAATAAAGCCGAGTCTCGTCTTCTCCGTCATTTGCATGTCGGTGATCATCAGATCGATTTCGTCGGATCCTAGATAAGCGAGCGCCGTATCAACATCCACTGCCGTCGAGACGTCATAGCCTTCTTGAAGCAGAAAAATCTCAAGGAACTCGCGCATACTCTGTTCATCGTCAACGACGAGGATCCGCGCCTTAGTCGATGTCATGATCACCCTCCCCAAGCAGCAGTCGCACTCGGTACGTGGTACCGACGGCCACGAGACTCGATAGATAAATTGAGCCACCCTGTTGTTCTGCCAGTCTCTGCACAGTTGCTAGGCCCAATTCTGTTCCGTCTCGCTTCGTCGTTATGGAAGGGTTCAAAAATCTGTTCCTGAACCGCTTCAGGGATCCGCAGCCGGTATCTTCAATTTCACGCACGGCATGTCCGCGCGCGGATCCGCCTGAAGCCGACCCCCCACCTTCTGCTTTACGGTCCACACCCAGTTGCACTTGAGCTGCATCCTCGGGTGCGCTGAGTAACTGAGTGGCAATACACCCATCCTCCGGCCCTGAGCCCTGCTTCATCGACTCGATCGCGTTGCTCCGGAGATTCCAGGCAAGCCCTTCAGCTAATGGGAATCCGCCATCACGACGACTTTGCGGGTCGAGGTCCAGCGCAACGCTCGAAGATCCATCAAATTGGGACTGTGACCGGAAAATCTCTGCGACCTCTTCGATCAGCACAGAGAGATTCACCGCCGACGCGTTCGTCCGCATCGATCAGCCCCGAAGCGGACATGCCCAAGAAAATGTCGTCACCGCGCTCTGTGCAATCCGCGACACGGCTGCGCCTGTTCTGCGAAGCTCAGCAGACAGTGAATTCACGAGCATACCCAGTACCAGCCTCGCCCCGAGCAAGCAGCCTAGATCGGTGCGGTATTCACGTCGACTCGGGTCGCGCTCGCCAGACGCCCATTCGGCTTCCTCTAGTCTCGCCCTTTGAGCAAAAACCGATCAGGTGATCGTGTCGGCGATCGTGAAGATCGGCAGGTACATGGCGATCAAGATCGTACCGATCGAGCCGCCCATGAATACCATCATGATCGGCTCAAGCATGGCCGTCAGACCCGCAACGGCACCATCGACTTCGTCATCATAGAAGTCAGCAATCTTCGTGAGCATCACTTCCATGGATCCCGTCTCCTCACCCACCGAGACCATCTGAACCATCATGCCGGGGAAGATCTTCGAGCCTTGAAGCGGCTCCGCAATCGTCTTGCCCTCAGAAATCGCGGAGCGAGTCGTTTGAAGTTCGTCTTCGATGACCATGTTGCCCGCGGTCTTCGCGACGATGTCGAGCCCATCGAGAATTGGAACGCCCGAGGAAATCATCGTCCCGAGGGTTCGCGTGAAGCGTGCGACGGCGACCTTCTTAATGATGTTGCCGAAAACCGGAAGCTTGAGCGCCAACATATCGGTGTGGAAGTGGAAGGCCTTGCTCCGAATTCGAGCCTGCCCGAAGACCGTCACGAACGCGAATATCCCGCCGAGCATATATATAAGGTAGGCCTGCAACCACTCGGACAGAGCGATGACCATCTGCGTCGGGCCCGGCAGCGTGCCACCGAAGTCGGCGAACATCTGCTCGAAGACAGGAATCACCTTAACAAGTAGAAGCACGATACAAGCGAGTGCGATGACCGAGACCGTGGCGGGATAGACCATGGCGCCCTTCAGCTGCTTTCGAAGCTTCTCTTGCTTCTCAAGCTGAACCGCCAAACGATTCAAGATCGTATCGAGAATACCGCCGACTTCGCCAGCCGCGACGAGGTTCACGAAGAGATCATCAAAGACCTTCGGATGCTTTGCCAAGGCGTCTGCAAACGTGCTGCCCGACTCAACATCCGATCGAACTTGCCGAAGTACGAGCTTGAAAGTGATGTTGGCCTGCTGGTCCGTGAGGATCTGTAGGCACTGGACTAGCGGCAGGCCGGCATCGACCATCACGGCAAACTGACGGGTAAAAATCACGAGGTCATTGATCGTGACCTGCGGCGCCAAAAACGGGAAAATCTCCGCCAGGTCCTTCGGCTTTTCCTTCACCTTGTCCGGGATGAGTCCCATGTTCTTGAGGTGAAGTGACACGGCTTCGGGCGATGAGGCCTCGATCTCCCCCGACTTCTTATCGCCGCCGCGATTCTTCGCATTCCAATTATAGATTGGCATCGTTCAGTCTCCTACGAAGCGGCGGCATCAGATGCCGCGTCTTCGTCGATATACATGCTCAGGAAGAGCGTCGGCCGCCCGCGGCGCTCAGGGCCTCGGGACCTCGACTGATCAGCTGCTGCAACTCCTCGATATCAGGGCTCCGTCCCTTTGCGAGTTCGGGATCCACGATGCGCCGCTGCACGAGAGACGCCAGAGACTGATTCATCGTTTGCATCCCAGACTTCCCTTGGCCCATCTGCATCGCTGAATAGATCTGATGAATTTTGTCGTCTCGAATCAGCGCGCGAATTGCCGCGTTAGGCACCATCACTTCGAGTCCGAGCGCCCGACCTGGACCATTAGCCCGAGGCAAAAGCGTCTGGCATATGACCGCTTCCAAAACGAAGGAAAGTTGCTGCCTAATCTGCGATTGCTGATACGGTGGAAACACGTCGATGATTCGGTTGATTGTTTGGACGGCCGAATTCGTATGCAGTGTTGCGAAGGCGAGATGGCCGGTCTCCGCGACCGTTAGTGCCGCCTCGATGGTTTCGAGATCTCGTAGCTCGCCAATTAGAACGATATCTGGATCCTGACGCAGGATGTATTTCAGGGCGTCCTTGAATGAAGCACTGTCGGATCCGATCTCGCGCTGATTCACAATGCAGCCCTTATGCGGGTGCAGATATTCGATCGGGTCCTCGATCGTCACGATATGCTCGTTCCGTTCGCGGTTAATACTGTCCATGATCGACGCGAGGGTCGTGGACTTACCGGAACCCGTAGGACCGGTCACGAGGACCAGCCCGCGCGGTTTCTTTGCAAGTTCAGCAACAATCGGCGGAACACCGAGTTCTTCAAAGCTGAGAATTTTGAAGGGAATCGCACGAAATGCCCCCGCGACGTTGCCGCGCTGCACGAAGACGTTCCCTCGAAAGCGCGAGAGCTTCTGGACCGAGAACGAGAGGTCGAGCTCGTTAGTGTCTTCAAATCGATGCTTCTGCGCGTCCGTCAGAACGGAATAACACAGCTGCTTCGTCTCTTGGGGCGAAAGCGGAGGCATCTTGAGCGGATGCAATTTGCCGTCGATGCGGAGCTGCGGCGGAGATCCTGTAGTGATGTGAAGGTCCGAAGCCCCCTTCTCAATCATCGCTTTCAGCAGTTGATGCATATTCGCCAAGACGAATTCCTCTCTTCTTTAACCAGCAACGGCGAGACAAACCCGCCGAAAAAACGCCAACCCGGACTAGGACGAGTCTGCAGAACTCACTCGGTAGACTTCCGAGATCGTCGTAACGCCTTCGAGCATCATGTTCAGCGCACTGCGGCGGAGCGTGACCATGCCGCCACGAATTGCTTCGCGCTTAATCTCTGCACCGGAGGCTCCGTTCAGTACGAATTCCTTGAGTGACTCAGTCATGACCATGACCTCGTAGATTGCTACTCGGCCCTTGAATCCCGTATCCGAGCAAGCCCCGCATCCCTGGCCCTTAAGAGGCCTGTACCCCTTGATTTCCTCGTCCGTCAGCCCAGCAGAAGACACTTGCTCCATATCGACTTCTGGATCGTCTGCGACGCACTCCGCGCAAATTCGGCGCGCGAGACGCTGAGCAACGATGCAGTTGACTGCGGAGGACACGAGGAAGGGTTCGATGCCCATGTTAAGAAGACGATTGATCGTAGACGGCGCATCATTTGTATGGAGGGTCGAGAGGACCATATGACCCGTGAGTGCCGCCTTGACCGAGATCTCAGCGGTTTCAAAATCGCGAATCTCACCAACCATGATGATGTCGGGATCCTGACGAAGGAACGAACGAAGCGCGGCGGCGAAGTTCAGGCCGATGTCTTCATGCATCTGCACTTGGTTGATACCACCCAAGTTGAACTCGACGGGATCTTCCGCTGTGGAGAGGTTCTCGCTCGTTTGGTTCAACTCGGAGAGCGCCGAGTAGAGAGTCGTCGTTTTGCCAGAACCGGTCGGGCCCGTAACAAGCACCATTCCGAAGGGCTGGTGAATGCATTCCTTGAAGTCGTCGAGCTGGCTCTGCTCGAACCCGAGCTTCGTCATGTCGAGCTGCAGATTGCTCTTGTCCAGGAGACGCAGAACGATCTTCTCACCAAAGAGTGTCGGCAGAACGGATACACGAAAGTCCATTTCGCGGCCTTTGCCCATCTTCAGCTTAATACGACCATCCTGTGGCAAGCGGCGTTCGGCGATGTCAAGTTCACTCATGATCTTCACGCGCGAGGTAAGCGCATTCTTGAGCTTGAGCGGAGGCTTCATGACTTCGTAGAGCACGCCATCAATTCGATAGCGGACGCGGAAGGACTTCTCGTAGGGCTCGATATGAATATCCGACGCGGTCTTCTTGATGGCGTCGGTGAGAATCAAGTTGACGAGTTTGACGACCGGAGCATCTTCCGCATCTTTCGCTAGGCCTTCGGCGTCTTCTTCTTCCTCACCGGAAACAAAGTCGATGCCATCATCATTGAAGCCTGCCATCACGTCGTCGAGGATGTCTTCCTCGGGTTCGGCGTAGTAGGTCTCGATCGCTTTTCGGATCGCGTCTTCCGACGCGACGACCGGCTGAATGTTGTAGCCGGTAAGAAACTTAATATCGTCGAGAGCGAAGATGTTAGATGGATCCGCAGTCGCGAGAATCAGGGTCGACCCCGCGCGATTGACCGGGACGACACTATGCTTGTTGGCAACGCCTTCAGGGATCAGCGCGAGCACTTCCGGCTCGATCTGGAAGTCATCGAGGTCGATGGACGGAACGCCGTATTGCTTGGCGACGAAATCCGTGAGTTCGTTTTCGTCCATAAAGCCGAGCGCAGTAATCTGCGCGCCAAGGCGTTTGCCCATGGTCGCTGCTTCTTCGCGGGCCTTGAGCAACTGCTCTGATGAGAGCAGATTCTCTTTGACCAGCAGCTCTCCGATGCGCTCGTTCAATGGTCCCCTTCCCCCAGAACTCTTTTCACTCGCTTTTCAACGATTCAAAAGGCTTTCTGGGTCGCGTGGCGTCCGTTCTGCGCAGAGCAAAACGAATGCAATCTCGCTGAGTTATCGGCGTGTGAACCAGGGGACTTGAACCTTCGCTCGCCGCACTCGGAGGGTTGCGACCGAAAGGATGTGGCGCGGGATACACCCGAGCGCAAATGTCGTTGTGGAAGCGGATTCGACCGTGCCCCGCATCCATTGGACCCCGCACAATTACGCGCAGCCGAGGGCGTAAGTGCATGATGGGGTTAGAGTTCTGTCCTTGAAGAGGCGCTTAGCCAGCGACGATCATGCTTTGGCGCCGCTAACGCGAGAGCGCCACGCGGGCTTCATCAACGTCGCGGCCGATCTGTTCTCTCAGCGCATCGACTGATTCGAATCGCTGCTCACCGCGCAGCTTCCCCTCGAAGCTCAGATCGATTTCGACGCCGTAGAGGTCACCCGACCAGTCGATCACGTGGGCTTCGGCGACCAAATCACGGCCGTCGTGGAAGGTCGGTCTGTATCCCACGTTCGTCACAACCGGGAGCACCTTTCCCTCGGCGTCGCCGCCGCCGCGCAGACAATGGAGCCGCCCGTAGTAGACGCCGGGCGCGGGGAGGATCTCTGTTTCAGGGGCAAGATTCGCGGTAGGGAAGCCAATCGTCCGCCCTCGCTTATCGCCCTCGGCGACCACGCCTCGAGCGACGAAAGGCCGTCCCAGCAGCTTCGCTGCCTCTTCGACCTCGCCCAGGCCCAGCAGTTCACGAATCCGGGTTGAGTTCACGTCTCGCCCCTCGACAGAAACTTCCGAGATCACCGTAACGGAGAACCCGAGATGGGGACCGCGTTCCGTAAGCATCCGCATCGAGCCTTCACGGTCACGACCGAAGTGGAAGTCGTAGCCAACGTACACTTCCGCGGGTGCGATCCGCTCGTGGATGTTGTGCTCGATAAAATGCTCAGGGGTCATCTTGGCGAACGTGAGATCGAAGGGTTCTGCGATGACCGCGTCTAAGCCAAGCCTTTCCAGCGACTCCATTCTTTGGTCGAATGTCTCGAGCAAGCGTAAGGCCGCGCCGGGCTGAAGTACCCGCCGTGGATGAGGCTCGAAGGTGTAGAGAACCGATTCGCCCTGGAGCGCGGTGGCTCGGTCGATCACCTGGGAAAGGATCGCCTGATGCCCGCGATGTACGCCGTCGAAATTCCCGATAGTGAGGACCGGTCGCGTAAAGCGACGTCCTAGCTCGGCGATGCCCCGAAAGATCTCCAACGAATTCTCCGTACGTGAGGGTGAAGCGGTTAGTCAGGCGGCTTATTGTGCAGCGTTTGTTCATGGCCCGCCTTGGGCCGTGCGTAGCTGCTAGACTTTTTTGACCTTGCGGATCCTGTCACTCTACTTCGTGTCCCGGTTCCTCGGCCTCTTTGCGACGGTGCTGGCCGCCGCATTTCTTGTGCTGGCGACGATCGAGCTCGTTCTTAATTTGGACGATATGTCCACCTTTGTCAGATCGGACGCTGGATCAGACGCCGCAGGAGGTGTGGTCGACACTCTTCGCTATCTCGGACTGCGTCTAACTTCATATTATTTGGCGGACGTAATTCCCATCGCCAGTTTTCTCGCCGTATTCGTCGCTTTCGCGACCGCGGGGCGGGCGATGGAGATTCTGGCCGTCGAAGCCGGGGGCGTGCGGCCGATTAGGATCGTCCTGCCCGTCCTGGCTGCTGCTCTGATCCTATCGCTTGCGACCGCTGTTCTCCACGAAACGGTAATTCTCCAAGCAGAGCAAATTTGGAGCGGCGAAGATCCGGCGGTCGAAACAGAAATCGACTTCGGCCGCGAGGCCTTCTGGATCCACCGGGGCCTGGCGATCACTCGTGTCGGCCGCAGCGACCCGGATACCCGCAGTCTCTTCGATGTCGAAATCTTCGAACGAGCGTCAAGCGGAGCCGTGACGCGTGTGATCTACGCCGACAAGGTTCAGGTCCAAGAAGACGGACTTTGGAAGATTGCCTCCGCGAGAGTTTGGGAATTCGACCCACGCGACCCGACAAGCCACCCGGAAACCAGCTTCGGTGCGCCACTCGAACTCGATTTTGCATCCCTCGACGCAGATGTGCTGCGCGGGGCAGACCCGAAAATGCTCCCGATCCGGGATCTCCGCCAATACCTGGCAGGTCACCCCACGGAAACGCCGACGGAGCTGCGCCAGATCCAAGGGCGCTATCACGAGCGCCTCGCAAGCCCTTGGCTGGTACTTGTCTTCGCCTGGCTCGCTGTGCCCCTCGCCCTTCGTATCGACGAGCGCGGACGGATCGCAGGCCCAGCGATCGCAGGCGTCGTCACCCTCGCGCTCTACTTCGTTGCGGGGAGCGCCGGGCAAACCCTAGCCCAACAAGAGCTGGTCTCTGTAGGCATCTCCCCGTGGTTAGTAATGGCCACCTTCAGCATTGGCGCGGGAGGGCTCCTCCTCTTTCGGCGGCCCTAAACCCACCACCCTAGACCCGAAGTTGGTTCAGGTTCCAGCTACAAGTCCCAGCTGACTAGGGCGTTGCCGCGGGTGCCGCGCTAGAGGGATCAAGAAACTTAAAGAACTCGTGATCCGGCGAAACAACAAGCGTCGTCTTCTCGCCCAGCGTCTTCCGATAGGCCTCTAGGCTGCGAACAAAGGAATAGAATTCGATGTCCGCCCCGTACGCCGCGGCATAAATACCAGCCGCTTCAGCGTCGCCCTCCCCTCGAAGGACTTCGCCGTCCGCCCGTGCCTGTGCCACGAGTTCGCGTGCATCACGATCCGCGCGGGCTCGAATTTCCCGAGCCTCGCGTTCACCGATCGCTCGCTTCTCTCGCGAAATAGCACGCCTCTGTTCGCGCATCTGTTCGAAGGTGGCCTTCTCTGTCGGAAGAGGAAGCTCTGTACGATTGATCCGCACGTCGATCACGCGTACCCCGTTCGCGGAGAGTTCTTCGGTCACCTTTTCATTGAGCGTCTCTAGAACTTCGGCTCGTGAGAGCAACTCGGACATGGTCAAATTACCGATCCCGTCGCCCACCTGAGCTCCGACTGCGCGCTGAATCAGATTTCGCGCCTGGTCCGTCCCACCGGGAAAACTTCGACGGAAGAGCAGTGGCGATTCAATTTTCCAGAGCGCATAGTAGTCGACGATGATCCGTTCGTTGCCCGCAATTTCGATCTCGGTCGCGGCCCCGTTGAGATATTGAATCTTCTTGTCGAAGACCAACACTTCATCGATCAAAGGAAGTCGAATAAACGGAATTCGAACAGGCAGCTCGAATCCAAAGATTTCCTTGGTCATAGCAATGCCAGGCTCGATCAACTCCGGCTGCGGCACACCCAATCGCAGTACAAGGCGATACTCGTCTGCCTGATTGATGACGACCGGCCCATAGTCGTACTGGGCGGCCCAAAGCAATCCGACGATCATCGCCCCTAGCACGAGAAGACTTGAAAAGAACCTCATCGTGCACCTCCGACCGGCGCAGCCTGCCCGCCTAACGGAAGCATAGGCAGCATGTTCACCGTATTCGGCTCCACAACCATCTTCTCCACGTCCGGAAAAATCTCTTCCATTGTTTCGAGATAGAGCCGCTGGCGCGTCACCTCCGGCGCAAGCCTGTACTCGACTAGCAGTGCTTCGAAACGGGTCGCTTCGCCTTTCGCTTCGATAATCCGTGAGCGCTTAAAGGCTGCAGCCTGCTCCCGCAGCTCCGCGGCTTCCGATTGAGCGACCTGCATAATTTCGCGCGCGTCACCGGTCGCTTGGAGGCTAGATCGCTTCTCGTCTTGCCCCGCGCTTACGACATCAGCGAAAGCCTCTCGCACTTCGTCTGGCGCCTGGCCCTTGAGATTAATCCGGCCAACCTTGAAGGCCGATTCGTGTCCGACTTCTTGCACATATGAAAGCAGAAGCCCCTCGAGCACTTCCTGCGCTTCAGATTGAATCGCGCTTCGGTCTTGGGACAAAACCGCATCGATCGTTCGCTTACCCACGACGCTTCGCATGGCCGCTTCCGTCGCGTCGTGCAAAATCGCCGCGGGGTCCGCCATCGAGAACCGGAACGCATACGCATCGCCGACCTTGTACTGCAGCTCATACGAGACGTTGACGATATTATTGTCCGCCGTTTGGATCGCATCGCGCTCGATTTTGCGAGATATCTCCGCTTCCTCGGCGTCTGCGGGCGTGCCTTCCGTCGTGCGCGTCTGGCGCGCACCGAACGACTCGGATCGCTCCTGTCCCGTATTCACGACATGATGAGACTCAAGCGGCGGCGGCAGGTGGAACGCCAGACCTTCCGTCAGCTGGATCCGATCAAACGCGCCGAAACGCAGAATGACCGCGGCTTCGCCCGGCTTCAAGTTATAAACGCCCTGCCACGCCCAAGCGCCTAACACCCCGATCGAAGCGAACAGAACTAAGTAATTCAAAATTCTTCCGGTGACGCCGCGCCCTGCTTCAGTCGCCGCGTCCTTCTTCCCGTCCTTCTTGGCCAACTATGCGTCTCCGCCAACGTTCCCCGGGACGGTGTTCGCTCCACTCCCACCGGAGTTCGTTTCTTCTGGGTCTTTCTTCGAAAATTGATCAACGAACGGGCCAATGAGATCAATCGGCACGGGGAAGATCGTCGTCGAATTATTTCCGTTGCCCGCAATTTCCGCGAGAGTCTGGAGATAGCGAAGCTGAATACCCGCCGGCTCGCTGGACAGGGTCCGAGCGGCGTCCGCCAGTCGTTGGGAAGCTTGCAATTCGCCCTCGGCAAGCGTGACCTTCGCGCGCTTGTCGCGCTCGGCCTCAGCCTGCTTGGCCATCACGCGTTGCATGTCCTGCGGAAGATCGATCTGCTTAAGTTCGACGCTTCGGACCTTTACGCCCCAAGGTTCCGTCTGCATGTCGATAATTTCCTGGAGCTGCAAGTTGATGCGCTCACGATCCGCAAGCAGTGTGTCTAATTCAGCCTGACCACAGACACTTCGCAGCGTCGTCTGTGCCAACTGCGACGTACCGTATAGATAGTTCTCGACCTGGATCACTGCCTTCTCAGGATGCAGTACACGGAAGTAGAGAACCGCATTCACCTTCACCGAAACATTGTCGAGGGTGATGACTTCCTGCGCCGGCACGTCCATTACGATCTCGCGGAGGCCAATGCGCACCATCCGGTCGACGCCGGGAATGATGAAGCGTAGTCCCGC
>DGPZ01000150.1:0-4230 GCA_002390675.1 Deltaproteobacteria bacterium UBA4427
CGTATGTGGGGAGGCGTCGTGCCGCAGCAGCCGCCGACGATGTTTACGATACCGCTTGTGGCGAATTCGCCCACGAGACTGCCTGTCGTTTCGGGTTCCTCGTCGTACTCGCCAAAGGCGTTAGGCAGTCCTGCGTTCGGGTAGCTTGAGATATAGCAGTCGGCGATTTGCGCGAGTTCGGCGACATGGGGCCGCATATCTGTCGCGCCGAGCGAGCAGTTTACGCCGACGGAAAGCGGGTTTGCGTGCGCCACCGAGCGCCAAAATGCGTCGATCGTTTGGCCCGAGAGCGTGCGGGCACTGGCGTCAGTGATCGCGACGGAGATCATGAGTGGGAGACGGATCCCCGACTCTTCGAAGACCTCGTCGATGGCAACGAGAGCTGCTTTTGCATTAAGCGTGTCGAAGATCGTTTCGACCAGAAGAACGTCGACGTCGCCTTCGATTAAGGCCTCAACCTGTTCCCGATAGGCTGCCTGCAACTGTTCAAATGTTATGCTTCGCTTGGAGGAATCATTGACATCGGGCGAGATGGATAGCGTCTTGGGCGTCGGGCCGACCGCGCCCGCGACATAGCGAGGCTTGTCCGGGGTCTTCGCCGTCCAGGCGTCCGCGGACTCTCGAGCGATCTTTGCCGAAGCGAGATTCAGATCGCGGACCGTGTGCTCAAGCGAATAATCGGATTGTGCGATCGAGTTCGAGCCGAACGTATTCGTCTCGATGATGTCGGCGCCCGCGGCGAAGAAGTCATCGTGGATCTCGCGGATCACATCCGGTCGCGTGAGCGAGAGCAGCTCGTTGTCGCCCTTTAGATCACTCGAATGATCCGAGAAATGTGTCCCACGGAAATCGTCTTCGGCGAGCCCGAATCCCTGGATCATCGAACCCATGGCCCCATCAAGGACGAGGATGCGCTCACGCAGGATGTCTGCGAGCTCGGTAAGGCGCTCGGCGCGGGATGGACGGCTGGACATGGTGGGCTCCTGTTGAGACTCAATACGAAGCGCGAGAGTCTATCATCAGCTTATCTGCATGTTCAAATGTTTTATTGATCTTCAATGAATGGCGATCGACCCCTGAGGCTATTTGGTCGTGCAGCCCCGGGGCGGATAGGCACTAGGTCAGGTTAACTCGCTTCCCTCGGTTGCATTTGCCTCATTGGTGCTCATGCTTCGAATTTCCCGCCCCCAAAGCTGGGGCTGAGCGATTGATCCCCCGATCTTGAATCCGGAGCCGACCAATGGAAACCCACGCCTTTCAGGCTGAGACGCAAAAGCTACTCGACCTGATGATCCACTCTTTGTACTCGAATAAGGAGGTTTTTCTCCGCGAGTTGATCTCGAATGCTTCGGATGCGCTTGATCGGCGCCGATTCGAGGCGGTGTCTAATCCCGAGCTCGCCTCGGCGGATGATCTCGCGATCGAGCTGATCGCGAACCGGATTGACCGCACGCTCACGATCTCGGACAACGGGATCGGCATGACGAAGGAAGATCTGGTCGAGCACCTGGGAACGATCGCCCGCTCCGGCACGCTCGAGTTTTTGAAGAAGACGGACGGCGGAATTGATGAAGCTCCCGATTTGATCGGTCAGTTTGGCGTCGGCTTCTACGCAAGCTTCATGGTCGCCGACGAAGTCGAGGTAGTGAGCCGGCGGATTGGTGAAGACAAGGCGTCGCGATGGACTTCGCACGGAGCGGGCGAATACGCGCTCGGCGACGCCGAACGCGACGAAGCTGGCACGACGATCAAGCTCACGCTTAAGCCGGTGGACGGTGATGCCGGGGTCTCCGACTTCTGCGACGAGTGGATCGTTAAAAACGTCGTCAAGAAGTACTCCGATTTCGTCGGGTACCCAGTGAAGCTGACGATCATTGAAGAAGCGGCTGCTCCACCGGCCGTCGAGGGCGAAGACGAAGTCATAGACGTCACGCCTTCGGGACCGACGGAGCGCGAAGTCGAAGAACCGCTTAACTCGATGAAAGCGATCTGGACACGGCCCGAGAGTGAAGTCGAAGATTTGGAATTCGACGAATTCTACAAGCACATTACTCACGATTTCCAGGAGCCTTCGCTCCGGGTGAGTACCTCGATTGAAGGAACTTTCGAAGCACGCGCGCTTCTCTATATCCCGAGCAAGGCGCCCTTCGATCTTTATCATCGCGAGCGCTTGCAAAATGGCGTGCAGCTCTACGTACGTCGCGTCTTCATCATGGATGAATGCCGCGAGCTGTTGCCTGAATGGCTGCGCTTCGTGCGCGGTGTCGTTGATGCAGAAGATCTTTCGCTCAACGTCTCACGTGAAATGCTTCAGCAGGATCGGCAGATTCAGGCGATTCGAAAGCACCTGGTCAAGAAGGTCGCCGATAGCCTCAAGAAGCTGTCCAAGGATGACGCGGACGCGTACCGGCTTTTTTGGGCCGAGTTTGGGCCCGTTATTAAGGAAGGTCTCCTCGACTTTGAAGAGAAGAAGGGTCGTATCCTCGATCTTTTGCTCGCGCCCTCTACTTCGGATGATACGAGCCTAACGTCGCTCGCCGAGTACAAGGAACGGATGCCCGAGGACCAGGACTCAATTTATTATATAGCTGGCCCTAAACTCGAGGTCCTTCGCCGATCACCGCATCTAGAAGCCTTCAAGGAGAAGGGTATCGAAGTTCTCTTCCTGACCGACGCCGTGGACGAAGTCTGGGTAGGTCAAGGCCCTATCGACTTTAAGGAGCTTCCCTTCAAGAGCGTCGGCCACGGCGAAGTTGAACTGGGCTCAGATGAAGACAAGGAAAAGGCGAAGGAAGATCTCGAGAAGAAAGAAGAGGACTTCGCGAATTTGCTAGGCGCCATGAAGTCCGCCATCGAGGACGATGTAAAGGAAGTTCGTCTTTCGAGTCGTCTGAAGAGTTCCGCTTCTTGCCTGGTACTCGAAGACGGCGACCTCTCTCCGCAGCTCGAGGCGATGCTTCGCCAGGCAGGGCAGGAGATTCCCGAGCGGAAGCCGATTCTGGAGCTGAATCCCGACCACGCTGTCGTGACCGCTCTCGGTAAGAGGTTCGAAACGAACCCGACCGATGCGCGAATCAAGGAATCTACGAAAATTTTATTAGGCCAGGCGATTCTTGCAGAAGGCGGGCAGTTGGATGATCCGGTGGGCTTTGCGGAGCTCGTGAATCAGCTGATGGCGGAGACGCTTTAGCGCCGCGTTCAGAACGCTATGGCCCTTCGCGCATAAACGCCGTGGCCGCTCGCCCATAAACGCTGTGGCCCTTCTCCCATAAGAGTGGGCTAACGCAGGCCCATTCCGAGATAGTCGTTCGGCCTCGATTCCGGGGCGCGGGCGACGGTTTCGGGACGGGGGCCTATACGTCCTGCAATGTTCGTGAGCACCTCTCGGTCGAAGCCGTAGAAGTCGACTGCGTTCTCGCCGAGGATGCGTCCCGTCTCATCTTGCGGGATGTCGTGGAAGGCGTGCCGCAGGCATGTCTCCGTGTAGGGCCAGGTACCTTCCGGATGCGGGAAGTCTGAACCCCAGAGCAAGTTGTCGACTCCTATCTCATGGCGCATTTCCACCTCTCCCCGCGAGATGAATGTCGCGGTGATCGCGCAATTCGAACGCCAGTAGTCGCTGGGGCGTTTGGTGATGCGCTCTCGCAGCGTTTTTGAGTTCCACATGCCGTACATCTCGTCGAGGCGCATGAGTTCCTGGGGCACCCAGTGCGAAAGGGCTTCTGCGAAGACGAGCTTGAGCTTTGGGTGGCGATCGAAGACCCCGCCCCAAATGAAGAACCAAAGGGGGCGACGATCGAAGAAGGTCGATTCCGTGAAGTGAAAGAAGGACGCGAGAGGCTCGTTAGGGCCATAGGCGTCGGGGCCATCAGGGGCGCGTGCGTTCCCGCCGTGGACGGCGATGGGTAAGCCGAGTTCGGCCGCGAGCGCCCAGAGCGGGTCATAGTAGGCGTCGTGATATCCCGGGAGTCCCGCCTCTAGCTGTGGGACCAAGACGCCGCCGCGGAGGCCCGATTCCGATGCGCGCTTTGTTTCTGCGAGCAGTGAGCTGATGTCGTGTGCGGCCGGCAGCGAAATGACGCCAGCACGCCGAGCAGGGTTTTCCGAGACGAAATCCGCGAGCCACCGATTGTAGGCGCGTGCCCCGGCGAGTTGCATTGCAAAAGGCCAAGGCTTTCCGCCGAAGATCTGGCCATTGCTTTTCATGATGTCGGAGTAGGGCGGATGATT
>DGPZ01000150.1:4343-9879 GCA_002390675.1 Deltaproteobacteria bacterium UBA4427
CGTTCAGAAAACGAGGCCGCTTGCTCGGGGGTGCCGCCGGTTGCTTGCATGAAGCCGTTAAGGAAGCCGGCCAATGCATCGCGGTCACCGCGAGATGCGGCTTCCGCAAGTTTGGCGCCTGGACGTGCGCGCCAATATCGATCAAACGCTTCGCGCTCGTTGGGTTCGAAGTAGGCTGCGAAGCCGGGAAGCGGTGGGCCTACGTGGCCGTCACCAGAAATGACGAGGAACCTATCGGTCGACTGAGGCATACTAGGTGCTCCATCTCTATGAACTCTATTAAGCATAGACAGGAAGTGACGAGGCAGTCGAGGCCGTGGGCTTGGCCGAATTGTCTGGGTGGGATTCCGAGCTTGTTCGGAATCAAAGATCGGCGACGAACGGCATCACGCCCGGAGTCGGATGTTTTATACAGAAGAATAACGAGTTAGGGCAGCTGGTCGGGTTTACAATCGCAGACTGCGCCGCCGGAACATCTGAAGATCGAAGGCGAGCGCTGCCGCCTCGAACCCGTCGAGGCTATTCGTCTAGCTGGACTCGACCTGTGCGCGATAGGCCTCGATACGCTCCGTCAGCGGATCAAAGGATCGCTGGAACCCGTCGAGGTCATCGTACCGCGCACCCTGAATGAATTCAGTGACGCCGAGCTCCGCGAGGGCGCCGAGTCGCTCGAGATCTTCCGCTTTGGAGCGTCGCCCGAGTGCGCCGAGTGCCGCGATTTCCGGTTCACTCCGGCCGAGGTCTTCGAACCGCGCGCGAAGCGTCCTGATAGGCGCCGCTAGTTTTTCGGGGTCGTCGGTCATGGGCATCCACCCGTCGCCCAGCTTTGCGGTTCGCTCAAGAGCATGGGGAGCCCCTCCGCCGATCCAAATACGCGGGCGAATTGGGTTCGGGCGGAAGACAAAGCGTTGGCCATTCAATTGGACCACGTCGTCCTTCGCTTCGAAGGCTTCCTTGATAAAGGTCAGGGTCTCGTTTGTGATTCGTCCGCGCGCGTGTCGGTCGACGCCGAGAGCGCTAAATTCCGGATCCATCCATCCGACGCCAACGCCTAACTCGAGGCGGCCCTCTGAAAGCTCTTGGACGGTTGCGACGGCTTTTGCTGTGGGAAGCGGCGGTCGGTAGGGGATCACGAGAACCGCGGTTCCAATGTGAACTCGCTCCGTTGCGGCCGCCAGCCACGCGAGAGTGGTGAGGGGGTCGAGGTAGCGCCCGTTCGATCCCTCTAGATCATCCGGCGGGATGGCCACATGATCCTGGACCCAGATTGTGTCAAGCCCTGCCTGGTCCGCTTGGATGGCGGCCTCTCGTAGAACCGAACTGCTGGCGGCGGCACCCATTGATCGCAGAGCGAACCCAAATCTCATCAAAGCTTTCCCCTCGGCTGCCGGCGACTCTGTTTCGGAGACGAATTTATGTTGAGCGTCACGCCTCGCCTCGCGCGAACGGGCTTGGGTGAAGGTTGTGAAGCCTAAGGTCTAGACGAAGGTTTAATCGAATGACCTTCGGAATGAGCATGTGAGCAATGGACGGTCTTCCGTCCAGTGCGTTATTTTAGGGGCCATTCGAGGGCCGCACACTCTCTCGAGACCCCGGAGGTTCCATCCTGACAGCCGCAGCCGAAAGCGCCCCGAGCGACGAAGAGTTCATCTCCGTTCGAGATGTGCAGCTGGCCTTTGGACATCGTCCCGTCTACGACGGCCTCGAATGTCGTATGCGGAAGGGTGAAATCCATCTTCTGCTTGGTGGCAGCGGTACGGGTAAGTCGACTTTGCTGCGCATGATCGGTGGGCTGCAGCGTCCGGATTCCGGAATCGTGCGTGTCGCCGGGCACGATCTCGCGGGACTGCGTGAGCGCGATCTCGGAGAAATCCGCAAAGGGATAGGAATGCTCTTTCAGAACGGGGCACTGCTTGACTCTATGACCGTTCTCGAGAACGTCGGTTTGCCCCTGCGCGAGCATACGAAACAGTCGCGTGTCGAAATCGAAGAACGAGTTTCGAGTGTTTTGTCGGCGGTAGGGCTCGATGATGTCCAATCGTTACTGCCGCGTGAATTGTCGGGCGGGATGCTTCGGCGTGTTGCCTTCGCTCGCGCGATTGTGATGGAGCCCGAAATTCTGCTCTGCGACGAACCCTTCTCGGGCCTCGACCCATTGAACGTGACGCGGATCGAGGATCTCCTGGTTCGACTCAACAAAGAACTCGGACTCACGGTCGTCGTGACCTCGCATCATATGGCATCGTCCCTTCGTATGGCGGATCAGATGATTCTGATGCGCGATCGCATCTGTGTGTCGGGAACCCCTGAAGAACTCGCTGGAGGCGACGACGAAGGCGTGATCGAATTCCTCGGCGAAGACGGACGTTCATTCCTTGCTCGCCTGCATGAAATCCGCGACCACGGAAATGTCGGTGACGGTTCGAGCGCAGGAGACTTGCGGTGATCGATTGGATTCGCAGTCTCGGCGCCTCCGCGACTTCCTCCGTTGAAGGGCTCGGGCAGCTCGCTGTTTTTGGCGGTGAACTTACGACGTCGCTTGTGAAGCCGCCTTCGCGCTTCGGTTTTTTTCTTCGGGCGCTCTATGACGCTGGCGTGCTCTCGGTGGCACTGATCGCGCTTTCGGGATTTACGGTAGGGATGGTGTTAGGTCTTCAGCTTTACACGACGCTGTCTCGGTTTGGCGCTGAAGAGGGGCTCGGCGCGGTCGTCGGTCTTTCTCTCGTGCGAGAGCTTGGCCCAGTCGTTTGTGGTCTACTCGTAACGGGGCGAGCAGGTTCGGCGGTCACAGCCGAGGTAGGCAGCATGAAGGCGACGGAGCAGCTCGACGGGCTGCGCATGATGGCGATTAATCCGATTCATTTTGTGGCGATGCCCCGAGCCCTCGCGCTGGCTGTTGCGATGCCTTTGCTTAATGCCCTCTTTATCGTGTTCGCAATCGCGGGTGCCTTCGTGATCGGGGTTTCGAATCAAGGTCTCGATGGCGGCGTATATATTGCGGGCCTTGAGTCCGCCGTGCGCTTTGCGGACGATGTTGGGCAAAGTCTTCTGAAGAGCCTCGTTTTCGGAATGCTGCTAGGCCTTGTTGCAACCTACAAGGGATATAGCTGCTCGCCGAATGCCGCGGGCGTTGCACGAGCGACGACCTCGACTGTCGTGACGGCCTCCGTCGCAATTCTATTGAGCGACTACATCATCACAGCACTCTGGGGCGTCTAGTTGCGGTCTGTCCTCGCCTAGACACCAATAACTACTGCAGAATAATTGCTCCCGGGAACTGGGGCACCAGGAAAGAAGAAAACCATCATGCAGAGCAATGCCAGTCGCGACCTCGTAGTTGGCCTCTTTGTCCTCGTCGGATTGGGCGCGCTTGCGTACCTCTCGCTTCAAGTTGGCGGCCTCGAATTCGGAAGCCAAGAGAAGATTGTTCTGCGCGCGACCTTCGATGATATTGGCGGGCTCTCAGCACGTGCTCCCGTACGGGTTGCAGGCGTAAAGATCGGCCAGGTTTCTGGGATCTCGCTTGACGACGATTTGCGAGCGACAGTCTCGATGGAAATCGAAACGGGGCTCGATCTATCGATCGATTCTTCCGCCGCGATTCGAACGGCGGGTCTCCTCGGCGACCAGTTCATCGCAGTCGAACTCGGGGCCGAGGACGAATCATTGCAAGACGGCGAAGAGTTCTCGTTCACCGAGAGCGCGCTTTCGATTGACAAGCTGGTCGGCCGCCTTGTCCACGATGCCGGCGTATCCAACTAGGGACGAACTTTTTTAGTTGCTTCGTTCGTTCGCCCAGCGTCGATTTGGGACGATGGCAGCACGGCCTATCCAAGAAGTAGCTGCCGAATGCGAGGATCTCACCAGGGATCTCTGGGGCTGCGTAGCCGAATCAGGAACCCCTGCGTAGTATCCCAAACGAGTGCCTAGACTTATTATCCCCGTCCCCCTTTTTCGTACCCCTCGAAACCCTTCAGGAGTTCGCGAATTGTCTGCAGCGTCCTCTCGCAAAAAACGAAACCCTGCTCGCGGGACCCTCGTCGGTCTGGCAGTCGCCGTCTCTTTGTCGTGGATGACGATCAGCCCGACGCTCTCGTTGGCTGATGAGTCGGACGTGTCTACCGGGGCAGCGCCTTCACGAGAACCTTCTAATCCCGACCCGCTGGAAAAATTTAATCGCGGCACCTTCGCGTTCAATGAAGGCCTCGATAAATACTTCCTGTCACCGCTGGCGACGGCCTGGGATTTCGTAGTTCCCGAATTCGCTCAGACGGGAATCGATAATTTCTATGTGCACCTAAACATGCCCATCGTGTTGGCGAACGACATCTTGCAGGGCAAGCCCATCGCTGCGATTCAAGACATCACGCGAATCGTACATAACACCGTGTTCGGACTCGGCGGCTTCATTGATATCGCCACGATCGTGGGTATCCCCGAGAACGACGAAGATTTTGGGCAAACCCTCGGGGTCTATGGGATCCCGCCGGGGCCCTATTTGATGGTGCCGATTCTTGGACCCTACACATTAAGAGATGGTGTGGGTGAGATTGTCGATACCACGGCGAGCGGCTTTCTCTATGCGCCATTTTGGTATCAGGTCGCGGGCCTGAGCCCCATCGAAACCAGCGGGGCCTCAATCGGGCAGAAGGGCCTTGAACTCCTCAATCTACGTTCGATTTACGATGAGGAACTAGAAGAGAGTAAGAAAGACGCGTTCGACTACTACATCTTCGTACGTAACGCGTATCTCCAAAACCGGCGAGCTAAAGTCGCGGATCAGACCGATGCGCAGGTGCTTGACGAAGAGGATCTGTACTTCTTCGACGAAGAAGGTAATGGGGACGAGGCCGATGATGAAGAGGAGAACTACGATGATTTCTGATAGACGCCAGGCGAAGAGATTCACGTGCCGATCGGTTTGCGCTCTTGTCTTCATAGCGTTTTCCGTTTCGCTAGTGAGCGTTTCGGCAGCGCTTGCCGCGGATGATCCGGCGCTTACGTCCGCGCCGCGCCAATTGATCAATGAAACAGCGACGAAGATCGTTTCTATTCTGGCGAAAAAAGACCAGACGACAGAGACGCGGATCTCCGAAATCGAATCGCTCGCCTATGAGATCTTTGACTTCACAACCATGTCGAAGCTGGTCTTGGCGCGAAACTGGAAGAAGATGGACAAAGCGAAGCGCAAGGAATTCGTCGTCGAGTTCAAACGTCATCTGTCGAGGACCTACGGAACGAGACTTGATCGCTACGAACAAGAAGAGGTCGATGTCTACGGTGCACAGGTCGAAGTTCGGAACGACGTGTCCGTGAAGACGCGGATTTTGGGCGGGCAATTCGATGGCGCCGAAATTTCGTATCGCCTGCGAAATCGCCGCGATGAATGGAAGATCATCGACGTCGTGATAGAAGGCGTCTCCCTCGTCTCAAATTACCGCTCGCAATTCAAAGAAGTGCTAAACGGCGGATCTATTGAGGATCTGCTCGCGAGGCTTCGCGACAAGAACTTCATTGTCGACGGGGGACGAGCGGA
>DGPZ01000150.1:9946-53733 GCA_002390675.1 Deltaproteobacteria bacterium UBA4427
CACGAATTAGGCGCCGCGGCCACGCACTAGCCGCCGTCGCCCGCCTCTTCGGCCTCGGGCGGAGTCGTATCCTCGAGGTTGTCGCGAAAGCCTTCTGGCAGCACGACCTTTTGGGTCCCGCCCTTCTTGCCTCGCTTCATGCGCATCGCGCTGACGGGGAAGTAAAGCTCGCGGTCGCCTTCGTCGAGGATCGCATCGAGTTCTGCGAGGGATTCGATGCGGATGAGTTTGTTCCGCATCTTGGTGCTCCCGGGGAAGCCCTTCGTGTACCAAGTCGCGTGCTTGCGGAAGTCGCGGATGCCGACTCTCTCGCCGATCCAACCGCATAACAAGTGCGCATGTTCACGCATAGTGTCGATTACGACTCCGAAGTCGGGTGGGTTTTCCGGGTCGCGGCCCCCGAAAACCGCCGCGAGATCACCGAAGAGCCACGGACGTCCCAGACAACCGCGTCCCACAACGACGCCGTCGCAGCCCGTTGATCGCATCATGCGCAGGGCGTCCCAGGCTTCCCAGATGTCTCCATTGCCGAAGACGGGTATTTCTGGGACGGCCTGTTTGAGCTCGCCGATTGCGTTCCAGTCCGCTTCGCCGTCATAGAGTTGAGCAGCGGTTCGCGCGTGGAGAGCGACGGCCTTGCAACCTTCGGCTGCCGCTATTCGTCCAGCATCAAGAAAGGTCATCCAGTCGTCGTTGATGCCCATCCGGAATTTTATGGTGACAGGAATATCGCCGGCGTTCTCCACGGCTGCGCGTACGATCGATTCGAGCAAGCGCGGCTTCGCGGGAATCGCGGCGCCTCCGCCTCGTCGTGTGACTTTGCGAACGGGGCAGCCAAAATTCATGTCGATATGGTCGACGCGGTCCTCATCGACGAGCAGCTTGGTCGCCTCGGCCACGTAGTAGGGATCGACGCCGTAGAGTTGGAGGCTTCGGGGGCTCTCGTCGGGATCGAACTCCGCCAGTCGCATGGTCTTCTCGTTCCGCTCGACGAGGGCCCGGGCCGTGATCATCTCGGAAACATAGAGACCCGCGCCGAAACTACGGCAAAGCCGTCGGAAGGGCGCGTTCGTGATGCCCGCCATTGGGGCCAGGATAACCGGCGGGTCGGCCACAATCGGGCCGAGCGAAACCGCTGCGAACTCGCCGGGCGCGGCGGGCTTCACATCGCGGTTCACTTCGCTGACGTAGATCGAGTCCATGGGGCGGGTTGATACCACGACTCGGTCCAGCAGGGAATTGCAGGGCGTGAGCAAGGCATGAGGGATATTGCGACTCCGATCTTGCGCCCAGAGGGTTTCCGATTGAACTGCCACAACTCAACCGGGATCCACGATATTGGGACCTGTGGCCGCGGTCTTTCGTAGGCGGCACGGAGCCCCGCGGGAGCGGACTCGTTGTCCCTGTCGCCTGCTGCACATGCGGTCTCCCGCTTGACGATTGCGGAGGATGGCCCACTCTACTCGGCACCCCCCAACATATTGCTCTTGCAGAGCATTTCTCCCCGCTGTGCCCACGAGGGTCGGCGTGGATCGGTCGATCCGAGTGCCATCTCATGAGGTGGTTTACGAGATGGAATTTCGATCCACGGCGGCGTTGTCGTCACAGATGGGACCCGAGGGGTTCGATCGTCCATCATGGCAGCCCGCGCCAAGTCCTCCGTTAAACCTGCGGCCAATAAAACCGTCAAGAAGGCCTCCGCCGGCGCCTCGAGCTCGCCTAATACGGGCGGGAAGGCGGGTGCGAAAAAGAAGAAGGATGTCGCCTACGACGAGAAGGCGATCCAGACTCTTGATGCGCTTGAGCATATTCGTTTGCGGACGGGCATGTATATCGGACGGCTCGGTGATGGTTCGAATTCTGCCGACGGCATCTACGTGATGATGAAAGAGGTCGTCGATAACTCGATTGACGAATTCATCATGGGCGAGGGCAAGAAGGTCGAGATCTCTCGTGATGGGAAGACCATCGAAGTGCGCGACTACGGCCGCGGCATTCCATTAGGCAAGGTCGTTGAGTGCGTCAGCCAGATTAATACGGGCGGCAAATACAACGACGACGTCTTCCAGTTCTCTGTCGGTTTAAATGGTGTCGGCACGAAGGCAGTGAACGCACTCTCCTCCGAATTTGAAGTGCGCAGTATCCGGGACGGGAAATTCAAGCAGGCATTTTTCGAACGCGGCAAGCTGAAAAAGGAAAAGGGCGGCAAGTCGAGCGAACCGAACGGCACTTATATCCGGTTCACGCCAGACCATGAGATCTTTGGGAAATTCGACTTCGAAGAAGGCTTCATAGAGCATCGCCTCCGCTACTACACGTATCTCAACCGCGGCTTGAAATTCAGCTACAGCGCGCCGCCTCGCAAAGAGACCTATCAGTCGAAAGAAGGCCTCAAAGATCTTCTTCTCGATGAGCTCGGTGATGCCGAGCCGCTCTACGAGATTGCTCGCGGCGAGGGCGATCGTTTCGAAATGGCCTTCACGCACGGCAATGCCTACGGCGAATCCTATTTCTCCTTCGTGAACGGGCAATACACAAATGATGGCGGCACCCACCAAAGTGCCTTTCGTGAGGGGCTCCTCAAGGGCGTAAACGAGTTCGCCAAGAAGAGTTATGCGGGCGAAGACGTTCGCGACGGCATAGTGGCCGCAATTGCCGTGAAGCTCCAGGATCCCGTCTTCGAGAGCCAGACTAAAAACAAGCTCGGTTCGGCCGACGTGCGGGGCTGGCTTGTGCCTGCCGTGAAGGATCAGGTCGTTCGCTGGATGCATGCGAACCAGAGCGAAGCGAAGGTGCTGCTCGAGAAGATCGCGCTTAACGAAAAAATCCGGAAGGAACTCTCGGCGATCAAGAAAGACGCGCGCGAGCGTGCCAAGAAAGTTGCGATCCGGATCCCGAAACTTACGGACTGCAAATTTCACTATGACGACCCCAAAGCGAAGCGACGCGAAGATACGACGCTTTTCTTGACCGAGGGCGATTCCGCGGCGGGCGTGATGGTGCCGACGCGCGATGTCTATACCCAGGCGATCTACTCGCTTAAGGGCAAGCCGCTCAACTGTTATGGGCTTAAGCGCGATGCAATCTATAAGAACGAAGAGCTCTACAATATCATGCGGGCGCTTGGGATCGAGGACAGCCTTGAACAGCTTCGGTATAACCGCGTCGTGATCGCAACGGATGCGGATGTCGATGGCATGCATATCCGCAACCTGCTGCTGACGTTCTTCCTCCGCTACTTCGAAGACCTTGTGCTTAAGGGGCATGTCTACATTCTTGAGACGCCGCTGTTTAGGGTTCGTAACAAGAAAGAGACGCGGTACTGCTACACGGACGAAGAGCGGGATACGGCGCTCGAAAAGATCAAGGGGCCCGAAGTGACGCGCTTCAAGGGACTCGGTGAGATCAGCCCTAAGGAATTTGGGCAGTTTATTGGAGAGGGGATGCGCCTCGTACAGGTCACCGTCGGCTCAATGGGCGAGGTCGTGAAGAGTCTCGATTTCTTCATGGGAAAGAACACGCCCGCTCGCAAAGACTTCATCGTCGAAAACCTGTCGACGGAGGTCCTCTAGATGAGCCAGCTAGAAGGCTTGATGAAGGATCATTTCATCGAGTACGCCAGTTACTTCATCTTGGATCGGGCGATTCCGGAACTGCGCGATGGCCTAAAGCCAGTGCAGCGCCGGATCATGCATACGCTTTTCAAGATGAACGATGGCCGTTTCCATAAGGTCGCCAATGTCATCGGCGATACGATGAAGCTGCATCCTCACGGTGATGCCTCGATCGGTGATGCTCTCGTCGTTCTGGCAAACAAAGATTATTTCATCGAACGGCAGGGGAATTTCGGCAATCTGCTGACGGGGCATTCCGCAGCCGCGCCGCGCTATATCGAGTGTCGCTTAACGCAACTTGCCCTCGACACGATGTTTCATCCGACCTTGACCGAGATGGTGCCGTCTTATGACGGACGCAATGAAGAGCCGGTCGCATTGCCGACTAAGCTTCCTGTTATTTTGATGACGGGAGCTGAGGGCATCGCCGTTGGCATGGCGACAAAAATTCTGCCGCACAACCTACCCGAGATCTGGAAAGCGCAGATCGCGGTTCTGCAGAAGAAGAAATTCGCGCTCTATCCTGATTTTGCACAGGGCGGACTGATGGATGTTTCCGGCTATGAAGACGGCGCCGGGAAGATCGAAGTGCGCGCGAAGATCGAGTCGAAGGATCGCAAGACGGTCGTGATTCGTGAACTGCCCTTCGGCACGACGACCGAGGGATTGATCTCATCGATTGAGAACTCCGTGCAGAAGGGTCGCGTGAAAATCTCGTCGATCGACGATTTTACGACTGACCAGGTCGAGATCGAACTCTCGATCGCGCGTGGCTCTGATGCGAAGGAAGTCATCCCTCAGCTCTACGCCTACACTGATTGCTCCGTCTCCGTGTCGTCTAATCTGAACGTGATCGATAATCGGAAGCCCGTTCAGATGAGCGTGACTGCGATTACTTTGGCGCTGACCGAAGCGCTCAAGAATCAGCTGAAGCGCGAACTTGAGTACGATCGCGAGCAGCTGATTGATAGGAAACATTGGCTAACGCTCGAACAAATTTTTGTAGAGAAGCGAGTTTACAAAGATATCGAAAATAAGAAGACCTCAGACGCCGTTCGTAAGGCCGTTTGGGATGGTATGCAGAAGCATAAGAAGCTCTTTGTTAGGCCGATGGTCGACGAGGATGTGTTGCGGCTGCTGGAGGTTCGTATTCGACGGATCTCTGCTTACGATATCGAGCGCAATCGCAAAGAGATTGAGGATATCGACCGAAAGATCAAAGCGATCGAGCGTAAGTTAAAGAACATGGTCAAGACGACCATCGATTATCTCCAAGGCATGCTTGCGACCTATGGCGAGCAGTACCCACGCCGCACGAAGATCACTGAGATTCAAGCTGTCGATAAGCGCTCGGTCGCGCGACAGAACCTGCGGCTCTCCTTTGATAAGAAGTCGAGCTTCTTTGGGACGGAAGTCCGTGGAGACCTGTTTAAGCTCACCGTCTCGGAATTCGAGCATGTGCTCGGGATTGCGAAAGACGGCACCTATCGTGTGATGAACGCGCCGGAGAAGGTCTTCTTTACGGGGCCCATGATCTACGGCGAACTCTTTGATCCCGATAGGGGGACCGAGTTCATCGTTGTCTACCGCGACAAGCAGAAGATGGCATTCGCGAAGAAGATCAAGATCGAAAAGTTCATTCGCAATCGCGAGTACAGACTCATCAAGGACAAGGGCGGTCGCGTTGACCTCCTGTTGTCGTCGGATCAGCTTGGGACTGTGCATCTCGACTTCGTGCCGGCGAAACGCCAACGGCTAAAGGAGGCGGATTTCGATCTCGCAGAACTCGAGTGGACAAGCCCAACCGCGCGAGGCGTCCGCATAGCGCCTAAGCCGATCGGCAAGGTAAAGCTGATTCCCGCGCCGGAAGCTAAAGGTAAGGCGGGTAAGGCCAAGGCTAAACCCGCTGGGAAGGGAAAGGCCCCCGATGGGAGCTCCGGCTCTTCTTCAGGCTCGTCTTCGGGCAAAGGCGGGCAGGGCGACCTCTTCTAGGGCGCCCGCTGGAGCCTAAAAGAAGTCCGGAATGCGATTGCAACTCGCCCTGAATATGAAAACAGGACCGAGCCCGCAAAGCGTAAGCCCGGTTATGCCGCCTTATTTTGATACAGGCTGGTGCGCTCAGCCGGATAGATGGCTTGGGCCGCCTGGCCTAGTACTGTCGCCATCGAGCCTGGATGTGTCGCTGGCGGACGTCGACTTCTCGCCGCCGATCGTCAGGCGAGATCGTCGGCGTATCCGGCGGCAGCACGTCTCGAACATTCGCGATCTTCATGGCGAAGGTTTTGATGGTCGGCATCTGTTCCCTGGGCGGTGCCACGTCGTATAGAAATCGCATCGACATCATGACCTTTGATAGCCCCGTCGTGGAAAGCCAGCCCGGCGTGCCGGGATCGCGCGCAGATACGACGTAGTAGCGCGCACCATCGGAAGCGACGCGGTTTTGACTGCCCGTTTGACTGCTGACATAGTTGGCTTGGTCGAGGGATTCGCCCCAGAGATTGGCGAGCTGAAAGCCTACGTAGTGCGGTTCTTCGGGGGCTTCGACTCGGATGACTAATGCCTCGTCGTCTTCGAGTTCATAGGTTCCGGCTGCGTAGAGTTGGCCTGCGCCGGCGGTCCCACCTGCGATGAAGGGCGGAGCCGGCGGATTGAGGTCGTTGAGCGGAGACGCGAGGCGTCCGTCGCCATTCCGGTCGCCTTTCAGCTCGAGCCCGAATTCGTGAAGTCGATTCCAAAACGCGACTTGATGGGCGACGCGCTGTCCGATTGCGTTTAGGTGAAGCCCCATTTCCGCGCTCGAGCGCGGAGGACGAGGGGCTCCGCGCATATCGAGGCGCGTGATTTCGAGCTCGACGGGGATTTCGTTTGCCCAGTCTGAAAAGATCTCGCGGACGTTCAGGATTGTTGCGTCGCGCATGCGATAGGTGGTGGTACCAAAGGGCGTGGCACAGGGGGCTTCGGCGCGGCTCGCCAGAAAATGCCCGTCGTAGCCCGCGGGCCTTCGTGCGGCGACGATGATCTCGAAGCGACCTTCGTCGTCGAGTTCAAGATCAAACTGATCGAGGGAGTCGAGGGTCTGATTGCGGCACTCGCGCATTTCCGCGAGCTCACCGGTTTGGCCGATGGTGGCGGTCGAGGTTTGAAAGATGACCACGCGCGGCGCGCGATCACCACTGGTGCTCCGCTCCCCTGTTTGCCAGGCCTGCGTGTCTAGGGCACGACCCCGAACCCTGTATACGCCTGTCGAGTCGATCGCCGAGGAGAGGTACATCGTGTCGGGATTGTCGATTGTCCACTTCGAGAGCATGCGAATGGATCGTTGGAAATAGGGGAAATCAGGATGTTGTTGAGTCTGGGATTCGATGATTCGAGCGAGATGGCCTAACAGGTAACGGTAGCCCTCGCCGAGGTTGCGGTCTGTTGGAGCCGGGGGGAAGTAGGCGGGGTTCTCGATGGCCTGCCGCGCCTCGTCGAGGCCCTTCATGAAGCCGATCCATCCGCTCGTGAGTTCATCCGGCGCGACATCCGACGTCGCGGAGAGGCGAATTTCGGTGGGTGCGGCGTTCTCATCTTCGGGGCCTAAAAAAATCGAGCACCCGGTCGTCGCTAAGGCGAATGCAAGAAGCAGAGGGGCAACGCCTAGAGCAGATGGACGGCAGTCGCGTAGGAGAGGGGCTAGGCGCGTCTCGGCATGCTCGATCGGGTCGCTGTGTATGGTGGGCACGGAAAACATCGGCATGTAAAATCCTCTGGATGAGCTTCGAGCCGGCTATGGCCCGGAAGGTGACGAGGCTGTTATCGTCGCTTCGCTCGTGGCGAGCGTCAATTGAGCGCCCGCCGAAGTTTTTTTCGAGGTCACCATTCCGGTCCTCGGGACTCAGAGGAGAAAAAGCATGGACGCCATCGAGGCCATCTATACGACACGCGCGATGCGCCGCGTGAAGCCCGATCCCATTCCCGAAGACGTGCAGAAGAAAATTCTGGACGCCGCCGTGCGAGCCCCAACGGGGGGCAATGCGCAGGGTTGGCGATTTCTGCTGGTTGATGACCCCAAGGTGAAGGCCGAATTGGGCCCTATCTATCGGGAATGTATGGAGACGCTCTGGGGTTCTATCTACAAAGATCGAATGGATGCGGCGGTAGCCAATCCGGAGGACCCCGAGAGCATCGAATTTCAGAAGATGTTCCGCTCCGCTTCTCATCTCGGTGAGCATTTCGAAGAATACCCGCTGATCCTCTTCGCGTTTTGTCAGTACGACAACAGCGGCGGATCGATCTTTCCCGCCGTCTGGAACGCGATGCTCGCAGCGCGAACCGAGGGTGTGGGCAGTGCACTTACGAGTGTCTTCTTCTTCCAGCTCGAAGAGATGAAGAAGGTCCTCGGAGTACCGTCTGAAGGCGACTGGCATTTCAGCGCCTGCGTGACGTTTGGTTATCCGACGGGTAAATGGGGCGTGGCACCGAGACGGCCCGCGCATGAAGTCTCATTCAAAAATTCGTGGGACGGCGATCTTGGCTTCGAAATTCCGGAACCGCTCTTCTCCCTCGACTAGTCGAATGCTCTCGGACTATGCAAAGCAATTTCCCGACTAACAGATAGGCTCAGATGGCAGACTTTAATGCAGTGATGTGGGACTTTGGTGGAGTCTTTTCGGCTTCGCCATTTACGACCGTGGCCGCTCTTGGGCGTGAGAAGAACTACGACGCCGATCTCTATTTCGGTGCGATCTTCGGTCCCTACGACGCAGACACAGATCATCCTTGGCATCGCCTCGAGCGCGGCGAAATAGACTTCGTGTCCGCGCGCGAGGAGATCATGGAGGCCGCCAAGGCCCAAGGCATGGAGGCCGACCCGATCGAACTCTTCACGCGCATGGGGGAGCAGGGCGGAGGCATGCGCCAGGAGGTTGTGAGACTCGCGACAGATGTTAAGCGGCGCGGCTTTCAGACGGCGATCGTCACAAATAACGCGAAGGAATTTCGTGAAAACTGGACGAAGTCCGTTCCCATAGGCGACATCTGTCACGCGATTGTAGACTCGAGCGAGATCGGAATCCGAAAGCCCGACCCGCGCATCTTCGAGTTCGCACTCAAAGAGCTCGGGGGCATTGACCCCTCACGAGCGATCTTCGTCGACGATTTCGAAGCGAATATCGTTGCAGCAGAAGCGCTGGGGTTTAGAGGGGTGCTGATGGAGGATGACTATCATCCGGCGCTTGCGGAAATTGAAGGACTGACGCGGTAGGGAGAGGCTTAGATAGGCCTAATTGTTTGGGTGATCGAATCGGCCTTTATGGGGTGTCAATCGGGTTCGACCGGGTCAACTTTTAGAAGGGCAGCGCAACTCGCTCAAAAGCCCTGGGTTGTCGTGAACAGCTCCCGGTTCGAGATTTTCTCCTCGATGTTAGAGGAGGCGGCGAATGCCTTAGCTCAGGCGTTTCGATCGATCAGCACGCCGTCCTTCTTGAGCTCACCCACTTCATGGATTGCCCCGAGCTCTTCGTCTAGATAGTTGGGCCCTTCCGCGGTCGGGATGAACCAACCTGTCGGACACATGGTGAGGATCTCAACGAAGGAGAACCCTTGGCCCTTCTCTTGCGAGGTGAAGGCGCGGTCGAGGAAGCGGCGGGTGCGGGCTACGCCTTTGGCGTCGTGTACCGACGCGCGGGCGCAGTAGGCGGTGCCTTGGAGGCCGGCGAGAAGGTCTCCTATCAGGATTGGGTAGCCGTGTTGCTTAGCATCACGCCCTTCGATCGAGTTTTTCGTCCTTTGCCCAAGGACCGTGGTCGAGGTCATATGCCCGCCGGTTTCACCGAAGACGCCGTTGTTAAGGAGGATGCATGTGACGTTTTCGCCGCGGGCGGCTGTATGGATGACTTCCTGCAGGCCTTCATTCACCATATCGCCATCGCCCTGGAGCGTGAAGATGAGGTTATCGGGGCGCATACGTTTGGCGCCCGTAGCGACGGACGGCGCGCGACCGTGGAGTGCTTGGATCAAGTCGATATCCATCAGGCTTGTTAGGGCGGTGTAGCATCCGATCCCGATGACCCCGATTGCATCTTGGGCATGGCCTAGCGCTTCGATCGAGTCGAGAATCTGTCGAAGTGCGAGGGGCTCGCCGCAGCCGGGGCAAAGGTCATGCTCGCCCATCAGAGTGAGTGCAGGCTCGAAGCTGCCTTTCTTGCGGCAAGCTACGGTTGGTGGGGCATCAGTGGGGATCACGCGGAGTGGATCGTAATCGTTGCTCATGAGACAACTCCTCTTGGAACGGGTTTGCCCGCGTATGCATCGCGAGCGCGAGCGGCGATTCGGTCACTGTCGAGCAGTGCGCCAATTCCAAAGCCAGCGGCATCTGTCGAGATGCCGCCAATCGCAACGACGGGAACGGAGCCGAGAAGCGAAAGCTGAACATCGTCGATCATCTGCCCCGCATTCTGTTCGAGCACGGCCACGCGTTTGCAGCCCGAGGCCGCGTCACGAAGCGCTTGTGCAGGGAAGGGCCAAAGGCTGATCGGCCGAAAGAGTCCGACCTTCAGTCCATCGGCGCGCAAGTCACGAATTGCGGCACGCGCGAATCGCGCGAGCGTCCCGAAGGCGACGATCAAGAGTTCTGCATCCTCCGCTTGCTCGACTTCGAAGCGCTGTTCCGCTTCTTGGATTCGGTCTTCTTTGTCCGAGAGCTTCTGCCAGAACTTGTTAGGGTCGATTCCCTTTGAACCCTTTTCCATCCCGATCGGGTTCACGTTTCGCGATCGACCTGTTCCGCCGAGACTGCCGTCGACTGCCCAGTCCTTGTCGGGAAGCGGACCGAAGTTAATTTTTTCAATTTGGACCGCTTCGGCGGTATGCGCGATCAAGTAGTCGCCGTAGATGACAACGGGATGCCGCCATTGATCCGCGAGATGGAAAGCGAGTTGGGTGAGCTCGGTGGCTTCGCCGACGCTTTCGGGAGCGAGGACGATATGCCGATAGTCACCGTGTCCGCCGCCACGAGTCGCTTGGAAGTAGTCGCCTTGGCCACGTGCCATGTTGAAGATTACGATCGGAATTTCCGCCCGCGTGATCTCGGACATGGACTCCTGCATGAGCGAGAGTCCTTGGCCCGTGGATCCTGTTGCGGCGCGAGCGCCGGTGGCGGCTGCGCCCCAGGCTTGCCCGATGGCTTCGATTTCGCTCTCTGAGTTGATGCAATGGCCACCCTCATCAGGCAGTCGCTTTGCAAAGCACTCAAGGACCTCGGTGAAGGGGGTCATGGGGTAGCCCGAAAAGAATCGACAGCCCGCCGCGATCGCGGCCTCTGCGATTGCTTCGGATCCTTCCATAAGCCGGCGTTGGTTAGGCGGGGATTCTGCGGCGCTCACTGCGCTGCCTCCTTTCGGATGTTTGCTGGCGTACTTCCGTCGGGCGCATCTTCGAGTTGGTAAACCTCGAAGCAGAAGTCAGGGCAGACCATGAGGCATGCGCTGCATCCAGTGCAGCCCTCGATGAGTTCGGGAAGTAGATAGCCTGAGGCGTTTCGACGACTCGACATCCGCAACACGCCGGGCGGGCATGCGGGGACGCATAGTTCGCATCCCTTGCATCGTTCAGTATTAATCACGACGCTGCCGCGTGGCCCTTTGTGGCCGGCTTTTTTGTTAGCTTCCGCGCCGCTCATATGTCGTCCTCCGCCGGCCAGGCCGGATGAATCAAAGCTTCAGTCACATCGCGCCCTGCGGCGAGCGCGCGTCGATTGGCTTCGAGAAACTGATGTCGGTAGCTCGGCAGAGAGTCGGCAAGCGCTGCATCAAGAGCGTCGGCGCCAACGATCCCGGTCGCATGGGCGAAGGCGCCTAGCAAGATGAGAGCTGCAGCTTTAGGAGCATCTACTTCGCGAGAGAGACGCGTGGCTTCGATGGGGTAGATCGTGGCGGACGTTTCGCCAAGGGGTTCTTCGAGCAGATCTGCATCAACGAAGACAGCGCCTTCCGGCCTTAGCTTCTGTCGGATCGGTTCGAAGTAGCGGGGATGCACGACGACCGCGGCCCATGCGCTGGATACCATGGGTGGGGATAGGATCCGGTCACCAGCGATAACGACAGCGGCATCGGTATTACCGCCGCGCATGGTGCCGCCGTACGTGCCGAGTGACATGACCTCTCGGCCTTGTCCCGTCGCGGCGAGGGCGAGGATCTTGGCGGCGAGTTGAACCCCTTGGCCGCCGATCCCCGTCCACATGATTTCGCGTTCGGGCAGGGCTGCCCCGAAAGCCTGCAGATTGCCATCGGTCGTCGAAACTTGTGCCGAGCTCATGTGTTCTCCCCCGTGGCATTCGGGTCGTTCGGGTTTCGTGTGTCTCGCACAACGCTCGCGCCATCAACCTGGTCATCGGCTGATGAATCGGTCTGCGTGGGGCGTGCTAGTCCGGCGAGTATGAAGGCTTGAAGTTGCGTGACTTCGGAGGAAGAAGGAATACGTCCTTCGACAAGTCGCGCTTCCACCCAGCCCATCATAAGGTGGTAGAGCGCCTCAGATTCGATCTCGGGAACGACGCAAGGCATATGTCCCGCATCCCGAGCCTGCCTGAGTGTCTCGCGGAGTGGCGCGGTCACACGTCGCTCAGATTCGGCTACTTCCGCCGGAAAGGATTCGGCCAAGCGGCCGCGGGCGAGAGCAAAAGGTCGAGAGGCGGCGGCACCGATCGGATCTTGGGTCTGTGCAGCCATGCCGAGAATCCATTCCCGAACGGCTTCGACGGGTCCCTTGGTTTCAGCCATTCGTGCTGCGAGGTAGTCCGCGAGGGATTGGATGCCGTCGTCCAAGACTGCGACCAGGAGTGCGTGCTTCCCTTGGAAGTGGCGATAGAAGGCCTGATTCGAGAGTCCGGCCTCGGCCAAGATGTCGGACACCTTCGGCTCGAGGTGCCCGGTTCGCTCGATGATGCGGAAGGCCGCAGAGATCAAGCGATCGACTTCGTCTTCGGCGGCTGCACGGCGGCTTTCGAGAGATCGGTCGACGGCTCGACGGGCAGTTCCCGATCGACGCGCTGAGCCCGCGCCCGCCTGAATCTCGCTCGCTTCAGCCGCGACTTTTTTGCTAGGGCGCGAGAGCTTCAGTTCTGAGACGGAACTGAATGAGTTTGGAACGTTGTTCTTCATGACGAGAACGGTATTCTGCATTCGTCGGTGGCGCAACCTTTGTACCCTGGCCATTGAAACGGGCCTCCTTGGGGCGCGGCGGCGGGAGAGATTAAGAAGATGTCATCGGGAAGTGGGAAGGAAGTTCGAGGTGGGCAAGCTGGCCGGCCAGCCGAACAGCGGCTGCTGATCGACAGCATCATCCGGAGGGCTGCAGAAGCGACTCCTGAGGCGCCAGCGGCCTGTGTAGGCACCCGGGAGAATGGCTACTCGACGCTTTCCTATGCCGAGCTCGAGCGAGATGCGAACCGGATTGCTGCAGTGCTTCGGGATCGCCTCGGAATCAGTCTCGGAGATCGGGTGCTCGGTTGGGCGGATACGTCGATCGAAGTCCTGCCGCTCTTTGTGGCTCTCGCCAAAATTGGGGCGGTCTTCGCGCCATTGAATGCGCGCCTAGGCTCCGCGGAGGCGGCGCAGATTGCACAACTGGCGCAGGCGAAGCTGCTGATTGTGGATTCCCCTCGTGCGGCTGATGCGCCTACAGTGGCGGCCTCGGCAGGAATTTCAGAATGGGCTTTGCTTCCCGTGGACGCTGAAGGTGGAGCGCTTGAAGCGAGCTTGAATCGCGTTTTCCTCGACGCGAGTCAGCTCCCAGATCCGCCCGATACGATTCAGGAGCCGGCACTCAAAGAGACAGATCCCCACGTCATCTTTTTCACGAGCGGAAGCACTGGCCGGCCTAAGGGTGTCGTCCTGTCGCATCGGGCAAATTGGCTGCGCGGATTTCAGGGCGTCTTTCGCGATGATCCTGAGCGAACGGTTTGCATGTTTCCGCTCTTCCATATGGCGGCGTTCACTTTGGCGATCGCTGCGTGGCAGACCCGCGGCGAAATTACGTATACGGAGTCATCTGCTGAGGCACTCTTGGCCGCATGCGAGGACCGCAAAGCGAATCGGCTCTACGGGCTGCCGCTTGTTTGGAAGCGGATCGTCGAAGCTGATATTGACGCCTACGACCTGAGCACGCTTTCTCAACTCGACTCAGGGACCTCGGCCACTCCCATCGAGTTGCTGGAAGCCATGCGCGAGCGATTCCCCGGCGCCAAAATTCGGATCTACTACGGTTCGACTGAAGTGGGGTCTGCGACCGCACTCGCGAACACAGACATACTGCGCAAGCCGGGAAGCGTTGGGATTCCGTCGAATAACGTCGATGTCCGCCTGGCGGAAGACGGTGAAATTTTGGTGCGAAGTCCATACCTGATGGACGGCTATTTTGATGACATCGAAGCCACGAAGGCCGCTTCTCTGGATGGCTGGTTTCGAATGGGGGATATGGGGACCCTCGACGACGAGGGGTACATGTCGATCGTCGGCCGCAAGAAGGAAATTTTGCGAACCGGAGGCGAGAGCGTATCGCCAAGCGAAGTCGAAGCTGTACTCCGTGATTTTCCGGATCTCTCGGAGGCTACGATCGTCGGTCTTCCCGACCCCGAGTGGGGCGACGTGTTATGCGCCGCGATTGTACCTGTCGAGGGGACGCAGCCGCCGACACTCAAAGCAATCCGAGAGCATTGTGAAGGCCGCCTCGCAGGTTTCAAGAAGCCGCGTCGAATCGCGATCCTCGAACGGCTGCCCCGAACTGCGGCAACCTCTCAGGTCCAGCGCACGCTTCTCGTGGAGGAGATCTTGACGCGGGGGCTGGCGACGGAGTGAGTATGAAGATCGCAACGCATATGCCACTTTCGCTTCTTGAGCCGGTGAGTGCCGCGTTCCCGGGGGTCGAGATCGTTTCGATTCCGGTGGACGGCGACGTGCCCGAAGATTTGGAAGCGGAGATCCTGCTCACGTTGCCTTGGGGGGCACCTAATCTCGCGGCAGTGCTCGAAAAGGGCATTCGTTGGGTTCATGCTTACGGCACAGGTGTGAACGGATTCCCTTTCGAGTTGCTGGGCGACCGCATCCTGACATGTTCGCGGGGCGCGAGCGCGACGGCGATTTCGGAATGGGTGATGGCGGTGCTACTCGCTGCCGAGAAGCGGCTCCCTGAAACCTGGATCAATTCAAAGCCAGAACGATGGAACACCGCCAATTTGGGAAGTCTCGCGGGCCGCCGTCTCGCCTTGATCGGCTTCGGCGGGATCGCGCAGGCCGTCGCGCGGCGCGCATTGCCTTTTGAAATGTTAGTCAGCGGCTACCGACGGACGGAGGCCGAGAGTCCCGTGCCGGGCGTGAAGATCGTTTCCAGTCTCAATGAACTTCTCGCGGATGCTGATCACGTGGTCGTGGCGGCGCCCGAGACGCAATCCACATACCATCTCCTGGACGACGAGACCTTCGGCATGATGAAGGACGGGGTGCATCTGGTGAACGTCGCACGAGGTGGACTCGTGAACCAGGACGCACTTCGCCGCGCCCTTGATTGCGGCCGAGTGAGTCTGGCTACCCTCGACTGCGTTGACCCGGAGCCGCTGCCTGCAGGCCACTGGCTCTACACGCATCGGCAGGTTCGACTTACGCCTCATATCTCATGGGCTGGGCCGACTTCGCACTCGGGGCTGATGGATCGCTTCGCAACAAATCTCGGCCGCTACCTAAAGGGTCAAGCACTCGAACACCAAGTAGATCCGGTCGAGCAATATTAGACGGGGAGCCCTAGCTGTTCTTCATCTCTACGATGACTTCCCGATACGTCTTCTCGCCGACGTTGTAGGCCCACTCGGTCGCGCCCTTTGGGATCGCGACCGTATTGCCTATTTCGGGGACTTTCCCGACGAAGGACTCTATCGGACTTCCCGGCTCAGAAACGCCTGCGACGAAGTCGCCTTCGAAGATGATCAGGTAGTAGTCGAACTCGTGGTGATGGAGGGCGCTTGCTTCGCCGGGCTCGAGAATGAGTTCCCAGATGCGAACGCGTTCATCTTCAAACGTGATGCGTCCGCCGACGCCGCCTAGCGGGTCATTCTTGTGGTCTTCTTGGAAGCGATCGAGTCGCTCTTTCATCTCGGGGGTAAGGGCGATGAATTCGGGCGGGGTGGCGAGCATGGGAGATCCTCGATCGGTGATGACTAGGACTAGATAGCAGCTTCTCCTTCTTCGCCTGTGCGGATCCGAATGACCTGCTCGACGTCGGAGACGAAAATTTTTCCGTCTCCGATCTTACCCGTCTGGGCTGTATCCGAAATCGTCTTGACTACGGTTTCTAGCTGATCGTCTCGAATTACGATTTCGAGGGAGAGCTTCGGAATCAGATCGACTTCGTATTCAGCGCCGCGATAGATCTCGGTATGACCCTTTTGACGCCCGAATCCCTTGGCTTCTGAAACCGTGAGGCCAAACACCCCGGCGCTCGAAAGAGCGTCTCGGATGTCGTCGAGCTTGAAGGGTTTAATGATCGCCTGAACGAGCTTCATGGCTGGATCCTCTGGAGGTGAGACGGTGGGGCGACACGAATGCGTCGCCCCGATTCACAACTTCATTTAGAGGTTGTATCCGCGCTCTTCGTGGAGGGAGATGTCAAGGCCTGTGCCCTCGTCTTCTTCCGTCACGCGGAGACCGACGATGTTGTCGGTGACCTTGAGGAGCACGTAGCTGGCGACTCCGGCCCAGGCTGCTGTGATCACAGCGGCTAGGAATTGCAGGCCGATCTGGTTTCCGATGGCCAGATCGATCTGGTTTCCGCCGAAGGCTGCTGCACCGAAGAGCCCAGCGAGAACCGTTCCTACGAAGCCGCCAACACCATGCACGCCGAAGACGTCGAGGGAGTCGTCGTAGCCGAGTGTGCGCTTTAGGGTGGTTGAAGCGAGGAAGCAGATGATGCCGGAGCAGAGGCCGATGGCGAGGCCGCCAATCGGGCCGACGACACCCGCCGCCGGGGTGATTGCTGCTAGGCCAGCGATCGCGCCGGTGGCGATACCGAGGACAGACGGCTTGCCGTGCTTGAGCCACTCAATGGCCATCCAGGTGAGCGCTGCAGTCGAAGCGGAAATTTGGGTGACCGTGATGGCCATCGCCGCGGCCCCGTTCGCACCGAGCGCGGAGCCGCCATTAAAGCCGTACCAACCGACCCAGAGCATGCCCGTTCCCGTTACGCACATGGTGAGGTTATGCGGCGGCATGGCTTTCGTCGGATAGCCCTGGCGCGGGCCGATCACGATGCACGCCACGAGTGCAGCGACACCGGCAGTAATGTGGACGACGATTCCGCCCGCGAAGTCGAACACGCCCCAATCCCAGAAGAGGCCGCCATCGCCGCCCCAAGTCATGTGGCAAATCGGGATATAGACAACGAAGAGCCAGAGCGTCGAGAAGATCAGGACTGCCGAGAACTTCATGCGTTCAGCGAAGGCACCGATCATGAGCGCTGGCGTGATCACGGCGAAGGTGCACTGGAATGCGAAGAATAGAATCTCGGGAATCGTGCCAGAAAGCGTATCGGCATCGACACCGGATAGGAAGGCTTTTCCGAAGGTGCCTATGAACGCGTTCACGCCGACTTCGCCTGCGACCATGCCGGTTGTGTCGAAGGCGAGCGAGTAACCGGCTATGAGCCAAACGATGGTCATCAGTGCCGTCAAGGCGAGGCATTGCATCAAGATCGAGAGCACGTTCTTTGTGCGGACCAGGCCGCCGTAGAAGAGGGCTAGACCGGGGATCGTCATAAAGAGGACCAGAGCGGTCGAGGTCAGGAGCCAGGCCGTGTCGCCGGTGTCGAGCTCGTCGGCGGCGAGGGCCGCTGAAGGCGCAACAAGGCAAAGCGCTGAAGACAAGAAAATTCTAAGGGAGGAGGCAAGGCGCGGGCGCGCGAGGCGATGCATGTCGTTACGAATCCCCGTGATGACCATTGGCTGACTGCAAGACGATGCAGCGAGCGAAGGTCGGTTGGCGTGGATCCCGCCGCTTCGATTCAACTGTGCGAATCGATTGAACCAAGGCGTGGGGCGGCGAGGACCGAGACGTTTTTAATCCGTCTAGGGGCGGAAATCAAACGTTTCGGTCGAAAGCCGTGCACGGCTCAGCACGCTGTGCTCAATCATGCACACGACGTATCGGTCAGTCATTTAGACACCGGGCTGCTCGGAGTCGCGGTTTATTAGGGGACCAAGCATTCGAGGCGGTCGATTGCGTGAACCGCCGGGTTTTGCCCAGCCATGAGCTCGGTGATCGCGCCGTATACGAGCTGCTGTTGCTTGACGCGATTCAAGCCGTCGAAGGCAACATCAGTCACGGTGATCTCGAAATGCCCTGGGCCCTGAGGCCGGACTTCGATCGCTGCTTCGGGAAGCTTGCCCGCGATCGCTGCGCGAATCTGTTCGGCGACGTCTTCCGGGGGCGGTCCAGCATTAAGGATTTGCAGTGCCATGAGGAATTCCTCTCTCTCCTAATATCGCGGAACGTCGGGATCGATTTCCTGGCTCCAGGCATCGATTCCACCAACGACATTGAAGACCTGGGTAAACCCCAGAGACACGAATTGCTCTGCAGCCTGCTGAGATCTTCCGCCATGATGGCAGTGCAGGACGAGCTTGGTGTCCCGGGGCATGGCCTCGATTCGAGCCGCTTCGCCTTCGTTGAGCAGGGCTGCGCCGGGAATGGCGGCGATCGCACGCTCTTCCGGCGTGCGGACGTCGAGTATTTCCATCGGATTGCCCGCATCAATGGCAGCCTTCAAGTCGCCCACCGACATCTGCTGGACGCGAGGGGCGTTGGGGTTGTCTACCTGAAAGGCCTGCCCGTTCGGCGTATCCGCCACGTCGATCGTGATGCCATCCGCGCGACTGGCGGACATGGGATCGAGGAGAAGAGTGAGCTCAGCATTATTCCCCGACACGATGGCTTCAATGTCTGCGGGAGTGCGCGGCGCGATCGAGAGGTTCGACTGAAACGCGGCGTCGACTGAAAGGTGGAGCTCGCGTCCGCCGCCCCCGTGTTCGGCGGCCGCCTGCGTGAGGGCACCGGCAGCGGATTCCGTGACGATAATGTTAGGCTGAACGACTTCGACGGGTTCGAGTCCGAGGGTCTCGTAGAGTTCACCCGAGCCCATCATCTCCTGAATGATGTCGCAGCCGCCAACGAATTCGCCTTTTACGTAGAGCTGCGGAATCGTCGGCCACGAGGAGAAGGTCTTGATACCATCCCGGACTTCGGGCTCAGAGAGCACGTCTACCGTGTGGTAGTCACCTAGCATCGAATCGAGGATGCCGACGACCGTCGCGGAAAATCCGCATTGCGGTGAGCGGCGATTCCCCTTCATGAAGAGCACAACTTCGTTGGACTCGAGCGTGTTAGTGATTTCCTGCCGGACGGATTCGTCGAGGGACATAGATAGATGGCTCCGGCGCAGATGGGGCGCGGCGACGCTCTCGCGACGCAGCGGCCTGCGCAAGGTTGGTGCGGAAGCGCGTGATTCAAGTGCTTCGCAGATTCAATTTTAGAAGGGGCGCGCGGACGGGGGGCTCGGGCCCCGAGTTCGCGCCTACGCTAGCAGGAATCCATGGGTGGGCGCGAATTCCTCGTTGATGCAGTCCCCGCCGGAGCTCAAGCGGAGATTTCGGGGCTGCTCTTGGCGCGCTCAATACACGAAGTGAGGATCGGCTCGAAGCGGTTTTCGGTCAGCTCAAGGAACGCCCGGGCCGGCTGGGCCGCGAGGTCGCGATTTTCGAGGGGCTTGGATCGGCCGACACCGAGTTTCGGGAGAGACGCAAACGTGGCGCGGAATAGGAGATGGGGACCCAGATGCCCGTGGTCCTCCGCCTGATGGATACTCCATCAGGCGATGCGCATTCCGCAACGAACCATCTCTGGCTTGGATAGCGGCCGACCACTTCCGCGAATTCGGCCAGAGCGCTCGGCTCAAAGGTTTCGTCATCGTCAAGAATGATGATGTAGCCCGGTCGTAGCGGCGTTCTACGTGGTTGCTGCGAGGTTATTCGCTACAGCGCCGCACGCTTGATCGAATCCGGTCACACTCAAGGGTTTCGGTGACGCCGCCGGTGACCTGAGAGCACGCGCCGCTATGCGCCTGAGCTTCGGCGGTTAACACGTCAGCTGCACGAGAGATGGAGCACGCTTGGCGCCCTTTGTAGTCGACGCAGATTTCACACTGAATCTGAGTGGCGTCGAGGGCGTACCAAATTACGGCAGAGATGAAGGCGATTCCGATCGCGACGCTGATTGCGGTACGGGCCATGAAGTTCGTCCGGCCTCCTGGAGCTCGACGAGGTCTGAAAGAATGCGGAGCGCCTCCAACCGTTGGGGCGTAGGCTCGTCTTCCTTCTCGTCCTCCTCCTCGGAGGAGGGATCGCTCTTGCCAGAAGGAGTAGCGCTCTCTTCGATCTTGTTCGATTCCTGATCGCGTGATCGCTGCGGACCGGGGTCCAGTTTCTTCTCGGTCTCGTCCATCTCACCGTCGGGATTGGGTTCGCTAGATGCGCCTTCAGAGTCAGTAGAGTCAGTTTCGGCGTCGCTCTCTGCTTCTGCTTCTTTGCGTTCCTTCAATAATTCGGCGAGATGAACGACGTCATCTTGCTCTGCAATCTTGGCGAGGCGTTCCTTGATCTTGGTGAACTCTTCGTTCTTCGCGACTCGGGCGGCGGACCGGTCGCGAAGTGCCGCCATCAGGTCTGGGCTGAGGGGGGCCCAGGGGTCTGGACTGTTTGAATACGAGTTCCCGAATGGGAAGCGCGACACGGGCTTAGCCTTGCCGAGGAAGGGTGTGATCTTCTGGCTTCCCAGCGAGTAGGGCGTGTAGCGCTCGCCGAGGTCGTCGGTCGCAAAGAGCGATGGGAGAACGATGTCGGCGGCGACGCCCGCGTGCTGTGTGGATGCGCCGCCGGGTCGGAAGAAGAGGGCCGTCGTGACTTTCAAGGCGCCGAGTCGTCCAGGCTGATTTACGTAGCTCTGAACGGTGCCTTTGCCGAAGGTGTGATCATCCCCGACGATGATCGCGCGTCCGTAATCCTGGAGCGCGCCAGCGACGATTTCCGAGGCGGATGCCGTGATGCGCGAGGTGAGGATCACGAGAGGACCGTCGTAGACGATGTCATCTGCGGGGTCGCTTAGGACCTGGACTTCGGAGAAGACGTTCTTGACCGCGACCACGCCGCCTTCACGAATAAAGAGGCCGGCGATCTCGCGGGAGCTGTCGAGTTTTCCGCCACCGTTCCGGGATAGGTCGAGGAGCACACCATCGACCTTCTTTTCTCGCGCCTGGCGCAGAAGATCACGCACGTCCCGGCCGCTCTGGCGCTTGCTGGGATCGGTATCGCCATAGAAGGTCGGCAAGTCAATGATCGCGAGCTTACGCGTCTTGCCTTCGACTTCGACCTCTTGGATGTCGAGTGTCGCAGCCGCGTCTTCAATCGTGACCTTGTCGCGGATGATCGAGACTTCCAAGCGTTGCGTTGTGTCGGTCTTGCGAAGGATTGTGAGCTTCACGGTCGTGCCGCGCTCGCCGCGGATCATAGAGACGACATCCCGAAGCGACATGTCGATGATGTCGACGGGGTCCTCGCCCTCTTGTGCAACGGCGATGATCTTGTCTCCGGGATCGAGCGCGTCGGACTTGTCGGTTGCGCCGCCGGGAATGATTCGCTCCACGACGGAGTATCCGTCCTTGGAAGAGAGTGCGACGCCGATTCCGTCCAGAGAAAGACTCATCTGGATCTGGAAGTCCTCGTCGGCTTCCGGGGGATAGTAGGCGGAGTGTGGGTCGAGTGCTGAAGCGAAGGCATTCAAAAAGTTGCCGTAAGTATCGCGTGGCTCAAGTTCTCTCGAGTGCTTCGACATCAACTCATAGCGATGAATCAGCTTCTCTTTCGCTTTGTCAGTTTCCATGTCGCTGCTGAGATAATTCGACATCTGAAAATGCACGAGACGTTCGAGGAGCTTAATGCGAGCCTCGTCGTTGACTGGATGACCGCGCTTTTCGGGATCGAGAATGAGACGCACGTCTGTATCGAGGGCGTAGTCTTCTGCTGAGACGAATGCCGTCACGTCGTTTTGCATGCGCTCATAGCGCTTGACGAGATCGATCTGAATATCATCGAGGAGATCGCATTCGCCGTTCTGGACCGCGAAGAAGACGCCGTTTAGCCGGCCGCGAAGGGTTTTGATTTCTTTCGACAGAAAGAGGGTCTTCGAGGGATCGATGCGTTCGATATATGCGTCGATCGCGCGGGAGCGGAGTTCGGTGTCGAGTCCGCGGAAACTGATATGTCGCTTGAGAAGGCTTTGGACCAGGTCCCAGCTATTGCTGCAGTTGAGTTCCTGAGTCTTATAGGCCTCCGCCCCGAAGGGGGCGACGGCGCTTCCTACGAAGAGCACGAAGCCGAGGCCAACGGCAACGAAGGCGCGGCGAATGCTTTCCGATCCGCGAGGGATTTGGGGCACAAGAGCAGGAATGAGGATTTCGGAGGTGCTCGACGAACGAGAACCAGAAGGGGCAACGTGGTTGGGCATCATGTCTCCGATGATAGAGAGGGGGGCTGGCCGCGTCAGGTTCACTCGGGCCCTCCCCACCATTGAATCGGTCAGGCGAGGCCTGAAAGTGAGAGTTCGTGGCGGGAGACACCCTATTTTGCGCGGGTTCTTGGGATTGCTCGCGCGATCGGCTGCGCCTCGGCTACTGTCGTCGCCCCCCCAAACTGGGTCACACAGGCGATTGTCGCGGAGAGAGGTTTCGATGGCGGATTTTCACTTTCAGGAAATGTTCGAGCTCGGAGACGATCACACCGAATACAAAAAAATCGGTACAGATGGCGTCTCGACGATCGAGATCGATGGCCGTGAGATTCTGAAGATCGATCCCGAAGCGATCTCTAATCTGGCTTCGGTAGCGATTCGCGATGTCTCGCATCTGCTGCGCTCGAGTCACCTCGCGCAGCTAGCGAAGATCATGGAAGACCCCGAAGCATCGGACAACGATCGTTTTGTTGCGCTCGAGCTGATGAAGAACGCGAATATCGCTTCGGGTATGGTGCTGCCTTCCTGCCAGGACACGGGCACCGCGATTGTCGTTGGCAAGAAGGGCCAGAACGTATTCGTCGCAGGCAATGATGAAGAGGCTCTCTCTCGCGGCATATTCAAGACCTACACCGAGACTAATCTTCGGTACAGCCAAGTCGCGCCGATCACTATGTACGAAGAGAAGAACACCGGCACTAACCTGCCTGCCCAGATCGACATCTATGCGACGGAAGGCGACGCCTACAAGTTCCTTTTCATCACAAAGGGCGGCGGTTCGGCGAATAAGTCGATGCTCTTTCAAGAGACGAAGGCGCTGCTCAATCCCGAGTCGATCAAGACATTTATGATCGAGAAGATTAAGGCGCTCGGGACTGCTGCGTGCCCGCCCTATCACCTAGCAGTCGTAATTGGCGGCACGAGCGCGGAGAGTACGCTCAAGACCGTGAAGCTCGCGAGCTGTCACGAACTCGACGGACTACCGACTTCCGGCAACGAACATGGTCGTGCATTCCGTGATGTGGAACTGGAAGAAGAGATCCTGCGGCTCACGAGGGAAGTCGGCATCGGTGCACAATTCGGCGGCAAGTATTTCTGCCATGACGTGCGCGTGATTCGGTTGCCGCGTCATGGTGCGTCTTGCCCAGTGGGGATCGGCGTTTCGTGTTCAGCGGATCGCCAGATCAAGGGCAAGATCACGAAGGACGGCATCTTCCTCGAGCAACTTGAAACCGATCCGGCGCGCTTCATGCCCGACCTCGTGGCTCATGAGCTAACACGGGAACCAGTCTCCATTAATCTAGATCGCCCCATGGACGAAGTGCTTGCGGACCTTGGGCAGTATCCCGTGACGACCCAGCTCTCCTTGAATGGCACGATCATCGTCGCTCGGGATATCGCGCACGCGAAGCTCAAGGAGCGGCTTGATGCGGGCGAGGATCTGCCGCAGTACTTCAAGGATCACGCGGTTTACTATGCGGGGCCGGCAAAGACGCCTGAGGGTCATATCTCGGGCTCCTTCGGGCCGACGACTGCGGGCCGCATGGACTCCTATGTAGACCTTTTTCAGGAGCGCGGTGGCTCGATGGTCATGCTTGCGAAGGGCAACCGATCGCAGCAGGTGACGGACGCATGCAAGAAGCACGGTGGGTTCTATCTAGGCTCCGTGGGTGGGCCTGCGGCGATTCTCGCAAAGGACTGCATCAAGAACGTCGCAATCGAGGAATACGAGGAACTCGGCATGGAAGCCATTTGGCGAATCGAGGTCGAAAATTTCCCTGCATTCATCATCGTCGACGATAAGGGCAACGATTTTTTCGCAAACTTTTAAGCCCAAGGGGCTCAGAGGTCTGTAGGCCGCGGGTGCTTTCGTTCTCGACCGTGAGTAGAGCGCGCGTTTAGCGCCGCGAAGCCTTGAGGATTTGATCCAGGCGATCCGCTTGTTAGACAACGAGCGCGCAGCTGATGTGCAAGAAAATGGCGGGCCTTTTGTCTTCGGGCAGGGGCCCGCTTTTCTTTGGGACTCTTCGTGTGTATTGGCGTCACCTCCCGGGCCCGACCTCGCACTTACTTCTGAGACAAGCGAGCTGCCTTGTTTTTGTCCAGGGACGAAGCGGCTCGATGCGAATGAGTGCGAGGCGATGAATTGATGGCGCGCGCGATACTTTGGGTGAGGTACGGGCTCTGTACATTTCTGGGGTTAGTTTTGATCGGTTTGGCTGCGGTCTCCCCCCCGGTTTTCGATCCCGAAGGTTCGATTGCAGATCCTGAAGACTCGACTCCTCCGGGTTCGATGCGCCACTAAGCCATTCGGACCCAGGACGTTCGGGCCGCAGGCAATGCGGAATTGTTGCGATGGGAAAAGGTCCATCACTTCCCTGGATGGACCGCCGCCCCACCGACCCTCGAGCGGTGGGGCGGGCCCATTGCAGGATGCGCCGGCTGTGCTTGGATCGGTCGATGCAGCCTCTTCGAATCGAGCATTTTGACGATCCCAGGATCGCCGATTACCAGAACCTAAAGGATGCGCAGCTCGCCTCCCGCCGCGACCGGTTCATAGTGGAGGGCCGAGGAAACCTCCTCGTCCTGCTTGAGCGCTCCCCGTGGCCCCCCGAGTCCTTGCTCCTCAGCGAGCGTGCCTGGGGTTCCCTCTCCGATCGCCTCGAAGCGCTTAGCATCGATTGCCCGGTCTACCTTGCCGAGAGGAGCGTGCTTGATGAAATCGTCGGTTTTCCGATTCATCGCGGAGTCCTGGCGTGTTGCTGCCGTCCCGAACCCGTCGACCCCTTGGAACTAGCAGCCACGCTTCTAGCGAAGGAAGTGGCTCCTCGAATCGTGATACTCGAGGGGCTCACTAATCATGACAATGTGGGCGGCGTGTTTCGGAACGCGATGGGGCTTTCTGGGCGGGCCGTGATGCTGTGCCCGCGGACCGCTGACCCGCTCTATCGAAAGGCGATTCGGACTTCGATGGGTGGGAGCCTCGTGGTGCCCTTTGCTCGAGCGCTGGATATGGATTCCATGCTCGCGGGACTCTCGGCGCTTGGGTTTTCGATCCTCGCACTCGATCCAGCGGAGTCCGGCGTCGACCTAGCGGAGCTGTCCCCTGAGGTGATCGGTCCTGCTGCGATTCTGCTGGGGACAGAGGGCGAAGGACTAACGCAAAACGCACTTGCACATGCCGATCGCCGCGTTCGAATCGATATGGATCCCCAGGTGGATTCCTTGAATGTGTCCGTCGCTTCGGCGATTGCGCTTCATAGATTGCGCCTCCCATAGAACAAGATTCATAGACCTCTATGGATCTGCCTTGACCCGAATCGCCCCGAGGGTGGCTGTACGCATCAAAGTCGAGCGATTACTAAAAATACCGCTAAGGTACCGGCCCCACGGTTCGGGGTAGGGACTCAAGAGGTGATTTCAATGCTAGGCGATGAGACGATTTTAGTTTTGAAGACTGGCGAGACACTCGCGCCGGTCAAAGCAGTGCGTGGAGACTTTGAGAAATGGATCACTGCGAATCTCGGCCTTCCTAAGCACAGAATCAAGCTATGCGAAGCCTATGCCGGAGAGCCGCTTCCCGATATCTCTTCGATCTCGGGCATCGTGGTGACGGGCTCCCCTAGCATGGTCACGGATCGGCCCGCTTGGAGTGAGGAAGCTGCAGCTTGGCTTGCGAAGATCATTAAGGATGATCGCGTGCCAGTACTAGGCCTCTGCTACGGCCATCAGTTGCTCGCCTATGGGCTAGGTGGCGAAGTAGGCAAGAATCCCAACGGTCGAGAGATCGGGACCGTCGAACTACGCATGGACGCCGCCGACCTCGCCGAGGATATTCTGTTGAAAGGCGGCACGTTCCCCGTGCATATGTCTCATGTGGAATCAGTGCTCGTTCCCCCGGATGGGGCGGATGTCCTCGGGGAGACGGATATTGAGCCGAACGCCGTGTTGCGTTTTGGGCCTCGCCAATGGGGCGTTCAGTTTCATCCCGAGTTCGATGCGGATATCATGCGCCGGTACGTCGAAGCGCGTCGGGAGATTATCCGAGGAGAGGGTTCTGACCCGGAGGCGATGATCGCGGCTGCGGCGGAAACGCCCGAAAGCACGTCGATTCTCAATCGATTCGCGATGCTCGTCGGCTAGACCGTCGCGCGGGAGCTGGAGAGGGCAGGGCACCTAACGCCCGGCGGCCTTATTATCGATCTCGTATTCAATGTTCGACGCGAAGCGAATACCGCCGGCGGAAATGTCGACGATCATCGGGAATTTTCCCGCTGCCCCTCTTGATATCGATCCAGGCGCCCCGAGGGGACCATGTTATCGCTGCGAGCCGCAACGATTCGCTTCCTCGACACTGAGAGTAATCACTCTTAGAGTTGTCACGTGGAATATAGAGTTGCAGAACTGGCAAGCGCATCGGGCGTAGGGGTGGATACGGTCCGCTTCTACCAAGCCAAGGGCCTTATCCCGGCGCCGCGCCGCTCTGGACGCTTCGCGATTTACTCCGCCGACCATCTTGAACGGATCCGGCGGATTCGGAGCTTACTCGACGAAGGATTCTCTCTGGCCCAGATCCGTCGACTCCTCGACGCGGCCTCATCGGATATCGAGACGGACACCGCGGCCCATGCTCATGCCGAACCGCAGCCCACATCACCTCGTCGCCAGGACTCGGATCTACTCGAAGCGCTGGCCGCTCGAAGTGTCGGAGAGGGAACGCTCACTCTCGCCGAGTTGGCCGAGGAGACCGGCGTGCCCGAGGCCTTGGTGAGTGCCGTCGTCCAAGCGGGTCTGATCGCGCCGATTGAGATTCGCGGCGAGGAGCGCTTCCCGCGGTCTGACCTTGAGATGGTGGCTGGCGCGCTTGAAATCCTGGGGATGGGGATGCCGCTCGATCGACTTTTGGAACTCGCCGCGCAGCATGCAGCGAACGTTGATGCGTTGGCGGAGCAGGCGATCGATCTTTTCGATGATCATGTCCGTAAGCCTCGAGGCAAAGACGACGAAAGCGTACGTCTCGTTTTCGAGCGGCTCTTGCCCCAGGCGACGCAAATCGTCGCGCTTCATTTTCAAAGAACGGTCGTGGCTCGGGCGCTCGCGCGTCTGCGGGGCCGCGGAGAAGAGAGTGCGCTCGAAGCGGCGCTCGAAGCAACTAAGACTGCCCGATTGGAGATTCAGTGGCGTTAGGTGATCTACCGACTGGTGAAGAGAAGCGCGTTCGTGTGCAAGACATGTTCGACCGCATAGCTCCGCGCTACGACGCGCTTAATCGAGTGATGTCTATGGGCATGGACCAAAGATGGCGCCGGCGCGCACTTGATAAGGTCGATGTGGGCGAGGGGGATTCGGTTGTCGATCTCGCATGTGGCACAGGTGATTTTTGCGAGCTCGTAGAAAGTCGCGGCGCACGCGTTGTGGGTGTCGACTTCGCCTTGCAAATGTTGAAGCAAGGACAGGGGCGGGGACTTGCCCATCCCGCCGTTCAGGGAGATGGTGAATGGCTGCCGTTTCAAACGGCTTCAGTGGATGTCGTGACCTGTGGATTCGCGCTTCGTAATTTCGTGACGCTCGACTCAGTCCTGCATGAGATCGCGCGGATTTTGAAGCCGGGTGGGCGTGCCGCTTTAATCGATGTCGATCGTCCGGCCTGGGGGCCGATTCGCCTGGCTCATTCCCTCTACTTCGACCGCATCGTTCCGCTCGTGGGCGGACTGGTCTCGGACCGAAAGGCCTACGCGTACCTTCCTCAATCGACGGCCTACCTGCCTCCGCCAGACGTGCTGCGTGAAATGCTCAGCGGCGCTGGTTTCTTAGAGATCGATCGTGAGAGTCTCTTTCTCGGATCCGCACAAATCCTGACGGGTGTTCGGGGTCCCCTCATGCCGGATTGTGAAACGAATTCGTGACGGAGAGTGATCGATCCAGTTTTGGGGCTTTGACTCCGGAGGAACGTGCAGGCCTCGAACGTGCGGTTCGCATGAGTCGAGAGGAAGCAAGGACTCGATGGGTTGCGCGAGTCGTTTCGACGCCGATTCCGAATGTCGTAGAATGTTATGCCAGAACGAAGAGTCGAGACCGCTTCCTCTGGCATTGCGGCGCGGTCGACTCGCAGGCGCTGGGATTAGGTATCGCTGACGAGACCGAGAGTGCAGGACCTGGACGCTTCGAGGATATTCGTGGCTGGGCAACATCGGTGCGGGAACGGATCGATTGGATTGGGCAGTCGCGTCCGAATGATGCGCCGACCTTTTTCGGGGGATTTGGCTTCGAAGAAGAGTCCCGGGGCGCGGAGGATTGGAAAGCTTTTCCGGCCGCGCGCTTCGTGTTGCCCAATATGGTTCTTGAAGACCGCGCCGACGGGAGCGGATTTGTCTCTTTCACCCGGATCGAACCGGGGGCAACCGCGGACAGCGTCGAAACGGAGTTAGTCTCACGTTCGCGCGAGTTCGAGGCGCTCTGCGAAGACGCTCCTGAGGAGCCTGTCGAAATCGCTTCGAGCGACGAGTTGGCAGGGTTGTGGGGGGGCGGCCCTGAATTCAGAGTCAAAGCGGATCGTCCCCATGCGATTTTCCGAGCGCAGGTCGAGGCCGCCTTGGAAGCGATTGGCTCGCAGCAGCTGACTAAGGTCGTGCTCGCCCGTGCACTTTCAGTGGACCATGACGGCGATTTCGATGTCCCGGAGTTTTTGGCGCGGCTTCGTTTGCTTTACCCGACCTGCACTTTGATTGCCGTGGGGCGAGGAGACGACACTTTCCTAGCTGCGACTCCGGAGACTCTCGTTCGAAAGCGCGGACGCGCAGTCCAGACGGCTGCGCTTGCGGGGTCGGCCCCGCGTGGTCGCAACCCGGAAGAAGATCTCGAATTTGGTCGGGCGCTGCTTTCAAGCAAGAAAGAGCGCAATGAGCACGCGCTTGTCGTCGACGCAATTCGAGACGTGTTGGCGGAGAGGTGCGAGACATTGACCGTGCCCGAGTCCCCTTCGCTTCGCGCGCTCTTCGGGATCCAGCATCTTGAAACCCCGATCTCGGGTGAACTGAGAGCGATGCCAGCAAGTGACGGGGAAAGGGACAGCACTGTCGATGTCCTGCAGCTCATTTCTGATCTTCATCCGACCCCTGCGGTGTGCGGTGTGCCGCGGCGTGAATCGGGGGCTTGGCTTCGGCAGCATGAAGGCCTTGACCGTGGGTGGTATGCGGCGCCGGTCGGTTGGCTCGACATTGAGGGGGGTGGGGATTTTCGCGTCGCGTTGCGATCGGGCCTGATCCGCAACCGATTGGACGGACTGAATCGGGCCGGTGCGAGTAGAGGGTTGCTATTCGCCGGAGCAGGTCTTGTCGAAGGATCGGTTGCCGACGAAGAGCTTCGAGAGACCCGCATTAAGCTTCGAGCCCTACTCGCGCCTCTTACGGAGATTTAGGCGTGAGCGCATTCGTGTCGGATCCGGAAGCGGTCTACCGTTTTACAGGCACTTTTTTTGAATCTCTTCGTTTGTCTGGAGTGGCTCATGTTGTGATTTCGCCGGGCTCTCGTTCTACGCCGCTGTCGATCACGGCCCGTCACACACCTGGACTGCGTACTTGGATCGAGCTTGATGAACGTGCGGCTGGCTTTTTTGCGCTCGGTCTCGCGAAGGCAAGCGGTCGCCCCGCCGTGCTCGTATGCACCTCCGGAACTGCAGCAGCCAATTACCTGCCGGCTGTCGTTGAGGCCCACTATTCGAGGGTGCCTATGATCGTCGCAACCACGGATCGTCCGGCGGAGCTTAGGGATTGGGGTGCCGGCCAGACGATCGACCAGGTCGGACTCTTCGGTGGGTACTCGCGTTGGGCGAGCGAGCTTCCGGTTCCCGAAGCCGGGGAGGATGCACTTCGTTTCGCCAATCAAGTCGCCGCGCGTGCGGTCGAAGAAGCACTCGGTAAGCCTTCCGGCGCGGTTCATCTCAATTGGCCGCTCCGGGAGCCGCTCCCTCCGCCGGTGGGAAAAATGTCTGAGATCCTTACCGCGGTACAGGGCTCGCGGGTCGCGCCAGAGTTTACCCATGCGAGAGAAATACCGCGGGGCGAGGACGTTTCGGAACTGGCTGCTCTGGCCCGGGATAACGAACGAGGCGTGATCAGCGTAGGCCCTATGCAGCCTTCGCCTGGGCTTCGAGATGCGATCGTCGGGTTCGCTGAGGCTTCCGGTTGGCCAGTGTTATGCGATCCGGCTTCGAATCTTCGCGCCGGGGACGGGTCGCAAAGTTCACTGTTACTAGATGCCGCAGATATCCTGACTCGGCCCGGACGGTTCAGCGAACGATATCGTCCGGAGGTCGTTGTGCGATTGGGTGAGCCCTCGGTTTCAAAACCCCAGCGGCTCTGGATCGAAGCGGCCGAGCCGCAACACGTTTGGTGGCTCGATGAGGGGGGCCAGTGGGGAGAGCCTTCGCGTCTCGCGACACGAGTGGTTCGGGGTGGCGCCGCAGGTTTACTGTCCGGAGCTGCGGCCGACTTGTCCGCCGTTAATGGACCCGGGCCAAGCCGGAAATCCGCTTGGCGAGATACCTTCGAGTCGAATAACGCGGTGGCAAGGAGCGCGCTCGATGATGCGGCGATGTCGCCGCATGGCTTCTGCGGTCTCTCGGTCGCGACAGTCATTGCGCGCAGTGTTCCTGTCGATGGGCAGCTCTTCATCTCGAATAGCATGTCGATCCGACTGCTTGACCTCGGATTCGCGAAGCGAGAGTCGTCTGTTCGCGTCTTCTGCAGCCGCGGAGCGAGCGGGATTGACGGAATCACTTCGACGGCACTCGGAGTGGCTGCAGCAACGGGGGTTCCGACTGTTTTGATGACGGGGGATCTCGCCTTTCTACACGATCTGAGTGGGCTGTTGTTGGCGCGTCGAGAAACGATTCCGCTCACGATCGTGGTGCTCGATGATAATGGCGGGGGGATTTTTTCGATGCTTCCCGTGGCACAGCAGAGCGAGGAAGTGGCCTTTCAAGAACTCTTTCATACGCCTCATGGGCTAGACCTTGCCGGAGTCGCGGCGCTCGTTGGGCTCGAAGACACGCTCGCGACGAATGCCGACGAACTCGAGACAGCGATTGCTGCCGGGATTGCGAGACCCGGAGTCTCGATCGTTCGGGTGCCGGTTGATGCCACTGAAAACGAGCGTCGATTCAGGGCCGCCACGAGCAGTGCGCTTGGCGCGGTCGATTCGGAAGTGATGTCCTAGTGGCGCAGCCGACCGAGTCGCGATTCATTGACGTGTGCGGCGTTCGGCTACACGCGGCCTGTGATGGATCGCGCGACGGGCGTCAGGCGGTTTTGATTTTGCACGGGTTTACGGGGTCCGCCGAAAGTATGGAGGGCGTGGCCGGGCCGTTATTGGATGACTATTTCGTCGTTCGGTTAGAGCTTGTGGGGCACGGCGAGAGCGACGCTCCAGAGGACATCGGGTGCTACTCGATGGGCGCGTGCGTGCAGCAGGTTCTTGCGGCGGTCGGTGCCCTGGATCTGCGTCGTCCACATTTGATCGGCTATTCGATGGGGGGCAGGGCGGCATTGTCCGCGGCGCTTGCGAAGCCAGACTGCTTTGCCAGCCTAACGCTCGTCGGCGCGACGGCAGGGATCGCGGATGCTGCGGCCCGGCGCGAACGGATCGCGGCGGATGAAGCCCTCGCGAATCGAATCGAGCAAGAGGGCCTCGAGGCCTTCGTGGATCATTGGATGTCGATTCCTCTTTTCGCGAGCCAGAAGCGGCTGGGGGCGAATGCACTTGGGCGCGCTCGTGCGGAACGGATGAAAAATAGCCCGAGTGGGCTCGCCAATTCTCTGCGAGGAATGGGCTCGGGCGCGCAAACGCCGGTCTTCGATCGCCTCCGCCGATATGAGGGACCCATCCAACTCGTCGTGGGTGACGAGGACGAGAAATTCCAAGGCATCGCAGCCATCCTTGAAGAGGGGTGCTTCGATGCCCGAACGGCGATCGTTTCGGAGTCTGGGCATGCGGCTCATCTCGAACAACCCGAGGCCTTCGCGGTTTTGGTCAAAGACTTTTTGGCGCGCGCGGGATGTGCGCAACCCGGCGGCGACGTTGAGGAGGACGAGCGGGATGAGTGATGTGAACCAGGTGGAGCCCGGAAGTATTGCTGCGTGGCGGATGGCTATTCGACCACAGACGTTGCCTGTTTCGATCGGTCCTGTTTTAGTCGGAACGGCCGTCGCACACGTCGAAGGTGCGTTGCAGGTCGGGCCGGCGATCGCGGCCGGTTTGGGGGCACTATTTCTGCAAATCGGATCGAATTTCGCGAACGATGTCTTTGACTTCGAAAAGGGGGCGGACACCGAAGACCGGATCGGTCCTCCGCGCGCCGCGGTTCTTGGTCTACTGAGCCCGGCTCAGCTGAAAACGGGGATGGGCGTCGTTTTTGCGTTAGCGACTTTGGCAGGTCTCTACCTGAGCTCAGTGGCTGGCCCGGTCATTTTGGCCGTCGGGTTCGTGTCGATCCTCGCCGCGATCGCGTATACCGGTGGACCCTATCCGCTTGGTTATCACGGCCTGGGCGACGTCGCGGTCTTTCTCTTCTTCGGACTCGTTGCAGTGGTCGGCACGACCTTCGTGCAAACGGGTTCGCTTCCCTCACTCGCTTGGATTTGCGCGGTTCCGGTGGGCACCCTGGCGACTGCGATTCTTGTCGTGAATAACTTGCGCGACATCGACACCGATACGGTCGCAGGAAAAAGAACCCTTGCCGTTCGATTCGGACGCAGCGGCGCACGCTTTGAATGGCTGGCCCTTGTGGGTGGCGCCTATCTCGTGCCGGTCGCGCTTTGGCTGGTCTTAGGCATGTCACCTTGGGTGTTGATTCCGATGGCCAGCCTGCCAAGGGCCGTTCGCATATACGGAGTGATTTCGCAGACGGAAGAAGGTCCTGCGTTGAATGCGGCTCTGGCCGGAACGGCACAGCTTGGTTTTCTGTACTCGCTTCTTCTCGCACTTGGTCTGGCATCCGGGATGGAAACGGGGCTCGTCGGGTGAGGCTTCGCCGGGTCAAAATCCACGGCTTCTCTCTTCCGTTGCGCCAGGCAATGCGAACGGCGCACGGCCGAATCGAGCGCAGGGATGGGTTCCTTGTCGAAGTCGAGGACGAGGCGGGGTTGCGCGGATTCGGCGAGGCAACGCCGCTTCCTTCCTTCGGCACCGAAGAATTCGCGAAGTGCCGAGAGGCCTTGGAGGCATCGTTCAGAGCTGACCTAACGAAAGCGTTCTCGGCAGTCGCATTGGACTCTCAACCCGAATCTCAAGCTCAACCCCAACGTCAATTTCAGCCCGGTATCCAACCGACGGGGACCCCCTGCGCCGAGTTCGCACGGGAGGCAGCGTTTTTCGATTTGCAGGCCCGCCGAGAAGGAAAGACGCTGGCCGCATGGATTCGAGATCGGGCGGGTCTCTCGGGTGCTTCGCCAGATCAGGTACGAACGCAGGCGCTTGTGGCTGGGGATTCACCTGCGGAGGTGGCGGAGGACGCGGAGCGCGCGATGGGCGAAGGGTGCTCTGCATTCAAGCTGAAAGTCGCGATGGAGCGAGTACCTGGTCGTGGCCCGGATCTCACCTGGGATCTCGAACGCGTGGGGGCCCTTCGGTCCACCGTCGGCGCGGAGGCTTGCATAAGGCTTGATGCGAATGAAGGTTGGACCCTTGGTGCGGCCGAGCAGGCGTTGGAGCACCTCGCTTCCTTTGGTGTCGATTTCGTTGAGCAGCCGGTCCGCCGAGGGGATCTTATGGGACTCAAGCGGCTTAGGGACCAAGGCGTTGTTGATGTCGCTGCAGATGAGTCGCTTCAGGGAGCGGGCTTTGAGGCTTGCTTTAGCGCGGAGGCCGCCTCGGTATGGGTGGTGAAGACCGCCGCGTTAGGCGGACTCGATCGATCGATCGAAATAGCTCGGCTAGCGCGCGAGAGTGGGGTCCGCCTAGTTTGGTCGACGCTTATGGACGGGGCAGTCAGCCGGGGAGCGGCCTTGGCTCTCGCCGCCGGATTGCAATCGAGCGAAGGAGTGGGTGAAGTGCACGGCCTCGGAACCGCGGACTGGCTCGATGCGGACCTGGGGCAAGAATTCGCCGTGGCGCCAGGGGGGAAGATCGGGGGGAAGATCAAGCTGCGTGGGGATCCCGGCTTGGGTTTTGTGCCCGAAATTCCGGAGGGCATGTCTGTGGGCGCTGGTCTGGAGATTTCTTCGTGAACGCGAAGAATCAGCCTCGCGACGAATGGCTCCGAACGATCGAGGCCCACGGCGCTTCAGAAGTGGCGCTCGAATTTGGGGACCGCCGCGTTGACTACGCTCAGTTATGCGTGATGGCTCGGACGGCGCAGGAAGACCTCGCTTCGCTAGGGTTCCACGAAGGCGACTTATGTGCGGTGTTGGCGCCGCCTTCGGTGGAAGGGGTTGCTCTGTTTCACGGGATGTTGTCGGCGGGAATCGTTCTCCTGCCATTGAATTCGCGTCTGAGCGAACGAGAACTTTTGCTGGCCCTCACGGCGAGTGGTGCGAGAGCACTCGTTGTGGATGGTCGTGCCGAGGCGGATTCAGGCGCGCGCGATAGGCGTTTGGCGAAGGGTGCCGGATGTCGCTTACTCGCTCTGCCGGGCCAGGCGGAGTCGCGCGGGGCGATCCGTGAACTAGAGGCAGAGCCTCAAGGGCAAGATCGGGAGGCGGCCGATCGTCGGCTGCGAAGGCGGGCGGAACGCGCGGCGCTGGTCTTGCGGACTTCAGGGACGAGCGGCACGCCTAAGGGCGTCGTGATCGGCTTCAGCCAGTTGATGGCGAGCGCCGACGGTTCGGCTTCGCTTCTTGGCAGCGAAGTCGACGATCGTTGGTTGTTATGCATGCCACTCTTTCATATAGGCGGACTGTCGATTTTGATTCGCGCCGCCCTCGTGGGAGCGACTGTTGTCTTGCATGAGCGATTCGATGCGGACGATGTTGCTCGCGCGATCGACGACGACGAGATTAGTTGCGTGAGTTTTGTGGCGACGATGCTTGCGCGGGTGATCGAAACACGCGGGGATCGATCGGCTCCCGGAACGCTTCGGCTTGTCTTACTAGGCGGCGGACCGGCGAGCGAATCGTTGCTGCAGTCGGGTCTCGAACTTGGTTATCCGCTCGCTCCGACGTACGGACTCACCGAGGCGACTTCTCAAGTGGCGACCCGGCCTCCGGGCATGTTTGAGGAGGAGGAGGCCCTTTCTGCAGGCCTCGAACCACTCGCGGGGGTGTCTATTCGAATCGTTGACGATGCGGGGGACTGCGTTTCGACCGGAACCGAAGGGACGATCGAAGTCTCGGGACCGATTGTGATGACGGGATACCTAGATGACCCGCAAGCAACAGAGACGACGCTTGCCGAGGGCTGGCTGCGCACGGGGGATGTTGGGGTACTTGATGACGCGGGCAGACTGCGCGTGTTGGACCGGAGATCGGACTTGATTCTGTCGGGCGGGGAAAACGTCTATCCCGCAGAGATCGAATCGGTTCTCGATGACCACGAGGATGTGATCGAGGCAGGTGTTTGCGGCGTCGCTGACGAAAAGTTTGGTGCTAGGCCTGTAGCCTTCTTGGTCCTCCGGGAAGGCGCTTCACTCGACGCCGAGGAGATGGCTGAGTATTGTCAGACACGGCTCGCATCCTATAAATGCCCAACTACGTTCAATCAGACCGGGGTCTTGCCGCGAACGCCGACAGGCAAGTTGATCCGCCGCGCGCTTCTTGACGACTGACTGCGTTTAGCCCTTTGGAGGCCCCGCGAGGTGTTCCGCGATTGAGTCGCGCACTCGCGCCATCATCTCTTCCGCCTCATATTTTTCTACTTCTGAAGGAGGGATCGGATCGAGGATTTCGATCGAGATCGGGTGGCGGCCCTGCAGTACGAAACCGCTCTTAGGCAGAGCGTCGCCAGTGCCACGAAGCACGATGGGTTGAATCGGTACTCCATTGAGTTTGGCGATATCGAAGGCGCCGGGCTTGAAGGACCTGAGTCGGCCGGTTGAGGAGCGAGTGCCTTCCGGGAACATCACGATCGAGCTGCCGCCAGTGAGCGCTTCGTTACACAGCCGCAGCATCGAGGCGATGCTCGCCATGGTGCCGCGCCGAAGCGGGATATATCCGCAGAGCTTCATGTTCCAGCCGATGACCGGAATATTGAAATTTTCCTGCTTCGAGACCCACTTGAAGTGGCTCTGCAATCGGAACATCACCAGGATATCAAGCAGCGAGAGATGATTTGCGACGATCACGGTCGGGCTGGATTCGTGAAGTCGTTCGCGGCCGTAAATTTTCACTGGCCAAGCCGGATTCAGGAAAGTGTAGAGCGAGGCCCAGCAGCAAGTGAAGCGATGAAGTAGAGCGCGTCGGCGGTCGAAGGGCGCGGTGACACAAAAGACTAGGACCGCGACCGGGAAGAGTACGAGGGACGAGAGGGCAACGAATCCCCAGAATGCGAGAGAGAGCGCCCACAACATTCAGTTGGCCTCTCGTTGGGTAGGTTTCGAAGCGTCGTGGTCAGCCATGCGCTCGGTGCAGGCGCGCACAAAACCTTGGAAGAGGTTCTGGCTACTCGCCTCGTCCATTTTTTCTGGATGCCACTGCACGCCGATCTCCCATCGTCCTGAACGATCTCGCGAAGACCCAACGACGCACTCGATCGCTTCGATCACGCCGTCGGGGCTACGCGCGGCAACTTGATGATCGGGGCCAGGCGTGCGGACTGCCTGATGGTGGAGGCTATTGACCATTTTTGCACCCGTTCCGATCAAAGCTTCTAGCGCAGAGCCTGATTCGACCGTGATTTCATGCCTGTCGGCCTCCGGGATACGGTGCTCGTTGGCTGTCAAATTCGCGCTTGGGAGGTGGGGCTCCAAAACGCCTCCGCGCGCTTGGGCGATGAGCTGCATCCCATAACAGATGCCCAAAATAGGGAGGCGGAGTTCGGTCGCCGCCCCAAGGAGCGCTCTGTCGAAAGCGAGCTGCGTATCTGGGACGAGATCGAGCGTGACGTTGTCAGGCAGAGCTCGGTCGCTCGGAAAATCGTCGCCGCCGGGTAGAAGCAAGCCATCAAGCAGCGCGACGGCCTCAGCGGGGGCCGACTGAATCGGCAATTGGATGGGTAGACCTCCCGCTTCGTCGATCGAGTCGGCGTAGAGGCGGTCTATATAGGAATAGTCGCGGCCCGGACGCCATCGCCCGCGCTCGTCGAGGCAGGTCGGAATTCCGATTCGAGGTCTTCGCATGGCACGAACATAGCGATCTGCGGCATGATGCCCGCCATGGCACAAGTGGTGATCGCAGGCTGTGGTTACGTCGGCAATCGACTGGCAGAGATGTTGTTGGCAGAGGGGCATGAAGTCTTCGGTATTCGCCGAGATATAAGTGCCCTCGCACCCGGCGTTCGTGGAATCCGGGGCAACGTCGCGACGCCGAGCGCCCTCGGTCCTGCCCCGCCGCGCGTCGAATACGCGGTCTTCGCGGTTGGAGCCGACGAGGGGACGGAAAAAGCCTATCGCCAGGCCTATCTCGACGGTCTTGCCGGTTTTCTGCAGTGGCTGCTCGACGAGGGCCAGCGCCCGCGCCGGATCATCATGACCTCGAGCACCTCGGTGTATGGACAGCGTCGGGGTGAGCCCATCAACGAAGACTCACCGACCCACCCGACTCAGTTTCGCGGGGAAACGATGCTCGCCTCGGAAGGCTTGTTGGCGGCGAGTGGAATTCCAAGCGTCGCTATTCGCCTTGGCGGAATCTACGGCCCGAATCGAACGAGTTTGATCCGTCGAGCTCGCGAGGGAGCGCTCCGACTCCGCGGGACCGAGCACTTCACGAATCGGATTCATCGTGACGATGCCGCAGGGCTAATCAGGCACCTGCTATTCCACTCCGATCCGCATCCGCTTTATCTAGGGGTGGATGATCGCTCGGCAGAAGAAGCTGAACTCTTCACCTGGCTCGCAAAAGAGACCGGTGCGGCCCCGCCTGCGCCACCCGAAGAACTGGAAGTAGGTGCTGCGCCCTCGCCCTCGCGCCGAAGTGTCGGGAGCAAGCGGTGTACAAACGAGAGAGCTCGGGAGAGCGGCTACCGCTTCCTTTATCCGACCTATCGCGAAGGGTATGGCGCGCTTATCGAAGCGCTTGCTGCGGCCGATCCTTCCCCCATAGCCGGATGACTGCGTCCCGCGCGGATGCCGCGTCTTTAACACCTGGGCCAACCTCCGCTCCACCCGTGCTTCCGGGTATGCGACAGGCCGATCGCTTGCTTCCCGGAATCGCGCCGGAGGCCGAGGCCATGCCCGGCGCCGTCTATTCGCCCTTTGCCGACCGTATCGCGAGCCATCCCGGCCCGCTTTTCCCGCTCCATGTCGGGGATACCTGGCGGGATCCTTTCGTAGGTGCGCGTTCGGAGGACATCGCTTCCGCCGACCATAAGCGCTTGCACGCATACGCCGACACTCGGGGATTGCCCGAATTGATTGAGGCGATCCGAGAGAAGCTCGAAGATCGAAACGGCTTGCAGCACTCGAGCGACGAGATCCTCGTGACGGCGGGCGCGACAGGCGGGCTTTCGGCTTTGGCTGGTGCGCTGCTTTCTCCTGGGGACGAGATGCTCATTCTCGCGCCGTTCTGGCCGTTGATTCGCGGCATCGCTCAGAGCTTCCGAGCGAAGCCCGTCGAAGTGCCCTTCTTCGATCGAGTCGATTCCGAGGCGAGTGCCGAAGCGGCGGTCGAGGCATGTGTCACGCCCCGAAGCCGCGTGCTCTACGTGTCGACGCCTTCCAATCCGACCGGACGCATCATTCCCGAAGCTTGGCTTAAGGCATTGGCCACGCTCGCGCGCAGGCACAATCTTTGGATCTTTGCCGACGAGGTTTATGAGGACTATCACTACCTGGGTGGTTCCGAGGCTCACGCGTCGATTGCACGTTATGCGCCGGAGAGAACGATTTCGGTGTATTCATTCTCTAAGAGTTATGCGATGGCCGGGCAGCGCGTCGGCTACCTCGCGGGACCTGCGAAGGCGATCGAGAATGCCCGCAAACTCGGCACGCATCTCTATTACCATCCACCGGTTGTGGGGCAGAGGACGGCGCTGGCCGCTTTGCGGGAAGGCGGAGACTGGTTGGCGGAAGCGCATCGGCAAGATCGCGAAGTCGGCCTGAAGGTGGCGGAGATCTTAGGTGAATCGTCACCACAGGGAGGCACGTTCCTCTTTGTAGATGTCCGGGATCGGCTGGATTCGAGGGGTATGGACGGTTTACTGGAGGACTGCTTCGATCAGGGTGTGCTCGTTGCGCCTGGGGGCAGTTGCGGCGCCGCTTACGCTGGATGGATCCGCATGAGTTATACGGCAGCTCCGGCAGCCGAAGTGTTGGACGCGACGGGGCGGCTCGCGTCGGTACTCGGGCGATAGATAGTGTTAGTCGCGGTGGTTTGTGCCGCGGGAAAAGGATGACCATGAAGTGGTGTGCGCGGTTCGAGCAGTCGATCGGTACTTCTAAGCGAATGCTTTTGTTGCTTGCCCTCGCGCTCCTTGGTACGGGGTGTCTGAGTACGCCGAACGCGATGGCGCCCTGTGACGAATGGAATTCCGGAAGTGCGTTATGTCCATTTATGAACCCGGAGGACCTCGCCCATCTTTCGGCGAATGAATGGGTGTTAGTTAGCGAGATGACCCACTCGGCTCGAGTAACGAAGGAGGGGGGAGCGCCTGCGCCTTTCGTCGCCGGGAGACTCCGCGCTATTCGTGTGTCGCCGACGGGCGGCGAAATCGAGCGACGCGTGCTCTTTCCCCAGGAATGGAATGAAGCTCCGCCACATGGGGCCACTTGGGGTGATACATCCTGCAGTGGTCCGCCGACGGATCGGGATTTTGAACCCCACGGTATCGACGTCGGACCGGGACCTGGTGGCACGACCGCGGTCGCCGTTGTGAACCATGGCAAACGTGAGGTCATCGACCTTTTTGAGGTTCGTTTTGCGAATGGATCGCCCGGGGTTCTGTGGCGCGGCTGCGTGCCGATGCCGGCGGGTCGCATGGCAAATGATGTCGCCCTCGTCGAGGACGGCTTCTTCGTGACGGACATGATTCCCGCCGTGAGTGGTTTTGGCTGGAGTGCGATCGGATTGGGACTGAAAATGACCTTCGGGGGCAATACCGGTTCGGTGTTGCGATGGACCGAAGGGGGAGCGCTCGTGCCGGTCCCGGGAAGCAAGGGAACTGCGCCGAACGGAATCGCCGCCACTCGCGATGGTGGAACGATTTGGGTGGCTGAATGGGGCGGTCGTCGGGTCTACCGAATCCGAATGGGCGAAGACGGGCGAACGAAGGCCAAGATCGAGGGCAGTCCGGATAACCTGAACTGGGCCGCGGATGGGAAACTTCTCGTTGCTGCGCAGGATCTGAGTGCGCTCGGGGCTCTAGGCTGCGGCGCGATCAAGGCCGGCGGCTGCGATATCCCGTACACCGTGACGAAGCTCGATCCCGAATCGATGGTTGCTGAGAAAATTCTGGAAGGCCGCGGGGCTGCGAGTGCTGCACTCGAAGTGGGTAATGAGATCTGGGTCGGCGTCTTTGTTGGCGATGCGATCGAGCGTCGAACCCGCGCGGAATAAGGTGCTCTCCGGGCCGTTGACCTGCGGATCGCGGGAGCGAATCGAGTATAATCCGATCTCGTCGCACGGCTCCCCGCGCGGCCCCACTTAAACTCGAGGACTTCCCAGCATGTCGATTGAGCTCGTTAAGAACGCCCCTAAAACCCCGGCCCGCGAGGCCAGCATTCGATCGATGGAACTTTCTATGGCAGGGGACGGAGAGGGTTGGCTGGCGCTCTTTGCGGACGACGCCATCGTTCAAGATCCCTATGGACCTTCGCCTATGGATCCGAGTGGGAAGGGCCGCGTCGGCAAGGAAGAGATCGAGAAGTTCTGCTCCGCCTATATTAAGCCAGACTCGATTCGCTTCGAGATTCGCCAAACCATGAACGGTGGTGGCGCTTGTGTAAATATTGGGACGATCTTCACGAAGAGCCCCGATGGGCGAATGGGTTGGAACGAAGTCATCAACATCTATGAAGTGAACGCCGAGGGCAAGATCACGCTTCTGCGTTCCTATTGGGATTTCGACGCGAACATGAAGACGATGTTCTAGGTCGTTGCTCTTCGTCGAACGCAGCAATCGAACCGAGCGACTGCTCGATGGACTCGCCAAACGACTCATGGCGCCCGGGCGCGATCCCCTCGCGCCGGCGACAGTCGTTGTGCAGGGGCCCGGGATGGAGCGATGGCTCGCGCAGTCAATCGCGCGCAGACATGGGATTTGTGCGAATACTGAATTCCGCTTCCCTCGCGCATTCCTTGAACAGATTTTTGAGGCGAGGGATGCCGCTCTCGGCGAGCCGAATGATTCCTCTTGGGATATCCGCCGAATGGCGTGGTCGATCGCCGGCCTACTCGAGACCTTCGAAGGCGACGCCGACTTTGCGCCCCTAGCACGGCATTTAGAAGCCGCCGACGGCGATTGGCGCCGGATTCAGCTCGCGCATCAAGTCGCAACCGTTTTTGATCAATACATCACGTTCCGGCCCGAATGGGTTTGGGAGTGGTCGAAAGGGAAGGCGTTCCCAGAGCAGGCGGATGCGCGGTGGCAGGGGAAGCTTTTTTGCTCTTTGAGTGAGCAGTTAGGTGGCGGGCACTTTGCGGATCGCGCGCGCGCTTTTCTGCAAGCCTCGAGGCAGGGCGATTCTTTGGATGACAAAATCCGCGGAGCCCTGGATCGCGTATTCCCCGATCGAATTGAAATATTTGCAGTGTCGACCTTACCGCCGCTCTATTTGTCGGTGATCGACGGGCTTGCGTCTCTACGAGACGTGCAGCTCTCGGTTTTGAGTCCAAGTAGGAGTTATTGGGCGGATCTGTGGAGCGAGGTGAGCGCCGCCGAGCTGGGGTCGGATACGACCCTGCCGGGCCTTTTTGATGCAGTACCTGCAAGCCCCGCGGCGCGTCTACTCGCGGGCCTCGGCCGTCTAGGCGGCGATTTTCAGCGAAATCTTGAGGATCGCACCTCCGGGCAGGAGAGCGACGAGGATCGCTTCGAGTCACCCCTAGACCTAGAGGTTATGGCCCAAGTCTCGGCAGAAGAGCCGAGTCTCCTGACCCGTTTGCAGGCCGACCTTTTGGATTTGGATGGAGACGTCGAGGCCGAGCCGCGTATCGTTCACGGCTCAGATGATTCGATCCAAATTCATTTGGTGCATGGCGCACGCCGGGAACTTGAAGTCGTCGAAGCCGCGCTACGAGATGCTTTCGAGCGAGATCCGTCGCTGGCTCCCGAGGATGTGATCGTGATGGCACCGCAGATCGATGCGATTGCCCCAGACATCGAGGCCGTCTTCGGAGTTCCGGATGAAGATGGGCAGGCGATTCCTCATCGGATCGCCGATCGTGGGGCCCTTCGCAGGTCTCCTGTCGCAGATTGTTATGCGTCGCTGCTCGCGCTTTTGACAAGCCGGGCGACGCGGAGTGAGGTGCTCGACTGGTTGGCTAGGCCACCCGCATTTGAACGCTTTGGATTCGACGAAGCGGAGGTCGAGCGTCTCGAGGACTGGACGATTCGCGCCGGGATTCGCTTCGGGCTCGACGGGGAACATCGCGCGGCATTGGGACTCGATGCGGACCCGGCTCACACATGGACCGACGGCTTGGCCCGGCTCGCCCTAGCACACGCGGTCGGCGCCTCAGGGGATGTGTATGCAGGCACCGCTGCGGTTCCCCTTGATCCATTCAGTGAGCCCGAAGTCTTGGGTGGTCTGGGGGACCTCGTCGATCTCCTGCGCCGCGCACGCGGCTCGATCGCTCGTCCGCGACCTGTGGCCGCGTGGTGCAGCTGGCTCTCGAATTTGCTCGAAGAAGCTTGTTCCAAGACCGACGCGAACGCTCACGAGCACACCGCGATTCGTGGCTGGCTCCAAGACCTAACGATCGCTGTGGCGGAAGCGGGTTTCGATTCTTCGATCCCCTTCGAGGCGATGCGCGAGCGGCTGAATGATGCCTTGGTGTCCAGCCCCGCGCCCCAGGCTTTCTTGGCCGGCGGTGTGACGTTCTGTGAACTCGTGCCTCTGCGGGCGATTCCCTTTCGAGTGATCGTGATACTCGGTCTCCGCGACGAGGCATTTCCGCGGGGACGCCCCGCGCCGGGCTTCGACTTAATGGCGAAGGACTCGCGTCCTGGAGACCGCAGCACGCGCGCCGACGATCGCTACCTATTCCTAGAAGCACTCCTCTCGGCACGGGATCGTCTGATCCTGACCGTACCCGGGCGCGACGTACGCGACGGAAGCGATTTGCCGCCTTCGATCGTAGTGACGGAACTACTCGACGTGCTTGAGGCTTCCTACCAGTCCGATCCATCGGGTGTCGAATCGGCGGATCCGAACACGCAGCGTTCCTTGCGGGATCAGCTCGTCATTTCTCATCCCCTGCAGTCATTCAGCCCGCGCTACTTCGCCCGAGAAGGCGACTCAAGATTGATCGGACGCGATGCAGAGGCGTATGCGGGCGCGCGCGCA
>DGPZ01000057.1 GCA_002390675.1 Deltaproteobacteria bacterium UBA4427
TAGAGCCGCCGAGCAGCCAACCCAACCAGACCGAGGCCCATCAGAAGCGCCGTGCCAGGTTCAGGAACCAGCGTCCAGCCTGCCGCGACGGGGTCGAAGAAGGTGCCGGTGAAGGTGGTGTTGGCATTATACAAGGTACTCGCATTGCCGAACGTCTGGGGCAGGCCAGTTGCGTTAGCGAGTGTTGCGTTGGAAAAATCCGCGCCGAACAAGCTCGCGAAGGTAAGGTCCGCGCCCCCTAGGCTCGCGAAGGACAAGTCCGCGCCGCCCAGATTCGCGTTGGTCAGGAGCGCGCCACTTAGGTTCGCGTTGTTCAGGTTCGCGTTGAACAGGTTTGCGCTGCTCAGGTTCGCACTGGATAGGAACACGTTGTCCAGGCTTGCGTAGGACAGGTTCGCGTTGTTCAGGTTCGCGCCGGTCAGGTTCGCGTCTAACAGGTTTGCGCTGCTCAGGTTCGCGTCGCTCAGGTTCGCGCCGATCAAGGACTCACCGGACAGGTCCGCGCCCGGCTCCAGATTGTTTCCCGAGTACAACAAGTCGCCGCCGAATACGGACTGGATTGGGTCAATAATCGTCCCAATATTCAGCTGATACGAAGCCGCGAATGCGGAGCTTGAAAAAAAAGAGCCGGCGATAATCAAAATCAGAACGAGCTTGAGCATGAAGGAGCCTTCCTGAGTGAAAGCCTCTCCCTTCCCGAGAACACTCTACGCGAACAAACACCTTCTGTGTCAAAAAGATGCAAGTTGAATGCGTTTTATTTAAAAGGCGGCCTTCCCCACAGGGGGGGCAATATCAGTAGCGGGCTTAGCCGAGCCCTTCGAGAGCCGCCCCTGCCCCGTTGCGCCTCGCCTGGGGATCGGACGTCCTGAAGTGGCTGAGATGCACGACAGTCCTTTGAAGTAGCGGGAACTTGCGTGAGCAGCGCTGGCTGCCTTGGCGGCCTCGACGGAATGCATCGCCGCAAAGGAGGCATAAAACGCACCATGGATCACGTCCTAGCCCATCTCGGACTGAAGCATCCGCCCGGATGAACGCACGGCTCCCGAGCCCCTCTAAGAGCTAGCCCGGGTCCCATGTACTCAGAGAGAAGAGCTAGCGGCGATTGCATCGATAGCCCTTCCCCGCGAGTTCTGTTAGGCCGAGGAGGACAGCGCTGGAGGGCCTAGGCCCATGCGGGGAGGGTGAACGTCGGGATGCTTGCGAGGCTGACTTGGTAGTGGTGGGCGGACTTGAACCGCCGACCTACGGCTTATGAAGCCGTCGCTCTAACCAGCTGAGCTACACCACCCCATGTCTATTGGGCGGCGGATCTTAGCGCAGCTCCGCGTTTGTCCCAGAGCTAGTGGACGTCTTACTCGCCATTCTCGGCATCCGCATAATTGTCTGCATTCTCGAGCAATTCGGAGAGCATCGCTTCGAGGGCCTCGACGCGGTCTGTTAACTGCATAACCTGTGCAGAAGATCCGGATCCAGCACCGCCGGCGTTACCGGACGACGCAGGGACGTCGGAAGCGATGGTCTCGCCACGGGCGAAGCGGCTGACCTTGCCCGCGAGGTCGTCGAGGTCGGGAATGATCTCACCGATCGAGCCCGAGTGAACGAAGATCTCACGCAAGGGCTCCTGGGTTCGTCCATCAGGAGCCAGATTGACCGGAGCGCACTGAACATCGAGGCTTGCGCCCTGCCCGAAGCGTGTGAACGAGCCATAGAGGACGTAGTCCGCGCCCTTCTTACGAGCGAGTTCCAAGGCGGCTTCGGGGTCCGTAGTGCCGCGGCCTTCGATCTCGCCTCTCACGAGCTCGAGCGCGCCGATCCGAGCGAACCGCGAAGCGAGCATGTCCGAGAGGCCGGAGCGCAGGTAGTCGGGGTCTTCTGCGCTGTGGACGACCACGGGAAGAAGAAGGAGTCGCGGCGGGTCTGCTGCCTGCGAGCGCGACGAAGAAAAGATGAGCAAGAGCGACGCAGCCGCTACCAGTGTTTTGATCGTGCGCGAACTCGACCGAGCGAAGCATTTCGAGCGCCAGCCACCACCAACTTGAAACATGTGCGGATTCCCCCTCCCGCGTATCTGGACGCGAGGCGGCGGATTCTCTGGAATCCCAGGGCCAGCGTCAAGCTGAAGCGGTGGACTCGCTGGTCGTTGTGGGTATTCGGACGTGGAAAGTGGCGCCTTGGCCCTCTTGGCTCTCGACTTCGATCGACCCGCCGTGATCAGCAATGATCTGGTGAGAGATCATGAGACCGAGGCCAGTTCCCTTATCGGGGTCTTTGGTCGTGAAGAAGGGGTCGAAAATCCGCTCCAAGTTACCCTCTGAGATCCCTTCGCCTGCGTCCTTGAAGCCAATTCGCACACCTGAGGGCGCGCCCGTGGGCCCATCAGTGCCAACCGTGATGGTGATCATGCCGCCCGAACGGCTCGCTTGGATCGCATTTAAGGACAAATTCAGAACGACCTGATGGATCTGATCCCGCGCGGCCTCAACCGTCGGCAAATCAGAACCCAGCTCGAGTTTCACTTCGACGCCTGCTCGTTCCGTCTCACGATGGAGCAGATGCGCGACCTGCGAGACAACATCTTCGAGAGCCACGGGCTCCTTGGAGAGTGCCGGCGTGTTGCCCCCGCCTCCGAGTCGACTCATCGTTTCCACGAGGCCACGGATGCGTTCAAGCTCGGCGCAAGCAAGCTCGTGATAGTCACCCCAGAAAGTCAGATCATCCGTCTCACGCTTTTCCGGCGCGAGGGACAGGAACGTATTGAGCGAGACGAGTGGATTATTGATCTCGTGTGCCAAACCTGCGGCAAGCGTGCCTAACGTGCCAAGCCGGTCGACCCTTTGAATCTGCGCGCGTGAACGCCGAAGATCATCCACGACCTTCGCGTTCTCGATTGCGATCACGGCCTGCATAGCAAGACCTTCGACCAGCATGCGGCCATCTGTGCCAAGAGCTTGCCCGCCACGGCGATTATCAACCGCCAACGCGCCGATCACTTTTTCCTTGCCCGCGAGCGGCACGACAAAGATCTCTTCGGCAGCAACCTCGGTCAGCCAAGCGCGAACGGGCTTTTCGAGTTCGACAGCCTCATCGCCGCGGAGCATCTGCGAATCGCCTTTTAGCAGGCGATCCAAAAATATCGGCGCTTTGGCGCGACTAAATTCGATGTCGGAAATTTTGAAGGCAACGTCGTCATCGGGCGCACTTCCCACGAAGCGAACCGTGTCCGAATCCGGATCCCGAAGCAGGAGCGAACAACCGTCGAAATCGAGTTCGTCGCGAAGCGCTACGAGCAATGTTTCATGGAGACTGCCGCCTTCGATGTCGCGATGAATCGTACGCGACAGGCGGTTCAAAACCATGAGTTCTTCGAGCAGCGTCGCGCGTTCCGCTTCGAGGGCATACGCCTCGATCGCACGCTGCACTGTGAGCCGCATATCCCCCGGCTCCCAAGGCTTCGCGACATAGCGGTAGATGTTGCCGTCGTTGATCGCTTCGCCGAGGATCTTCGCGTCACCGTAGGCGGTGACCAAAATTCGCAGCGCGCGGGAGTCGAGTTCACGCACCTGTCGAAGGAACTCGACGCCTTCGATGCCAGGCATCTTCTGATCCGAAAGCACCACTGCGACGGGATGCTGAGCGAGCAGCTCGAGGCCTTCCTTCGCGCTCGTCGCGGTCAAAACCGTGAAGTCGCGCCGGAACGTCAGCTCGAATATCCGAAGATTATCCTTCTCGTCGTCGACGTAGAGGATGGGATATTCGCGGTGATCCATTAATCTTGAGGGCTTCGGTCGCATCCGAACCTCGCACGGGGACAGCAGTCTGCGGGGCACGGACGAACCGCCCCCTCGAAACACCTGTTGCCCGTGACTTACAACACGCGTAATCGATGGAAAGTGATTCGGAAGATTCCGCTAACGAATTGAGGGAAACCTGGGTGCCGGGGCCAACGTTTTCTAGATAACCTGAGATCAAATCAACTGAGTCGCAAAGGCATCAGTAGCCGGTATTTCAGCAGCAACACAAACTTACAGTGTCACTCGAACTTCGCGGTCGGAATCGGAGCTTGCGCCTCTAACAAGTTGGTGAGATTTTCGGCGCCCGACTCGCGAATTCCGAGTCAGATCCCGATTTGGCGCGTTTTGATTCCCGCTTCGCGCAGGAGCGCGAGAGACACGTCGCCGAGCGGGTAATCGCTCTGATAAATCACTTCAATGAGCCCCGCATTGATAATCATCTTCGTGCATTGCAGACACGGAGAGAACGTCGTGTAAATCGTACCGCCCTTGAGCGAGACGCCATGGTAGGCCGCCTGGGTGATCGAGTTTTCCTCTGCATGCGAACAGAGGCATTCGTCGAGCCGTGTACCGCCCGGCGCGAGATCGTTACATCGCGGGCAGCCGCCTTCGTTGCAGTTAGTCGTGCCTCGGGGCGTCCCGTTATAGCCCGTCGAAATGATTCGCTTGTCGAGGGTCACCACCGCGGCCACTTTGCGCTTTACGCAGTTGCTTCGTGAAGCAACTACGCGGGCGATATTCATAAAATAGTCGTCCCAGCCCGGCCGATCGAAAGCCAAGTTCGCGCGGACCCAGGTCTGGATCTGATCCTGAAACCCTTGCAGGGTGTCGTCATTCGCGAGACGAAAATCCGCTTCGGCTTCAACCGCATCGAGCTGCTGCGCGTTAGGGTCATCACTGCCCCGCTCACGCACCTCGAGCCGTTCGAGGTCAGCGACGGTCGCGGGATCTCCCGAGCGCCCCCGCTTCACCATACGGTCAAAGCGCGTTTCGAGCTTCGCATCGACCCAAACCAAGTGGAAAACGTGACCCGTCGCCCCGGCGTGCTGGCGTAGAATCTCGACTTCCACCGGATGGCGGATTGAATCAATGGCGTAGTTCCGGTCCGGGAGGAGCTGCCGGGCGAGACGCTGAGCCAGAGCGCCCGGCCCCGCCTTCCGACGCATCTCCTGACCGGTCTCGATCATGAGCTCACGGCTCTCTTCGAGCCCGCGGTCTGCGAGTTCTTTACGAATCGCATCCGACAAAGAGAACACGCTATAGCTGCGCGTCTCCAAGAACTGGACGAATTCTCCCTTACCGGCCCCGTTACGGCCCGCGACTCCTATGATCATGATTTTATGGTCCCCGATTGCCACCGGCCCGGTCAAGACCAGCCCACGCATTGCTCGCGGGTTCGCGATCTGTCAGCCTGCGGCGATGAGGGTGTTTGTAACAGGTGCGGGGGGATTTGTCGGGCGAAAGCTCTTGCCGGCGCTCGAGCGCGCGGGCCACGAGCCGACCGGGGCTGACCGAGAGGTCGACGTCACGAATCCGGCAAGTATTCGCCATGCGCTTCGGCAGAACGCACCGGACGCGGTCATCCACCTCGCCGCTATGAGCAGCGTTGCTCAGTCCTGGAAAGAACCCGCCGCCTGCTACCGCTTGAATTTCCTGGGCACACGTGCGCTTCTCGACTCGGTCGAACAGGCCTGTCCGAAAGCCCGGGTTCTTCTGATCGGATCCGCAGACCAATATGCCGCGACGCCCCCGCCGACAGACGACGGGCAAGCGGCTCTGGATGAGTCCACCCCTTTGCTTCCGCGCTCGCCTTATGCCCGAACCAAGGCAGCAGGAGAGCGGCTTGGTGAAGCGGCTGCAGCCCGGGGCATGAACGTCGTTCGCGTGCGAGCCTTTAACCACACCGGCGCGGGTCAGCTCGACGCTTTCGTCGTTTCGAGTTTCGCTCGCCAGGTGGCGGCGATCCGTGCTGGTCGCCAGGCCCCGGTCATGCGCGTTGGCAACCTAGAGAGCGTGCGCGACTTCCTGCACGTAGACGATGTATTGCGGGCCTACATGGCCTTACTAGAGCCAAATGTCCCAGCGGAGGTCTATAACGTCGCAAGCCAACAAGCGACAACGATACAACATCTGCTCGACCGACTCATCGAAATCGCCGGCATAGCACCACGCGTGGAACAGGATCCAGAACGCTTTCGTCCGACCGACTGGTTAGTTGGCGACGCATCCAGACTACGCGAAGCCACGGGCTGGCGACCGCAGGTCACCTTCGACGCGATCCTTCATGAACTCTACGAGGATTGGCTCGAGCGGGATGCGCAGTGAGCGAGAGAGCAACGCCGAGGGAGGATTCAGGCGAGTGGCCGATTGAGCATTCCAACCCTGTCCGATTCGGCGTGCGAGAAGCAGCTGCCACGGAGGACATCTGCGATCAGTCGCGCACCAAGCAGGGACTCATCCAAACGCCGATCCCGTCAACGCTCTGCTTTCGACCAAGTTCGTGTAACCCCTCTTTCGCGAATCGCTCGAGCGCTTCCTTTAAATCTTCTTCGAGCAAACCCGCTAACACGAGCCGCCCACGATCTGCGACCCGCGACGCAATCTCGGATGCAATAGGAAGCATCTCGCGCTTCAGCAAATTTGCGACAACCAGGGGATACGGAGGTTCGGTGCTCGACACGGCTTCGATCGGTCCCGTAAAGAACCGTACGACAGGCACGAGTTCATTGTCCTTTGCTGCTTGCTCTGCGGCGTGGGTCGCGACTGGATCGAGGTCGAAGCCGAGGGCAGTCTTCGCACCTAGCGCGACGGCCGCTAGACATAACACGCCGCTCCCCGTTCCAACATCAAGCACGCGATCGAAATGCTCGCGACCGTCCTTTGCGATGAGCAGCTCGTCGATCCATTCAAGGCAGAGCCTCGTGGACGCATGGTTGCCCGTACCAAATGCCTGCCCCGGGTCGATCACGATCTCACGCTGGCCCTCGGCGAGCTCGTATTCGATAAAGGGCGGACGAACGACAAGCCGCTCTGAGATCACGAGCGCGGTAAGCCCTTCTTTCCAGGCCTCGCTCCAATTGACGGGGGGTAGAATCTCGACCGGGCCGACTAACGCATTCGAAGCACCCGCACCTTCGAGTACCGCTCGGACCGCTTCTATCCGGTCGGGAGTCGCGTAAATGTCCGCATGGAATCGCCCGTCAACTTCTTTTTCTTCAGCACCGCCAGCTCCGGCCTCAAACGCTTCCGCCAATAACCATTCCCGAATCGCGTCCGCGTCGCATTCAATCCGAAAGCGGTGGATCCGTTCCTCATTCCGACCGAATTGCTCACTCATGCGTTTCGTCTCCCTGGCCCTCTTGGGCTCTATGCTCATCAGTCAATCGGGGTGTTATTACGGCCACCTCGCCGAAGGCCAACTGCGGCTGCTTTGGAATCGCCAACCCCTCGAAGAGGCGAGCCTCGACCCCGCCCACGGCGAGGACGTCCGCGCCCTGCTCGGATTGGTCGAAGACGTGCGCCGGTTCGCGCTCGAGATTGGCCTTGAAGTCGATGATCAATACACGAGCTACGTCGATTGGCCAGAGGATCGTATCGTCACCACCCTCGTTCGCACACGCGGCGACCGTCTCGAATCCGTCCCATGGTGGTACCCGATGCTTGGCCACCTCCCCTATCGCGGGTATTTCGACCGCGAACGGGCGGAAGCCGAAGCGGCAAGACTACGCTCCGAGGAAGGCTTTGACGTCTGTATCAGCGGGGTCGCAGCCTATTCGACCCTCGGCTGGCTCGACGACCCGGTCACGCGGCCAATGCTCTCCCGTGGCGCCGCGAGCCTCGTCGAAACCCTCTTTCACGAACTCGTGCACGCGACCGCCTTTTTTCCAGGAGAAGCCGAATTCAATGAAGGCGTCGCCCAGTTTATCGGCCAGCAAGCCGCGATCCGTTTCTTCGCAGCGCTGGAAAGCGCGAGCCAAGCTGCGAGCGCGAACCCCAACTCAACCGGCGAGATGACCTCCCCGTCGTCGTCCTCGTCTTGGCCCACGGCCCAGCGAGTGCGAGCCTCGATTGACGACCGCCGCCAAATCGCCGAAGCGACGCTTTCGTTCAAGGAGCGTGTCGAGGAGTTAGACGGTGTCACGGATCGTTCGAATCGGCGGGCGGAGTTAGAGGTCGCCGCTCGCGCGGAGTTCGCGGCGCTTCCACTCGCG
>DGPZ01000101.1:0-15560 GCA_002390675.1 Deltaproteobacteria bacterium UBA4427
ACGCGTGACTACTTTCAGTTCGCTTTCGGCTCGGGGACCAACGCAAGTGGGTCGCGCAGGAACGACCTACACGCTTGCGTTCAAGACGACCGGAAACTGCAATAAACGGTGGGTAGGATCTACCGCGGTTGTAAGCGACGGAATTCTCCAGACGAGCGTGATCTCTGTCGACAATGGCGCCACATTCCTCAAAAACATATTCAATAATTATGGGATACAAATCGTCGCAGTTCCCGAACCGAGCACTGCTCTACTAATGGCTCTGGGGCTCGCCGGTCTGGCGGCTAGACGAAACTAATTCTCTCAAACTAAGCCTCTTGGCTACGTCGACCAAGTTTTCTGCATTTGGCCAGCTCTTCGGCAATTTTAGTGGTATCGCCGGGATCGAGTCAGTGCTCGTAACTCGCATCGGGTGGGGTACTCCGCTCGCGAGGGAGGCAAGGCGGCCTAGATCAGACGGCCTCGCGCCCTGCCCGCTTGCGCAGACGCCGATTTAGAATAAAGCCAGTCCCGCCTAACAAAACAATTGCCAGGCCCACGACCGTCGCAACAACAGTGCTCTGTACTCCACGACCAAGCGGGAACAAGAAATTCCACTTGTGCAGGAAAGCAAAAACAAATCGTTCCGGCCGATCCGAGTCCTCCAGGACGTCCGCGACGCCCGACGTCGCCGTATCGACGAACACAGATGCAAACACGGGCTCTCCGTAATCAAGCCGCCAGACCGGGAGTCGCTTATTCCGAAAGTCGTAGGTGGGCCCAAAGCGGGTCACGAGCTCAGCGCCCTCCAGCCTTGCTCCCGAATCACCGATCCAACGCGAACCGATGCCAAGCGCAATTTCTCGATCGCCGCGATCGACCGTGGAGCCGGTCGCTGCGTCTAAATAAACGGCCGGTCCACTCAAAGGCACGCCGTCAAATCGAGCATTGCGGATCTCCTTCGCTGAGGTTGGATCCGATCTACGAGCTCTCGCCAGCCCAACGCGATACAGCACGCGCCCTTCGATGTCTTCGATGATCGAGACCGACGAGACGTCGAGTCCCTCTGTTAGTTCAGCCCAGTGCTCGTGGATGGGATAGGCGATCTTTTCCACGTCGAGGGGAGGCGCGAGTCGCAACGATCGGCCGGGCCTCGCGTCAGCAAATGAAATCAAATGAAACAGAGCGCTGGTCGTGAACATCAGCAATGGAAGCGCGAAGGCGAACGCCGCCAGGCGATGAATCCGGCGGCTTCGGGTCGCCTTGGCGCGCGCGCGAAGCGTTCGAAGGAGCACCACTCCGGTCAGCGACAGACTGAGCAAGGACCCGACCAAGCATCCAATCACGACGACCCTCACCCACTCGGCCTGGCGCGGAAACCAGCTCCAGGTGTGAAAGGCATTGAACACCGCTTGAATCTGCTCTCGGCGAATGTCAGTGACCGAAGCAAGCGCGTTAGTCTCGGTATAAAGATAGGCTGCTAGGCGATCCGGCCGCTCAAACTCGACGCGATAGACCGGTAGCAACCGGTTGACCCAGGGATAAGCGTCGCTGAACTCGGTGATATATTCGATTGACCGAACGCCTGCCGGCGTTCCCCCGTCATCTCCTTCACTACTCGTGTCCAGCCCTAGGTAGTGACGCGCCAGAAACTCGGCGTGCACACGATCATGGTCCAGCTTCTCAAGACCGGTCTCGAGGTCGAAATATCGTCGAGGGAGATCTTGCTCTTCAGTGACCTGCAGCAGGCTCTCTCCATCCCCTGCGACGATTCGAATCGCGGCGGCCTGCTCAACCTGAGCGCGGGCGAGCATCTCGTGGATGGGCCGCACCGAAGCCAGGGAGATGTGCTCTGTCGGTGGGCGAAAGTGGGCTTGCTGAGGACCGAAGTTGGTCATCGCGATATGGAGAAGACCGGAGCCACCCCAAAGTAAGAGGGCCAGGCCGCCGGAGATCGAGAGCAGCCGGTGGACTCGAAGCGCCCTCAGGCTCCAAGATCGCCCACTTCGCCGAGAGCGCGCCATCAGTAACGCCACTCCAGGCCGCCGAAAAATGCACGTCCCTGCCCCGGCGTGAATACCCTTGCGTCCTCGATGGACTGGTCGGCCACGGTCGTCACGTTCGAGATGAACGTTTCGTCTCCGAGGTTTTCTCCAGAGAAGAAGAATCTGAGATTCTCAAGGACGTCGACTGATCCTGTAATACCGATCAAGGTGTAGTCGGGAATACGCGTCGTATTCGCGAAATCAACATAGGGTCCGCGCGGCACGTGACGCACGTTGACCGAGACCGAGGCCCTGTCTTCGTACTTAAGGCGAGCCTCAAAAAGAAAGACATGCTCCGGAACGGCAGGTAGCTGGTTGCCTGAAACCCGCTCTGTTCCAACGACACCCGTCGGCTCCGAATCAAAGAAGAAGTCGTTCCAGGTATAAACGGCACGAAAGGATATATCGAGGCCAAGTTCCTCCAGCTCGGGTCGTTCAACAAAGAGGCTCAGGCCTGCCTCGACTCCTTGGTGGATCGTATCCCCTGCGTTGAAGGTTCGAGAGAGAAACCCATTGGCTCCCTCTACCGGGAGGTCGACAAACTCATCCTCGACCCAACTCCGATAGTAGGCGAGGTCCCAGGCGATCATCGGACGTTGGCCGCGCGAGCCGACTTCAAAAGTCCAAGCATCTTGGGCGCGAAGAGGTGTGAACTCAAGCGCTCCGCCGGCGGTCAGATCAGCAATGCTGGCAGGCTCGAAACTACGATTGGCGTTGACGAAGAACTGGGTCTGCTCGTCGAAATCCCATAAGAGCCCGACTCGGGGGTTGACCTGTGATTCGTAGACGCGCCCAGGAGTGTCCTGAAAAATGGCGCGGTTGGTTCGCTTCGTATCGAGATACTGAAAGCCAACAATGCCAGTCAGAGTCGAAACAATCTCAGCATCGGCCTGCGCGAAAATAAGCCAATTGCGAGCATCCTGATCGTTCTTGCTGCGAAGTGGACCACGGCTGCCTGATTCGTTCTCGTACACGCTCGCGGAGTTGTCAGAACCCGCCAGGCTCGTCCCGATCACCCACGAGACGTCTCGATCGGCTAGGACCAAATCGCCTTCTGCACGCAGCTGCCCCCCATATTCCTGCTCTTCCTGATCGATGATTCCAGCGAAGCGCGTGATCGCATGATCCAAATCGCGGTACGCGAACCAAAGCCCCCCCTCGATCGAAATCGAGTCGAGTTCGATCTTCGTCACGTTCGATAGTCGATAGACGTCCAGGTTGCGGTCCCAATCGTCTGCCACCGGGCCGGGGTCGAGCACCGTGACAGGCCCGCCGGGAAAGAAGGGGCCAATCGTCACCGGGCGGGCAGCATCTCGCGGATTGTCGAGCGCATCTTGGAGTCCGAGCGAACCTGCCAGCTCAAAGTTGTCACTCAGGGCCGTGGCGAAGAATCGCGTTTCGCCCAGGTCGCCGAGGCGAACACCTGTATTTAGGTGGCCATACACACTCTCGACGTCACTGTGATCGCGATACCCCTCGCTTCGCAGCGCGGTTACGCCGGCGTAGAAATCGGCAGCATCATTTGCGAGCGCAACACTACCGTGGGCGCGAGTCGTTCCGAAGCTACCTCCCTCCAAACGAACTTTGACGCCCTTAGGCTGAGTCCGCCCGGTCGGAGAAACGATATTGACCGCGCCGCCTAGTGATGCACCGCCATAACGCAGGCCGTTGGCGCCCTTGTAGACCTCGATGTAGTCGACCGCGATCGGATCGATCTCCTGGAACTCGGTCAGGCCACTCGCTCGCGAGATCGGAACTCCGTCACGAAGCACAGTCACGCCTCGTCGCTCAAAAGATGAATTCAACCCTGATCCACGGATTGAAATTCGACTCTCCCTCTGCGCCGAGGTGTCCGCGAAAACACCGGGCGTGTAGAGCAAAGCATCGCCAATACTTTGCGTAAAAAAATCCTCGTAGGTTGAGTCATCCACGACGCCGACGGCACCGGGTATGCGTTCGAGTCGCTCTCGGGCTGATTGCACGCTCGGCGATGTTGCCGACCCCCGGGCGCCAACAACCGTCATCTCTTCTACCGACTGAGCCCCATCGGGTCTTCGCTGGCCGACACCGTCGGCGAAGGCCGGGTGTGCCAGAAGGACGATCAAGATCGAGCCGCTCCGAACAACTCGCAATCCGCCCCGGAGAGCTGCGTTAAAATATTTATTTACATCACTTTTCTCTAAAATTTCATTCATCGCTCCGAGAGACTAACGATCCCAACACGACGGAGGGAGCGGCAATTTGTCGCGGACAGGACGAGGCCGTCGAAGACACCCTATTCTCTTCTACGTCTGATTCCGTCGACGGAGGTAGGAAATGCCGAGCCAGAGTTCGAACAGCGATTCGACACCGACCCTCGTCTGGCTTGTAGGTTTTCGGTGGGCAGCGGGAATCGCCTGCGTAGGCCTGCTAGCCGTTGCGGTCGCAATCGATGCGGGTGCTGAGATCATCGCCGCCACTGCAGGTGGCGCGGCTCTGATCGCGATCACGAACCAGACTCTCACCCGTGCATCGGGCCCAACCGATCGCCTCGTTGGGTGTGTACTCATTCTCGACGTCGCCGTACTCACCACCATGCTCGGGCTTACCGGCGGCGCTGCGAACCCTTTCGCCGTGTTGCTGATCGTGCATATCGCCTTGGCTGGCTTGGCCTCTCGAGGCATCTGGGCTTGGACAGTCGTCGTCGCCGCCGTCGTCGGCTACGGGACGCTCTTCTTTCTCGCCCCTGATTCGCATCTGTGGCATCGAACGATCAACCTCTCGAACGCAGGCGAGCCGGTCCAATTACACCTGCTCGGGATGTGGGTCGCCACGGCGATCGCAGCCATCTCGATCACCGCGCTGACGCGACATGTACTCAGCGTGCTTGAGCGTCACCGTTCCTATGTACGCGACTCGGAACGCCGATTGGAGCGGACAACGCACCTCGCATCGCTGACGACGCTAGCCGCTGGGGCAACTCATGAGCTCGGGTCTCCGCTCACGACCGTCGCCGTGCTGGCTCGAGAGCTCGAGCGCCAGGCGGAGCAACAGGGCATCACCGCTCTGCGAGAGGATGCTTCGACGATCCGCGATGAGGTCGATCGTTGCCGAGAGATCCTCGGCCGTATGAGCGCGGGCGTTGGGATTCAGCTCGAGGGTTCCACAACCGATAGCGGTGCCGTCTCTCTGCGGGAATGCGTGAACGGACGCCTCGAGACGCGGGCCGATCGAGTGATTTGGGAAGGACAGCTCCAAGATCTCCCTGTGGCCGCGATTGCACAGCTGACTCAGCTCGTGCTCCCTCTCATCGGTAATGCTCTCGACGCCTGCGAGGACCAGGCGATCCAGGTCTCACTCACCGAGCAGTCCGGCGAACTCAGCGTAGAGGTCAAAGATGGCGGCGAAGGGATGAGCGAGGAAGTCTTATCCAGATCGGTCGAACCCTTCTTCACCACAAAACCGCCCGGGCACGGGATGGGGCTGGGCCTGCACCTGGTCCGCGTGGTGAGCGATGCGCTGGGCGGACGACTGACGCTTGCATCCACACCCGGAGTCGGCACGAGCGCGCAACTTGTCTTACCCCGCGCCAGTCTTGCTAAGCAGCACGGAGCGACGTCATGAGCGCGGTTCTGATTCTCGAAGACGACGATGCTCTTCGCACCACCCTCGCGCGGGCGTTCTCACGGCGTGGCCATCTCGTCGTTGAGGTCAACAACCTTGCGAGTCTCACCGACGCATTGAAAGAAACGAGCTTTGATTGGGCCGTCGTGGACCTCGGGCTCCCCGACGGATCCGGCTTAGACGCCATCGAGACGCTGACAGAGTGCATGCATGGGGTTCGGATCGCCGTCCTCACAGGCTACGGAAGCATCTCGTCAGCGGTGGAAGCTATGCGGCGTGGAGCGACCGACTATCTCACAAAGCCGGCGGACGTAGATCAGATCCTTGCCGTGCTGGAGGATGCACCCGGTGGGGCACAAGACAAAGAGCACAGTCCCGCCAGCCTCCAACGCGTCGAGTGGGAGCATATCCAACGCGTTCTACGCGACTCCGGCGGCAACGTGACCCGTGCAGCCGCGACGCTTGGCATCCACAGGCGTACGCTCCAGAGAAAACTCTCGTACCGGCCGCCGACTGATTGAGTCGACTGACGCCTCTTGCATTAGTCGGCGGAACAGCCGGTTGGAATAACATGGCCCTTTTGCGAGCAGGCGCTTTGCCGAAGCCGCGACATGCAGCGCGTCCGGTCCAAGGGCTTCGGCCAAGTCAGTTGCACGACGAAGTTTATGGCGAATATTAAACCTCCTTCACAGTGAGCACGGCGCGGTTGTCATTAATATAATTTTGTGCGAATCGCTCGCGGTGGACCAATCTTCATCTTTGAAGGTGACCATGTGCAGGCAGCTACTCTGATCCGCACATTCGTTAGGTCAGTCGTCGCTGCACTGCATGACCACGTCGATCGGAAGTTGAGGACCATTGGCGTTCTCACCAAATAGGCCCCGACAGGGGTACTCGGCCCCTGGAGACGAACGATCGCTAGGGCTGGGCGACCGCAGCGCAAAACCAGCAAATTCGCGAGTGCTTGGTTGGTTTTCCGGCCGAGTAAATCTGGCCGGATGAATTCGTCTCATTTCCCATCAAACGCTGACACTTACGACCGCGTACGACCACACTACAGAAGCACGGGATCTTTTTGCCGTGCACTAAGGGACGAGCCGTGCGAGCCACTAGTCAATCAAGAACCCTGACCGTAGCCGCCTTATTTGTATGAGCGTTTTTTGGTCTAGGCACCGCGAGCGCTCAGAAGCCCCCCCCGCATCAAAACTTCAACGCGGGGCTCTGGCAGTTCACCGGCAACGGGGCTGCTCGTCGGTGATGGGCTCTTGGGCCTGGGCGCGTAAGCGCCGATAGGGATAGGCAAAACAAGCTGTGTTTTCCGCACCACTTGTATTAGGGATTCTGGAAAATGGGTTCAGATGCGACTGATCGGCCCCTTCAGGGCGTCCTGTAGGTCGATGAGCGGAGATGAGAAGTGCGGCATTCGAAGAGCACTCGCGAGATAACTTCCATATTGAACCCTAGACGTTACTCCAGCCTTACTTTGAGAAGTCTTGCCGCCTTCTTGTTGGTCTGTGCGCTCGGGCTTTGGACTCTGCTCTCGGGCTCATCCGATGAAACGCGGGCCCTGAGAACAGACGACGCGCAATCAGCCAAAATGGCGCTGAATACGCCGGTCGCAAATACGAATCCGCTCCGTGCAGTGGCAACGGTCCCTCGAGCGGTCGACCTTGTTTCGACTCCCCCTGGAACGGTTGCTTCGCGCCAAAGGGTTAGCGGAGGCACCTCCGGTTCCAGCCAAAGCTTTGAAGCCGGCGCTCTTTCGTGTCGGCTCCACCGCGACTCGTCCGAGCGGATCAGTCTGCGCGACTGTGCAGGCTCTCCACTTCTAGACAGAGGAGAGCAAGGCGCGCGAGCCCTGCTTGCTGAGCTTGCTCCGGCCTTCGGTTTTCCAGCCGATCTTTCGGACCTGGAGCTGGTCGACGAAAAACATGGACTGGGAAGCAGCCGGACGCTCTTTCGACAAACACTAAACGGCTTGCCAGTCTACGATTCCAGCGTATCGATCAATCAAGGAGCGGACGGTTCGCTGCAGGCGGCTTATAGCAATTACCAACCGCTCAACGTAGGAAGTCTGATCCCCGATCTGACTTCCGCCCAATCCGAAGCGATTGCGCGGGCCGAGGGCGGGCTTGTCACGACACGGCTCCCCACGGTTTCGGAGTTGGTCTGGCATTCGCAGTTTAAAGGAGTGGGACGCCTCGCTTGGAAGTCCGTCATCTATTCCGAGGAACCCCTCGGCGACTTCTTGACCCTCGTCGATGCCGAAACCGGCAAAGTGCTGATGCAGGAGAATCGCATCGCTTTCGACACGGGTTCAGGTTTTGTCTTCGATCCCAACCCGATACAGACGTCTGGCAACACGGGCCTCTCGGACAGCAACGACGCTACTTCGGCAGCCCTCGATGCCGAACGTTCCTCTGTCACGCTACTCGGGTTGGATTCCGCCACAGGAACGCTCAAAGGCGAATTCATCGATCTGGTTTCTCTTGCCGGAGGCAAGCCGAACACACCGGATGCGGATGAACCGAGCCGTGTCTACCAATACGACCGATCGAATGCCCGCTTTGAGCAAGTCGTGATCTATTACGCGGTCGACTCTATTCAGCGGTACTTCCACAGCCTCGGTTTCGATGACGATGTGGGGATCGCGAATGGGATTCGCGACTTCCCGACGCTGGCGAATGCTCACTGGGACAACGCGGACCAATCGTTCTACTCGACTGGCGATAACGCAATCCATTTTGGAGACGGTGGAGTCGACGACGGAGAAGATGCGGACATCATCGCGCACGAATTCGGCCACGCCGTTCAGCATGACCAAAATGCGTGCTGGGGCGGTGGCGACATGGGCGCCATGGGTGAGGGCTTCGGCGACTACCTGGCCGCAAGTTTCTACGCTGACGGCGGGGATGCGACTCATCAGGCCGCCCACGCCGCCTGCGTAGGGGAATGGGATGCCTCCTCCTACAGCAGTGCGTCTCCGCCCTGCTTGAGAAGGGTGGATGGAACCAAGACCTATCCCGGCGACTTAGTGGGCTCCGTTCACGCCGACGGTGAAATCTGGTCCGCGGCTCTTTGGGAAATCCGATCACAGCTAGGTGCCACTACGACTGACACCTTGGTGCTCGAGCACCACTTTAATATTCCGTGCAGTGCGACCATGACAGACGCGGCGACAGAGTTGTTGCAAGCTGATGTGAACCTAAACAGCGGCTCTAACCAGTCGGCCATCCGACAGACCTTTTGCGATCGGGGAATTCTCTCGGGCGCAGCATGTGCGGCACCCTCCAATCTGACATTGAGCTACGCGCTCTCTCCCGACCCTCCGATCTCGGGACAGACGGCGACCCTGACCTTAACAGCCGCGAATTCCTCACCCGACTTGTTGCCTGGGATTCAGCTGGCCGCGACGATTCCGGCCGGAACGAATTACATCGCAGGCTCGGCGAGCAATGGGGGCAGCGAAGCGGGAGGGACCGTTTCGTGGCCGGCAACGGATATATCAGGGGCAAGCCAAGTTCAGCGCAGCTTTGAGGTTCTTCTGGACGCCGGCCTGGGAAAGACGACCCTTTTCGAAGATGACATGGAAAGCGGCTCCGCGGGTTGGACTGTTTCACATGGTTCGGGAACCTTCGACTGGGCACTCGGGACAGGCAGTCCACGCGCAGGTACATCCGCCTTCTTCGCGTCTGAGCCAGCTGAGCTGACGGATCAATACCTAGCCCTCGCCGGTCCTGTAGGGGTCACCGCGGGAACGGCCCTTCGGCTCTGGCACAGTTACGACACAGAAAGGACCTTCGACGGGGGCATGATCGAGATCTCGACGGATGGGGGCGTGACGTGGAGCGACATCGGTGCCCAGATCACACAAAATGGCTATGACGGAACGATCTCGAACGCTCATGGAAGTCCCATTGGAGGACGAGCGGCCTTCACCGGGAATAGCAACGGTTATCTAGAAACAGTGGCCGATCTTAGTCTGCAGGCCGGTCAGAGCGTGTTGCTACGGCTTCGCCTGGCGTCAGATAATAGTGTTGGCGGCAATGGCTGGTGGGTAGACGACGTTACGATCGGGAATCACAGCACACTCACGAGCGCTGCCTCCGCATCAGGCAGTGAAACCGCGAACACAGTATTGCGGGTCGATATTCAGGGAGCACCCGCCAACAGCAATCCCGTCATCGCCGCAAACACGGGGTTGAGTGTCGACGAGGCTGCGACAGCGCCGATTTCTTCCAGCGACCTGCGAATCAGCGATGGCGAGCAAGCAGCCTCCGCCCTCACATTGACGGTCACGACTGCGCCGACCCGCGGATCGCTGAACCTCGGAAGTGTGTTCACGCAGCAGCAGATCGATGAGGGTTTGCTCGCATATACCCACGACGGCACAGAAACGACGTCGGATTCGTTCAGCTTCAGTGTCAGCGATGGCGTCGGCGGAACGACCGTCGGAACGTTTACGATCGGCGTAACACCGGTCAACGACCCACCCCTCGCGGTCTCAGACAGTGTGGTTGTCGCAGAAGGCGCCTCGACCACGACCCTCTCGGACGGGTTAACGACGAGCGTGCTGGCCAACGACACGGACTCCGACCTGCCCGGCGATTCCCTGACCGCAGTTGTTGTGAACAATGTCATTAACGGAAGCCTAACATTCAACTCCGACGGTAGCTTTTTCTACGTACACAATGGTACGGAGACTGCGGCGGATAGTTTCGAGTATCAAGTCAGTGACGGAACAGAGGTCTCCAGCTCGGTGACGGTAACCATTGCCGTGAGCGCCACGAACGACCTCCCCGATCTTGGCCTAAGTAGTCTCCCGGACGCGACGGCTGGCCTGAACTACGAAGTAACGTTTACACCCTCAGACCCGGACGAGACCGACACGTTGACGGTGGTTGCCCTGTCTTCACCGGCCTGGCTGGATACGCTCGTCGATCACGGAGATGGGAGCTGGTCCCTGTCTGGAACGCCGCAGCTTATCGACGAGGGCACTGCGAACGTCACTCTCCGGGTGAGTGATTCTGCGGTGCCTGCGGGCGAGCAAGAGGCGACCCTGACGATCATGGTCCTTGTCGCGCCGGCTGTGCCAACCCTTCTGCCTGGGCGGCTTTCAATTTTGGCGCTGATGCTGGTGCTGTCGGGCACTTTCGCGCTCACACGCGGATCGCAGCTTGAGGGTTCGTCTAACTGATTTCCGCGGCTCACCTCAGCCCGGCTTTCGCGAACCAATCTCGGTGACACTCCCTCAAGAAGGGGCCTCACTGCCCAGGCGGCGCTTCGTTCTCAGAACAGCTAACGCGGATTGGTAACCGAGATCAATCTTCGATATTTAGGCAAACGCGACGCAACCGAACAGAGGTCGGGCCCCAATCTCTCGGACTACACGGTTCTCAACCGGGCGGCGCGATACCGCGCGGGCGCCGTCGAACTCGGGCAGCTCGGCACGATTCGCAATCGCCTGGAACAGCGTGTCGACAAAATCGGTCGACATGAGTCTCCCTCCTCTTCGATGGGTCCGCTGCGGCTGGCGGCTCCTGTCCCGTATGAGCGGCCGCTCGCAAGCAATTTTTGCACATCGATAAATTTTTATCTACGTTAAAAACTTAAGCCGGTCGAACCCAACGATTGTCGCGAACCCAGAAGGCACGCCATGAGCCAAATCGATTGCACGAGATCCATCGAAGCCTGCGCGACTCAGTACGGCGAAGAAGCCGATGCCGTGCGCAAGTACATGTACGGGGGGCTCGAGCGCGCCGAAGCCATTCCGAATCGCGGCCCCATTCGCTTCACCAGCCAAGGTCGGCTGGCATCCGACATTCGATCCGCCTACTCCGAATACGGCTTCTACATCTTCGAGGGCACAATCGGCGAACGCGAAATGGCAGACGTCCACGACGATCTTCGCGAGCTTCGCTCCCGCTTTCCGACCCATCCGGGCGCGGAAGTCGACGCCCAGGGGCGCCCCGCCCTCAACGCCGGTCTCAAAGGCCCCGGCCTCTTGTGGGCGAAAGCGCTGGGGGATCCGCTCGGCGGAACCGAGGCCGCGGGCGGGCGGCACAAGGTCAAGGTTCGCGAGCTCGAGGCCGAGCAGGACGCACCCACGGAAGCGCCGTTCATCTTGTTCGGTTCGCTTCAGTTCTCGGATGCAGCGCTTCGCCTATACGGCCATCCCGAGCTCCTCCAGGTCGCGGCGGAAATCAACGGCGACGACTTTGCTCCCTTCACCGACGTCCTCTTCATCAAGGACCCGGGCCGAGGTGCCGCGGTCTCGTGGCATCAGGATGGCGATACGCACTGGGATGCACCGGACGTCGACGAAGACACCCACGGTTTCAACTTCATGGCCCAGGTCTACGGGAGCACTCCAGTCAATGGGGTTTGGGTCGTGCCCGGATCCCACCGCCAAGGCCAGCTCGATGTTGCCGAGCTTGTCGAAGCGGCGGGCAGCGAGCGACTGCCCGATGCCGTCCCATTGGTGTGCAACCCCGGCGATGTCGTGATCTGCAATCGGCAGCTCGTCCACGGATCATTCCCCAACGCCGGCTTCGAACCGCGATTGACGATCAACTTCGGCTTCCACCTCCGCAAGTCCGTACTGGGCGTCGAAGGAACCGGCGTGCACTCCCCCGTCAAGGTGTACGACGACGCGACGATCGCCCAGCGCACGCGCGCGCTGGGCATTGCGATCGAAGCACGTCATCAGCAGTACCCAGACGAGACGCCCTACGTGTACCGCCCCTTCACCGAACGAGGCGAATCGTTCGTGTGGAACGAAGCCGCGCGCGAAGAGCTCCGCGACTACAACCTGCTCGACCTGAGTATCTAGCGCCGGCGGCTCCTTCGTCGCCCTCATCCTTAGACCTAACACGGAGTAACCCGATCATGAACGGCGCAGAAAGCCTCGTCCGCACGCTCGTCTCCTCTGGCGTCAACACGTGCTTCTCCAACCCGGGCACCTCGGAAATGCATTTCGTCGCCGCCACGGATCAGGTGGATGACATGCGCACGATCCTCTGTCTGTTCGAAGGTGTCGCTACGGGTGCAGCAGACGGATATGGGCGCATGAAGGGCAGCCCTGCGGCCACGTTGCTCCACTTGGGCCCCGGTCTAGCGAACGGCCTCGCCAATTTGCACAACGCACGTCGCGCCTCGACACCGATCGTCAACGTCGTGGGGGATCACGCGACCTATCACAAGCAGTTCGATGCTCCCTTGAACTCCGACGTCGACGGTTTCGCGCGGCCGGTATCCGGTTGGATCCACTCGAGCACCAGCGCGGCGACCGTCGCCTCGGATGCGGCGCGCGCAGTCGCGGCATCGATGGAGGGCCACGGTCAGATCGCCACACTGATCCTGCCAGCGGATACGGCATGGGATGAAGCAGGCGGCCCGGCTCCGCCCCTCGAACGGCCACTCTTAAGCGCACCGGATCCAGACGCAATCATGCGCGCCGCCGTCGCGCTCTCGAGCAAGCGCTCCTCGATCCTCTTGTTGGGCGCGGACGCACTCTACGGTGAAGGCCTACGCCACGCGGGTCGAATCGCCGAAGCGACCGGCGCACGTTTGTTCTGTCCCACGTCCACGCCTCGACGCGAGCGCGGTCACGGCAGGGTTCAGGTGCAACCGCTGCGCTACTTCGGCGAGCAGATAGAGGAGGATCTCGCGGGAGTGCAAAGCATGGTGGTGGCCGGCGCACGCCCTCCGGTCTCCTTCTTCGCCTACCCGGGCAAAGCGAGTTGGCTTACACCTAACAACTGCGAGATCACCTATGCATCGCAGTCGCACGAATCCGCGGCGATGGCGCTTGGTGCGCTCGCTGACGAACTGGGGGCAGCCGCGGAACCGACCGCGTTGGCGGCCCACAAAACCCAACTCCCAGCTGACCACGACGCCCTCAATCAGTTCACAGTCGGCGCGGTGATCGCGCACGAGTTGCCCGAGGGCACGATCGTCTCGGACGAGGCAACAACCTCGGGCATTGGTCCCGCGCTCTCGACGCAGACGGCGCCCCCCCACGAGTGGCTCTCGCTCATGGGCGGAAGTATCGGGCAAGGCCTTCCCCTCGCAACTGGCGCAGCCGTCGCATGCCCGGATCGCAAGACGCTCTGCTTGCATGGCGATGGCGGTGCGATGTACACACTTCAGGCGCTCTGGACGCAGGCGCGCGAGCAGCTCGACGTGACGACAGTCATCTTCTCGAACCGCGCCTATGCAATCCTCGCCATCGAGTTCGGCCGAGTGGGCGTGGGCGCGCCCGGTCCAAACGCACTCTCGCAGCTCGATCTTCATAACCCCGATCTCGATTGGGTGAAGCTGGCTGAGGGAATGGGGGTGTCGGCCTCGAAGTCGACGACCGTGAAGGAATTTCGAGAACAGTTTCAGTCGACGATGAAGACGCGCGGCCCTCATCTCATTGAGGTGGAGATCTAAAGCAGCCATGGACGGTTCTACCCGAACGACTAACATGGAAAAGCGACGCCAGCGCATCTTGTCGGCGGCGCGCACGACCCTCGCGCGCGAAGGCGTTGACGGCTTGACGGTCCGCAAACTCGCGAGCGAAGCGGGGATCACCGTCCCCACGATCTACAACCTCATCGGCAACAAGGACGATTTACTCCGTCGGTTGCTCGAGGAGCTCGTCGCGCGTGCGGAGCAGGCTCTTGCAGAAGTCGAGGAGGACGATCCCATCGAAGCGACGGCGCGGGTTGTCGGATCCCTCGCCACCCTCTTCGCGCAGGACGAGGACTTCTCCCGCGCAGCACTCCGTGCTGGCCAACAGCTCGAGCGCTCGGGCAACAGCAGCAACGACGCGCTGCGCATCTGGCAACGCTCGGCCCAAGTCGCCAAGCAAATCTGCACCGACGCTGCTGAGGCAGGCCTCTTGAAAGGTGAATGCGATCCTGCGCGAATCGGAGAGCGGGCTTACGACAGCTACCGGATCGCGGCAATCGATTGGCTCGACGGCGTCATCGACGTGGCCGAATTCGAGCGGAACGCCTTGATCGGTTTTTACCTTTGTCTAGCCGCAGACGCGGTGCCGCGATTCCGCCGCGCGCTGATGTCCCGAATTGGCGAGGTTGATTTCGATGTGGACGCGAATCCAGTCAAAACCAGACGCGGCCGCACTGTCCGGGGCACGGCGACTTGATCGAGGGAGACTTCGAAGTCCTGCAGTTTCCACACGGCGCTGCGAACCTCACCTCCCTGATTCGCTTCGGAGCGCGCGAGCTCGTCCTGCGTCGACCGCCCTTCGGCACGATCGCCCCGGGCGCCCACGACATGAAGCGCGAGTTCAAGGTGCTCTCGCGCCTGTGGCGTGTCTTCGATCGCGCGCCACACGCATACCTTTTCTGCGACGACCCGAAGATTGCGGGCGCCGACTTCTTCGTGCTGGAACGCAAGCGGGGCGAAGTGATCCGCGGCGTGATCCCCGAGGCCATGCGCGAGCACGGGGACGTCGGGCGCCGCATAGGATTCGCGTTAGTCGACGCCATGGCGGATTTCCATAGGGTCGAGCCGGAGAGCTGTGACCTCGGCGATCTGGGTCGACCTCTGGGCTTCGTCGAGCGACAAGTGACCGGATGGAAGAAGCGCTGGGATCTCGTTGCGGCCAAAGAGCACGATGAAGCCATGTGCGCCGTGCATACCCGACTCGAAGCCTCGATCCCGGCGGCGCAGCGTGTCGCCTTCGTCCACAACGACCTCAAACTCGACAACTGCATGTTCGACCCGAGCGATCCCGACCGCGTGATCGCGATCTTCGATTGGGATATGACGACCCTCGGTGATCCCTTAATTGACCTGGGCACGCTGCTCAACTACTGGTCCGAAGAAGGCGAGCCCGAAGGCGGTCGCGTCGGCCATGACGGCATGTCTCGCATGGGCCTGCCCAAGCGCGCTGAACTCATTGCACGATATGGGGAACGC
>DGPZ01000101.1:15670-18032 GCA_002390675.1 Deltaproteobacteria bacterium UBA4427
TAATTTCGCTGGGCGCAGGCAGACAGCACGGATGAACGCATGGCGACAATGGGTGATGGGATCGGGAGCCTCATCACGCTTGCTTCGGGACTGCTCGAGGAATTAGACACTTGATAGGGAGTGAAACGAAGATGAACCGAATTATCAGAGCTGGAATCATTGTGGCGGCCGGCCTGCTGGCCATCGGTGGAGCCCTTTTCCTCTTCCGACTGGAGGTCGCTCTTAAGCTGGCTTCGGTCTCCGCCGACCGCCGGTATCAGGCGGGACCGACCGAGGATATCGCGTGGTCGGGCGGCGCTGATCCCATGGGAAGGGCTCCCGCCGATCGTCCCCCCAACGTGGTGCTGATCCTCGCCGACGATCTCGGCTGGAACGATCTGACCTTCGGCGGCGGCGGCGTCGCGAACGGCAGCGTGCCCACGCCTAACATCGACTCGATCGCCGCCGAAGGCGCAACGTTCACGAACGGTTACGCCGCGAACGCCACCTGTGCGCCATCGCGCGCCGCTCTGATGTCGGGACGCTACGGGACCCGCTTCGGGTTCGAGTTCACGCCGACGCCGCCGGGCATGATTCAACTGACGGGACTCGCAGCCAGCACGCAGACCCAGACTCGGTTGCGGCATGGCATGCGCCACGAAGACGCCGCAGAGATTCCCTACGAAGAGATGGGCATGCCCGCATCGGAAATCACGCTCGCCGAGCTGCTCGGCGAGCAGGGCTACCACACCGCGCACATCGGCAAGTGGCATCTTGGGCGCGAAAGCGGGATGGCACCCCACGATCAGGGCTTCGACGAGAGCTTGCTCATGACGAGCGGCCTCTACCTCCCCGAGGATCATCCCGACGTCGTGAATTCGAAGCAGGACTTCGATTCGATCGATCAGTTCCTCTGGGCGGCGATGCGCTTCGCGGCTCAGTACAACGGCGGGGCCGTATTCGAGCCCGGCGGCTATCTGACCGACTGGTACACCGAGCAGGCGGTCCAGGTGATCGATGCGAACCGGGACCGACCGTTCTTCCTCTACCTTGCCCACTGGGCCCCGCATACACCCCTACAGGCCACCCGCGAGGATTACGAGGCGTTGTCGCACATCGAGAATCATCGCGAGAGGGTCTATGCAGCGATGATCCGCAGCCTCGACCGTGGCGTGGGGCAGGTGCTTCGAGCCCTCGAGCGAAACGGCCTCGACGAGAACACACTCGTGCTCTTCACCTCGGACAATGGCGGAGCGGGATATATCGGCCTGCCCGACGTCAACCGACCCTTCCGCGGTTTTAAGATCACGCTCTTCGAAGGCGGGATCCACGTTCCCTACTTCGCAAAATGGCCGGCACGCATCTCGCCAGGCACCGAGATCGCAGCGCCCGTCCACCATTTCGACATGTACGCGACTGCAGCGTCGGCAGCGGGCGCGCCGTTGCCCGACGATCGGACGATTGACGGAGTCGATCTTCTGCCTCACATCACCGGCGAAGCAACGGGTCAACCGCACCGTTCGCTGTTCTGGCGAAGCGGCGCCTCACGCTCCGCACTCGTCGACGGGTGGAAACTCAACAAGAGCGATCCGCCGGGACGCAGCTGGCTCTTCGACCTCGAGGCAGATCCAACAGAACAGCGTGACCTCGCGGCAGAGCGCCCCGACAAACTGGCCGAACTCATGGCGGCCATGGATGCCCACGATGCCGAACAGTCGCCTTCTGCCTGGCCCAGCCGGGTCATGATGCCGGTCAACATAGACAAGGACCGGAGTCGGCCCGACGCACCCGACGACGAATACATCTACTGGTCGAACTGACCCGAGTGACCAAGAACTGCGATCGCGGCGAGACGCATCGGTCGCGATTGAGCAATCGCCCAACGATCATTTCGACTTCGACTGCGGAGAACCAGCCTTGTCTATTTGGCGGGAGCCAGGTTCGGAAAGATCTCTACTTAACTTGGCGCTCAATCGAGACCGGGATATTGCTCATCCTCGGAAGTCCCGTATAGCGTTCAAAGTCTTGATTAACGGCGCTTAATCGACCCGTATTCGATCCTATGGTGCGGACTTCGGCATCTCGCTCGGGAACGTCGCCCCAACTATGTGTCATCGAAATTACACCTCGCCGTAAATGGCTATCGACCTCAACGATTGCAGGGATGCTCGCGCGGCTGGAGCGAATCTGAACAAGCTCGCCCCGGGTTAGGCCCAGTTCAGCCAAATCCTCCGGGTGGAGATAGGCGGGGTTCGTGGGGCGCCCTCGATTTTGACCGGGCTCGTCGCGGCCCACGGAATTAAGGACATTCATCTGACGCCTTGAGATCAGGCGGAACGGCCAAGCCTCTTTCCGCGAACCCTTCGTATTGAGATTCGAAATC
>DGPZ01000070.1 GCA_002390675.1 Deltaproteobacteria bacterium UBA4427
CTCTCGTTCGTCACCTCGTTCACGACCAGCGCCACTTTGCCGGGCGGCCTCATTTCTCTCAAGGCTGCGATCGCGCCTTCCATCCCCCCGCCGGCCACGTAGATGCCGCGAAGATCGGAATGCCGATCGAGAAGATCGAGAGTTGCCTCGTAGGTGACCTGACGCGTCTCCAAATTCACGATGGCATCCAGTAGTTCAAGCTGCGGCGCGTGATCCCTCAGGTAACTTCTGAGCCCCGTTTCTCGAAGGATATGCCCGTGCCATCGGTTCCCGCCGATGAAGACCGCGACTTTGCCGGCCTCCCGCATCTGCGTGGCAATCATCCACCCCGCGATCCGACCGACCTTCACGTTGTCGAGGCCAACATAGCTCTGCTGAACGCCTGATGCGGCATCGTTCAGTAGCGAAAAAACCGGTTTCCCTTCATCTTGCAGGGCGCGGATCGTCTCCGACAGCGTCGGGTGGTTGATCGCCGAGGTCGCGAGAATGTCGGAAGTTTCTGCAACGCTGGTCAGTTCGGAGGAAAAGTCAGACGGGGCCTGAGACACAGCAAATCGCACATCGCATCTTCCGCGGATATCCGTACGTGAGGCGACTGCGCATTCGAGGGCATGCGCAAAATTGCGGTAGAATTCTTGTGCCTGCTTGTGAAGGACAAACCCAAATCGCACCATCGGTCGCGCGGCGTCTAGTCTGATGGCTTCCAACTTTCCCGTCGGATAGCCAATGCGTTCGGCCGCCGCGAGTACGCACTCAATCGTGGCTTCGCGCACGTTGGGCCGTTCGTTCAGGACCCGGTCCACCGTGGCGACGCCCACACCGGCGGCCTTTGCCAGATCCTTCAAGGTGGGGCGACGGGGCTTCATTTATGTTGATGTTTTGTTATCATTATGGATGCAATGTTGATGTATTTTGATGTGATTTGCAAGCTCAGGTATAGGCGAAACCAGAGGTGTCCTGTATCTCCGGAAAAAGTTGTTTCGGGAGGACATCATGACGAAGCGCGACTATTCCCTGCTTGGCCCGGACTCCGAGCGTGCTGTCGAGACGGGTCTGGCCACCGCCGAGTGGTATCACACCGACATCCCTCGCAAGGAGATGAAAGCGCTAATGCAGCGCTCTGACCAACCCGCGATCCGGGATGCCATCATCTTGTTCGGGTCCATGATCGTTCTCGCCGGGATCGGTATCGCACTTTGGCCGTCCTGGTCGTCAGCGCCGTTCTGGCTGGCCTACGGCGTGCTTTATGGCTCGGCGATGGACAGTCGTTGGCACGAATGCGGGCATGGGACTGCATTCAAGACGCCTTGGATGAACAACGTCGTCTATCAGATCGCGTCCTTCTGCATGATCCGGAACCCCGTGTCTTGGCGTTGGAGCCACGCGCGGCATCATACGGACACAATCATCGTTGGCCGTGACCCCGAGATCGTCGCGATGCGTCCTCCCGCGCTGTTCCGCATCTTCCTGAACTTCTTTGGAATTTTCGATGCGCTGAACGGGTGGAAGCGGATGCTCCTGAATGCCGTCGGGAATCTCGATCCAGAGGAAGCGACATTCATTCCCGAACAGGAGCAGCACAAGGTTATCGGCGTCGCCCGCGTCTGGGTTCTGATCTACCTCGCGACCATCGTGCTTGCCGTGGCGATGCAATCGATCTTGCCGCTGATGGTCATCGGCTCGCCGCGGCTATATGGCGCCTGGCATCACGTGATGACCGGGATCATGCAGCATGCCGGTCTGGCCGAGGACGTTCTCGACCACCGGCTGAACAGCCGCACGGTCTATATCAACCCGATCAGCCGCTTCGTCTACTGGAACATGAACTATCACGTCGAGCACCACATGTTCCCGATGGTGCCCTATCACCGGCTGCCGGAGCTGCACGAGAAGATCAAGCATGACCTGCCCGCGCCCAATACCTCGATCCTCGACGCTTATCGCGAGATCTGGCCGGCGCTGAAGCGGCAGCTCCGCTACGAGGATTTCTTTGTCAAACGCGAGTTGCCTGGATCGGCCCGACCATATCGGGAAGATTTGCACGAGCAGGCGCTGAGCGTTCCGGCAGAATAAAGATCAAAAGGGGAGGGAGACGACATGGCCGAGTGGATCGACGCTTGCGCGACGGATGACATAGACGAAGAGGATTTGATCCGCTTCGATCACGGAGACCGGACATTCGCGATTTATCGCAGCCCGAATGACGAGTTCTTCTGCACCGATGGGCTTTGTACCCACGAACAGGTGCACCTCGAAGATGGGTTGGTGATGGACTATGTAATCGAATGTCCGAAGCATAACGGGCAGTTTGATTACCGCACAGGCGAGGCGAAGCGCGCGCCGGTCTGCGCCAATCTGGGCACCTACCCGGTCAAGGTCGAGGGCGACCGTGTCTTCGTCGAAATCTAGGATGGCCGGGATCGTCATCATCGGCGCCGGAGAATGCGGGATCCGGGCGGCGTTCGCGGCCCGCGATGCCGGGTACGAAGGCGCGATCACGGTTGTCGGCGATGAGCAGACGCTACCCTATGAACGACCGCCGCTGTCGAAACCGGATGCCTCGGGCGCAGTCGAAAAACCGATCACGTCACCGGAGATCCTCTCGGAAAAGGCGATCGACCTCAAGTGGGGCGTCTCTGCTAATGCCATCGTTCGCAATGCGCAAGAGGTGTCGCTGTCGGATGGCGGCTTACTCGCCTACGATAGACTTCTTCTCGCTACCGGAGCGCGGCCGCGCACGCTGACTTGTCCCGGCGGTGACCGGGCGCAGGTTCTTCGGACAATCAAGGACGCGAACGCAATCTATGCCGCTGCCGAAAATGCAACGAAGGTGGTAATCGTCGGAGCAGGGCTAATCGGGCTCGAGCTTGCCGCAGAGCTCAGGACCCGTGGTCTTCATATCACGGTTGTCGAGGCCGGGCCGCGGCCTCTGGGACGCAATGTGCCGGAGCGGCTGGCGACGCGGCTGGCGGCGAAGCATCAAGAGGAAGGTGTGAGCATTCTCTGTGGCGTTCACATCGCCTCTTGCACCGACCGCGGCGTGGAGTTGGAAGACGGGCGCTTCCTCCAAGCCGATCTGGTCATCGCCGCGGTTGGCGTTGTGCCAAATGACGAATTGGCCCGGTCCACCGGACTGACGGTTGAGAATGGCATTCGGGTCAACGGCCAACTCATGACGGATGACCCGCTGATCTACGCAGCAGGCGATTGCGCGGCGGTCAGGACGTCCGAAGGAAACTACAGGCGATACGAGACATGGCAGAACGCGCAGGCGCAGGGCGAGGTTGCCGGCCGCAATCTTGGCGGCGGAGATGCGAGTTTTGATGTACCGGTCTGGTTTTGGTCAGATCAATACGATCTGGGCCTCCAGGGTGTTGGCGATACCTCGGGAAATCCGACGGTGATCCGAGTGCTCGGAGACGGGGCCGAAATTCTGTTCTTCCTCGACGATATCGGTGCGCTTGCCGGTGCCGCAGGGTTGGGCCGCGGCAATGCGGTCGCCAAGGACATCAAGATCGCACAAAGGCTTATCGGAGCCCGAGTGGACGCGGGGTTGCTGTCGGACCCCGCGCATAACCTGAAAAAACTGCTTAGGGCGGCCTGAGCGAAGGAGAATTTATGGGACTATATCACAAACGGCCAACCGTCGCGGACATCCGGGCACTGAAGGGCAAACGTACGCTAACGATGCTTTATGTCGATGCACCGGACGAGGCCGCCGCCGCGTCCGAGGCTGGGATCGATATGCTGTCGATCATCGACCCTGCTTGGACCCCAGAGATGCGCGAAGCCGCTGGGAACTGCTTCGTACAGGTCGGGCTACTATATGGCGCGTTGGTAACGCTCGAGGACTACCAGCGTGCGGCGCACCGCGCGATGCAGGTGGGTGGCGACTGCGTCTATTGCGCTTCGTCGTTTGGGACAATCAAGGCCTTGGCAGACGATGGCATTCCGGTCGTGAGCCATGTCGGATTAATCCCATCCAAAGCAACATGGACCGGTGGCTTCAAGGCAGTTGGTAAGACAGCCAACAGCGCCATGGAGGTCTTCAGACATGTGAAGGCGCTCGAAGAGATCGGGTGCTTCGGCGTGGAACTTGAAGTGGTTCCGGACCGTGTTGCTGCCGAGATCGCCAAACGGACGAACCTCGTTTTGCTTGGAATGGGGGCGGGTCCATACGCCGACGCACAGTATCTTTTTGCTGAAGATGTGCTTGGCTACACACCCGGTCACAAACCGCGCCACGCCAAGACGTACCGGAATTTCCGCAGCGAGTTGGACCGGCTTCAGCAGGAACGGATCGCGGCATTCAGGGAATTCGGTGCAGATGTCGCGAACGGTGCCTACCCGGCGCCCGAGCACTCCGTCTCGATTTCAGATGCGGAACTCAAGAATTTCGCCTCTAAATTGGATTCTGACACGAATGCATGATTTTGGGGCTATGCGCCACCAGGCGCCGCGCCCTTGAGGAACAGACCACGTTCTTCGCGCACTATTACATCCAGTATGTCAGCGACCGCTTGAATTCGTCGAGCAACCCGGAGGTTTTCATGCCAGACGATCCAATGGCGCTGTCAGACAAAACGAGCTTGAGACGGGCAGGGTGGTCTCGTAGCATCTCCGAATGACAAAAAACTCCCCATTCAGGTACTTAAAAACCAGCCCAGAGATCATCCGCTTGGCTGTGA
>DGPZ01000102.1:0-51569 GCA_002390675.1 Deltaproteobacteria bacterium UBA4427
GATCTCCCTCGGCCATCTGTCCGGCTAGCTCTGCCGAAAATTGTGATTGGCCACCGGGGCGCTTCAGAAAGAAGACCATTCGCCGGGAGACTTCGAGGGCGAGGTCACGTCCGTAATCGTCCTCAATCAAAGCCAGCGCGAGATCCATTCCCGCCGTCACGCCGGCCGAGGTCCAGACATCCCCTGCGCGCACATAGATTGAATTGGGGTCGACTTCGACCTCGGGAAAGAGCTGCGCGAAGCCTTCAACGCTTTGCCAATGGGTCGTCGCGCGACGCCCATCGAGAAGTCCGGCCGCAGCAAGAACGAAAGCGCCGGTGCAGACCGACGTCGTCCGCCGCGCGCGGACCGAAGCGCGCCTGGTGCATTCGAGGACTCGGGGGTCGAGGAAAGCCTGCGCTGTCCCTCGGCCGCCCGCGACCATAAAGGTGTCAATCTCCGCCGGCAGATCCTCGTACGCGAGATCCACCGAGAGCGAGATCCCCGAAGAGCCGCGGACCAAGCCCGGCTCAGATCCTGCGATCCGCAGGATGTACCCGCCCGGATCGCCGCACTCTTCGAGCGCTTCGGTCGCGGCGGCGAAAACCTCGAGAGGCCCCACTGCATCCAAAATCTGAATGCCCGGGTAGACCAGCACCAGAATCGTGCGGCGGGAGGAGTTGACGGGATCAGCCATGAGGGCAGAATGCCAGGCGATCAATCGGTCTTCAATAATAAACACCCCTCTTTTTAGGACATAACTTCGTCACTCATAATCCCCTCGGGTCTGATTCGGACAGAATTCACTGATCCAAGCTATCGAAATCAGCGCCCATGAATCGGTCTTGCGCCATGAATCTGCCGCCGAATTCCGCATCAAACGACTTGCTCAGCCGGCCCCGAATGCCGTCCGCAAGCTTGAGCCCCGCTCCCTCATCTTGCGAACGAGTTCGCGAACTGAGATCAGCATCTCGCGCGTCTTCCTAAACTCCGCGGGCCGCGAAAGCCGGTCAGGTTTTTTTCGCTGCAGCCGGCAGCATCTGATTTTGCGTTGCGGTGAGTTGATCGCTCGTGAGTCTCGCCAGGACATGCTCGTGCGCCAGGATGGAAACGCTCGTCTTCCCGAAGTTCTCGTTGCCGTCCGCGTGATCCGCGCGCGAGTGCGTATTGAGCAAGAACCGAATTGGCGGCCCCGACCAACAGGGCGAGGCCCGACCCGAGAAGGATCGTCTCGATCTCGACCTTCTAAAAATCTTGTTGGGCCGTCGACGTGAAGGCGACGCCCACGCTAAAGGCAACAAACATCATCCCGAGGCATCGCGTCGCGTGCCATGGAGTTCGAACCTAAGTCATGCAGCCACTGCTCTTCGAAGCGCTTCCGACGATCCTCAAAATAGGAACACAGAGAATCTCGCATGGGGATGCGATACCGTCCGTCGAATGGGTGATGATGGACCCGAAGATCTGGGCGCTGGAGCGGGAACGCCCGGCAGTCCTTCGCAGAACGCGGACCGCGACTCTGACAACAACTTCGACCGAGACCTCGGCGTCGTGGAGGCGATCACGTTCGTCACGCGCTCGTGCCCGAGCGGCGTGGTGATCTCAGTGGCGAACCAAGCGCTCGAAGCGATCAAGACCGACGGGCCCGACGTGATTAAGCAGCAGGCCTACTTTGTGCTGACAGCGATTCAGGGATGGCGTGGCGATCGTGCCCGGCAAGTACATCGCTCCCTCACTAAATATCTTGAAGAGAGTTCCTCTTCTTAATCTCCCCGTGACTCCGCATTTGCACGGGCGTGGCGCAAACGTCGCTGAGCCCTTTTGACCAAAAGCACGCTCCTCCTAAAAGAGGGCCGAGCCACCTCGAGAAAGCCGAGCCAAGCCGATATGTCCACCGACGAAGTCCTGAAGATCGCGAAGAGCCCAGAAGACCTGGATAAGCTTTTGACCCGCATCGAATCAGGCAAGCTCTCGAAGCCTGACTGGATCCGTTTTCAGGGAACCTGCCGCCTTGAGGACATGACCGAAGAAGAGCGCTCCGCATTCCTTGCGCGGCTCCACCCCTGTGTTCTCCGAGGTTTCAAGAGCACCAGCAAAAAACTGCACGGCCGCAAAGAACGGCTGGCCCTCTGGCAGTCGATCACGCGTTCAGGCTTTCATGATTTCAGCGACCTCGGCTGGACAAAGAACTACGACTCACCCTTCGTCGAGAACTACGACTACATTTCCGCATATCAGCAGGGCGGACTGAACGCGCTGGATCCTTACAAAGTTTATTCGTCGGTGCTGGGTACGTTCGATTTCGGCGTCGCGGACTTCATTGAGACGGACCTCTGCCAGAACGTTCGGACGATCGTCGAGCCGATGGCTGGCACCGCAGAGTTTTGTTATGCCGGCCATTTCCGCTTCCCCGACTTCCGCTATTTGATGATCGACCTCGACGAGAACGCCGCCGAACTCGTAGGCGGCCAGAACTGGCTCCCTCGAGCAAATAAAGAATATATCGTTGGCGACGTCTTGGCCGCCGACATCTGGGACGGCGTGAAGTCAAAGAGCGAAGGAGAATCCCTCGCGTATATTGGCAAGCAGAGCCACCACTTCTTCGATGCGAAGCAGCTCATGACGCTGATGAAGGTCGCGACGGAACACGTCGACTACCTGATGCTCGAAACACCGCAAATCTGCCTCGTCTCGGACATGGGCGATACCGACGAACTTACTCGCCCCGAACAGGCAGATGCCGGCTTCAAGTGTGAACTCGCGGGCGAAAAGGACGGCGACCCGAATCCGCTGACGAACGAGCTTTCCTTCCGGCTTCAGGCAACTAACGGCCGCAAAGACAAGACGATGTTCAACTACCACGGTTGGACGTCATGGGCGCATTCGACGCTCGTCGCCTTCGCGGATCTACTCGACTTGAACGCCTTCTATTACCACGCCGACGAAGAGCAGTTCCTCCCCGTGTCTAAATGGGACGAGGACGCGGATTGCGAAGAGAACGTGACCTTCATGCTCTTCACGCATCGCAACGTGTAAGCCAAAATGCGCCGACCAATCTGAGCCCAAGCCGACGCTGGACTCGTTAGTCCGAGCGCATGGATGGACGGAGAGATGCATGCGAGAGACGCACCCATGAATTGGGAGGCACGCTCGATCTATGCAAATGAGTTTAAAAAAGAGAGCGAAGAGTTAATCCGCGAGATCGTTTTCGGCGCCCTCGACAAATCGCCTAATCAATAGGAAAGAAACTCATGCGACCCGTCGATCTCTTCTATCGAATCTTGAATGTCCCCATGCAAGCGCTCCTGCAATCCCCCATGCACGGAATCGCGAGCCGTCATCTCTGTCTGCTGACTTATAAGGGACGCCGCTCGGGGCGCAGCTTTACCACGCCTCTCTCTTTCGTGCGCACAGGCGATACGGTTCGGTTGCTTTCGAGTAACAAGACGCAGTGGTGGAAGAACTTCCTAGGCGAGCCCGCCGAAGTCGCTGTCGAAATCGGGCGAGAGCAGTTTGCCGGGAGGGCTGAAACCACTATCGAAGATGGCGACCGGCTCAGGGACGGAGTCCGCGGCTTCCTGACCAAGCTGCCCCGGGACGCAGTCGTCTACGGAATCAAGCTCGATGAAAACAAGCGACCCCTTCAAAAAGACATCGAGGGTGCAGCCGGCCACGTCGTACTCGTCGAGATCGAGCTCGACGCCTAGCGCTTGAATTGCCAATCCGGGATGGGAGGACGGGGCTCGCTATGGCGATGCTTACGTCGCTAGGGCGAGAGAGCAGAGCGGTGGCCTCTCGCAGGTCCGAAGAAACTCAGTCCCGCGGCCGAGGTCGCTTCGTCCGAACGATCTCGAGAATATCTTCACCGAAGCGTTCGATCTTCGCGGGGCCGAGGCCTGGAATGGATTCGAGTGCCGTGAGTGACTCGGGCTCAGCTTGGTCGATCGCGAGCATCACGTTCTTTTGGAAAACCATATAGGTCTTCCAACCGAGCGTCCGGGCGCGACGCTTTCGATAGTTATCAAGAGCACGGGCAATATCGCCGCCGTAGCGGCTCGGGCGCTTCGCCTTGCGAGGGGTGCTACGGGAATCGGAGTCGTCGTCCCCAGCAGACCGCAGCTTCGAGCGAACGGGCTTCCCTGGCATCCAAACCGTCGGATATTTCCGGCCCGTCTTTTCGAGCTGCCCCGACTTAAGAAGCGCGTCGATCCCAGCAACGAGCGCATCCTCCGAATATTCAGAGAGCGTTCCGTATTCGGGAATCGTCAGCAGCCCCCCGCGAGAAAGACTCTTCGCCTTCCCCCCACGAAGTGCTTGAGCGAGATTGCGCCGCCCAACCGGCCGACTCAGTCGATCTACCGCGCCCAAGATCACGTCATTGACGAGATCGGGCATTGGTGAAAAGACCTCGGCCTTCGCCGTGCCATAAGACTCGTCAACATCCGTCGCATCTCCACAACAAACATCACATCGACCGCAGGCCTCTTCTTCTTCCTTGCCCGTAAAATGCGAAACTAACGCAGCATGCCGACAGGCTAAATTCATTGCATAACGTTCGATCTCGCCAATTGCGTCTTCGCGTCTTTGATCCATCGCTGCGCTGGAGGGGCCGTTTTGCGAAAAACGTCTCTGAGTCTGCAAATCGGCACGCCCGAAAAACATGATGCACCGCGCAAAATCGCCATCACGCCCCGCACGCCCCGCTTCCTGGTAATACGCTTCGACGCTGCCCGGCGTTTGGTAATGGACGATCAAACGAATATCCGGGAGATCAATCCCCATCCCGAATGCATTCGTCGCGACGAGGATTCTCGTTCGCCCTTGTTCGAAGGCTTGCTGGGCTCGTTCGCGCGCGAGCTGGGTTCGGCCGGCGTGGTAGTAGCCGGCGCGCATCCCGGAACTCCGCAAAGCCTTCGCAACACGCTCCGTCACCTTCCGCGTACTGCAATAAATAATCGCGCGCCCGGAGCCGCCCCGGCCACGAATCCCTGCGCGATCGATCTCCGCGAGGGTCGTCTCGGTTCGCAGCACTTCGGTTCGAAGCGCGCGAACTTCAAAGGCCAAATTCGGCCGATCAAAGCCCGTTTGAACCCGCGCAGCCTTGCTGAGCTGTAGCCGGCTTTCAATCTCCTTCAGAACAACGGGCGTGGCCGTCGCGGTGAGCGCGATCATCGGCGCATCAACCACGTCACGAAGCTCACTCAAGCGCATGTAATCAGGGCGAAAGTCGTGCCCCCACTGAGAAACACAATGCGCTTCGTCGATCGCGAGGAGCGAAATTTTGACGCGACCTAACATTCGACGAAAACTATCCTTAGCAGCTCGCTCTGGCGACACGTAGAGCAGATCTAGTTCGCCGCGTAGGAAATTCGCGACCACATCCGACTGCTCACCGTCATCTTGACCGCTATGCAAAGCGCCCGCAGCCACACCCCGCGCCACTAATGCTCCCACCTGGTCCTGCATCAGCGCAATCAAAGGGGAAACGACAATCGTCGTCCCGGCGCCACGGCGCGAGAGTTCAATCGCAGGAACCTGAAAACAAATGGATTTCCCGGAGCCCGTCGGTAGAACCACTGCCGCATCGCGCCCAGCCAGCACAGCGTCGATGGCCTCCACCTGCCCCGGACGGAATTCGGTGTGTCCGAAGATCTCCGCCAACACGGCGAGCCCCGACGCAAGATTCCCCCCTGATCCAGTTTTGGTCATGGATGTAGGGGTATCACGCCTCACTGGTGGCCGCCGCGGCGGACCACGCAGTATTCACCGATCAAAGCGCTGGTGGGATCAGCAGAATAAGCGCGCCTCTAAAACCGAAAAACGCGCCGGCTACATCCCCACGTTCGGATTCGCGCGTGAAGCAGTGCCTTCGTCGAGATGCGCTGTGCAAGCAAGAAGATCGACGCGATGTGCGAGGCCACCTTCTGCGCGAGGGGAAGAATCGAGGATCGTGACAGAAGTATTCGCGATCGAGACCTGGCCGCCCTCGTTCGTGTGATCCTGAAGCGCGGCTTCGCTGAACAAACGACGCTCAATGAGCGAACGAAGCACCAAACCATGAGTCACGATGCAGAAATGACCAGCGCCTTCGCGCTCGGCGAAATTCTCGAGCCAATGCGACTCGATCAGGCCCCAAACTCGGTCGACCCGAGCATGGAAGACTTCCCAGCTCTCACCTTCCGGCGGCGCGTAGTCCGGGGCGAAGGGGTCGAAGTCTAAATCGTCGTAGGCCCGGCCACGCAAGGCGCCAAGGCTCCGCTCCGCGAGGTCCTCAACGATCGTAAGTGGAGCGCGGGTCGTTCGCTCAACGGCCCGAGCGGTTTGAAGCGCGCGGGCGTGATCGGATACCCAGATCTTTTCGATCGGCTCGCCGGACATGCGCTCGCCGAGACGCGCGGCCTGCTCGAGGCCGCGGTCGGAGAGTTCGATGTGAGGGAATTGGATAATGCGGTCCCGGTTACCGGGAGTCTCGCCGTGTCGAATAAGAATGATCGCCATGGCGGGCATCGTAGCTGACGCGCAACGACTGTGAGACAAGGCGTTCGCCCAAGCAATCAGACCGTGTGCAGAATCTCAGTGACTGGCGGCAGACAGAGCGGAAAGCAATTGGGCGAGGTACTTCGGCTCGACCAAGAGATGCGAAACCGCATCAAATTTTTTGTCCCGCGCAACGATGCGCATACGCGTTGAAAATACGGTCGTATCCAAGGGAGCATGAGTCGCCACGAGCATCGCCAACTCGGATTGCTCGACAAGCCGAGCCCCATCGAAGACCACCTCGCCCTCGAGAACCTCAGCGAGAAACGTCGCCACCCCTTCGAGAAGCGTCTTCCCAAGCTCCACGTAGATAGAGAGCGGGTCTTCTCCGCCGCTAAGCCGGGCCCAAAGCAGAGCCTCTTCCGGCTCCAGGACGAGGTTCGCAGTCCCAGGCATCACGCCTTCGAGTCGCCCCATCACGCCGGCGATCATGTCGTCCGAAAGGCACAGCCCACGGTCGCCGAAATCTACGAGCGCCGTCGCGCGAACCTCCTGGACCTCGACCTCGGTCTCGCATCCGGTGATCTCACCGAGCGAGGTCTCGCCGACTGCCGCTGCTTCAGCAAAAAAACCGTGAAGCGCGATCATCTGTTCCGTAGAAATCATCAGGGGGGTCATCTCCAATCGCGTCATATGCGTCACACCCATTTGCGGCCCCTCAAGCTATCGTCCGTCCCGCTACTCGCAGAAGGGTTTTCCCATCAAGGGTGAGCAATTTCTTTTTGCGAAACGCGGCGAATCCGCAGCGTCCTCGCAGCCCTCAAGCAGTCCCCCGCAATCACTTCGCCCTGGCGCCGAAATGAGCCCGGGGACGACACTCAATCGGGATCGGAACGAAATTGATGCAGCTGGTTCTCTCGAACGATGATGGAGTGGAAGCGGAGGGGATCGCAACCCTCCATTCGGTTTTGGTTGAAAGATCTGAATGTCTCATCGTCGCGCCCAGCGGTCCTCAAAGTGGCGTCGGTCACGCCGTAACGACAACAGAGCCCATGCCCCTGCAGGAAATCGGCCCAAGGCGCTTCAGCCTCGGCGGAACCCCCGCGGACTGTGCGCGGGTCGCCTTTGGGCGGTCCGGCGCCTTCGCTAAAGAAGCCTTCGCGGGAAAGCCCGCGGGTCATGGACGGGGCGGGGCCGCCGAAGAGAAGAGTGCAGCCAGTGACCTGTGGATGGTCGCGGGTATCAATCATGGCGCGAATCTCGGCGTGGACACCTATATCTCAGGCACCGCCGCCGCTGCGCGCGAAGCCGCGATCCTTGGCTTCCCAGCAATCGCGATCTCCCAGTATGTCGGCCGCCATCGCCGCCCCGATTGGTCCGCCACCGCCGAGCGCGCACGCCTAGCCCTCGGTGAGCTCCTCGATCGCCCGCCCCGACCCGGACATTTCTGGAACGTGAACCTGCCCCACCCCGCGGACGAATCCGTGCGACACAAATTGGTGTATTGCCCACTCGACCCCAGCCCACACGCATTCCAATACGAAACCCGCGAAGGCCACCTCCATTGGGTCAGCGACTTCCACGCCCGCCCGAGAATCAGCGGCCACGATATCGATGTCTGCATGGGCGGCCAGATCTCGATCACCGAGATCCCCGTCAAGCCGCCCTTTGAAGCCCCGAGCGAAGCGCCCGCCTAGCTCACGAAGCCGGCCTAAGCATTTCTCAAGTGGGACTTGCTAGTCGGCGTTCTCCAAGCCATTCACCTACAGCAGGCCGCTTCGAGCGCCCCGACTACCTTTGTGGTCGGTGAGGTGTTTCCCGCTACGCCGTGCTCGCATTCGTGGATGGCGCAGGCCAGCTTCAACCCTCCCCATTCCGTCACCAAGAGCGCTACCCGCCTAGGAGCCGCCGTCCCTCGAATCCCCGCAGCCAACCGTGGCTACTACGAGACCGAGGCCCAACCCAAAACTCATTCGCTTAAAGCTCATTACCGGGATCCTGAAAATGTTCGATTCCCGCCCCGTCGTCCGCTCAATGGCGTATCCGACAAGATCATCACAGAACTTCAGGCGGAGAGATCATTTCTTCTGCGCGCAGTCAACGCGAGGGCGAAGACTCCCGCCGTGATCACCATAACGAAATTTGGCTCAGGCACTGCCGCCATTGCTGCGGGTGTAAACCGATCCAGGCTGAGGGTTTGAATACTGTAACCTGTTGCCGGATCAATGACGTCATAGAAGGTGCGAATGTTAGCGGGCGATGCGTTAAGCGAGGTGCCGACCAGGTAGAGCATCCCACTATCTTTCGAATAGGAAAGGCTTCCGTTCGCTCGGAATAATCCGCCGCTGCCCGGCAGCTGAGTCGTAGTACAGGCACTCGGAGGACACGTCGATAGGTCAGTTTCGTAGATTCCGTGGGGGCCGAAAGGTGTAGACAAGAAGAGTCTGTCGTTAACGCTGTCGTAGGCCATCCCGGAAAAAGCGCTCGCGTTAGTAAATGGCAGTCCTCCTAACAAGGTCGTCGAAGACGGTGTCGCGGGATCGATTGCGCGGAACTCACCCGTTGCCGACGGTCCCCCTCCCGTGACTTCGAGCACGATCAGTCGATCGTCGCCCGTCCCGGAGGTCGCGCCTGGGTCATAAGCCATGGCGACGATTTCGTCGGTGCCGTTTACGATCGTGCCGACCGAGGAAATCATGGCGCCGGTATCCCGGTCAATCATCCAAAGTTCATCATTCGAAACCGTTGGCACGACACCGTATAGCGTCGCCGAATCGTGGGCATAGGCCATGGCGCGAATATTCTCCGCCCCCGCTCCGATCTGTCCCAGGTTTTCCCAGTCGCCAGTGAGACCCGAGAGTCGAAGAGCATCCTCCGGCCCGAGGCCACCTTCCCCGGAATCCGCCGCAGCGATCAAAGCGACTCCAGCGTCACCCGTGATAGAGCCGCAGAGTCCACCCGAACAGATGCCCCCGCTCTCATCACACACATCGCCATCTGCGAGAGGCAGAGAGAGGTCGTCTTGGCAGTTGCAATCGATGTCACTCGACAGCTCCGTCCGACCATTCCGGAAGCTCGTGCATTCACTCGCCACCACGCAGCCACCCATACCGGGCCGAATCACCGCCGCCTGCATGATCTGGCAATCATCGCCGGCCACGTGGTTGAGGCAGCTGTTATGCCCACGCTCATGTGCGAGGACCGATGGCAATACTTCGAGAATTTCACCCGTTACGTCATCGAAGACCGAAAGATAGAGCCATAGATCTGGATCATCGTTCGGATTCCCACAGCTCCCGATCTCCGCGCACCCAATTGCGCCGCCCGGGCCGCTGCAGTAATCGATCATATCGACCAAAAACGCTCGGGACCCCGTTCCGATTCCATCAAGTGCCGTTTGATCTGCCGCGCTATCGATGATGTCCAGACCATCACCTGTGGTCCCGAACGTCACAAGGGGGGCGCTCTGCGTGATTCTCGTGCAGCAGACTTGATCCGCGGGGCCGTTTCGTCCCTCGAGCAGATCACTGCCACGGGTCACCATGTCGTCAACGAGTGCCTGCCAAAATGGAAGATCCTGCCCGGCACCCGCATCGATCAAATCCACGTGGACGTAAAAAGTCAGCTCATGCAGATCGACTTCGGGAGTTGCAAATGCGTTAGGCGCGAACAAAACTCCGACTGCGAGCAAGAGTGTGATTTGAATTCGAGCGATCATCGTGCAAGCTTCGCACGACGAGCCGCCGCCCGGTCCGCGTGCCGGCTCCGCGCCTCTGCAAGATGCGCATCGAGTCGCCCGTCTGAACTTCGCATTAGTGCTCGATCGAGATGTTGTCGCGCAGCGTCAAGCCCGCTCTCGGCAAGTGCGGTCGCTGCGCCTCGGCGCTGGAGATTGAGCATCTTCGCACCATGATGACGCTTATGACTGATGAGGGGCGCCTCGGCCGCAGCGAGCCGTTCGCCCAAGCGATCAATCGCCCGTGGATCGTGTTCGGCCAAATACGAAAGGGCGTTGGGAAGGGCCATCCAAGCACGAAACGTCGCGCGGTCAACTTCGCCTTCGGGCAAGCCCGCCGCCCAGGCATCAAGCGCTTCAAGTCCGCCATCGGGCCCGCAGGCGCCGATCGCAGCCATCACCTGTCCATGGGCCCCTGAATCGGTGGAATCGGAGAGCATTTCCAACAGGCGCTCACAGCCTTCCGGACCAATTCGAGCCGCCTGATCCATAGGCATGCCTTCGAAGTAGCGCGCACGAACCAGCACCTCGGTCTCCTCGACCGAAAGAAGGGACTCCTGCGCCGCCGCATCACCCGGCGCCAACACGACCGGCCCAATCACCGCTCCGAGCCATACGAGCACACAGACCATGTCCACGAGCCAGCCAAATGCGCGAACCTCGCTGTCACTCTGCATTCCTCGTTTCATGCCGGCCTCCGCAACTCACTGTTATCGCAACCAAGTTTAGCAACCCGGTCCCGTAACTCTCCGCACATTGACACTCGGATTTCTTCGGCAATTCTCAATCCGCAGCTCGGATCTTCCATCTCTATTCTATTATCTTGCCGCTCACACTCATCGGATTTGCCGTCCCTCAACCGAAACGATGCTCCGCAATTCCGTTGTCACAAGCGATCTACCGACCCACGCGACTCGACTGTGCGAGGCGAGCCTCGCCTCTCATCATCCATTCCGAACCAAAGGAAGAACTGCGAAATGAATTTCGATTTCTCTGATGAGCAGAAACTGCTCCAGCAAACCGCCCGGGATTATCTCGAAGCGAACTCCCCCCTCGCCACATGTCGAGCGATCTTCGAGGGCGATCAGTCTTACGCGGTAGACCTTTGGAAAGGCGCAGCGGAGATGGGTTGGCAGGGCGCGGTGGTGCAAGAGCAATACGGTGGCGCTGAATTCGGTCACCTGGAGCTCGCCATGATCGCCTACGAAGTCGGCCGATCACTGGCCCCGATTCCCTTCGGCCCGAGCGTCTATGTCGCGACCGAAGCGATCATTCGCTTCGGCTCGGATGCCCAAAAGAACATGTGGCTCCCGAAGCTCGCCGAGGGATCGGTCATCGGAACCTTCGCGTTTACCGAAAAGCCCGGCCAGAATGGACCCTCCCGCGCAGACGCAGCCGTCTCCGGCGGCAAAATCACCGGAACGAAGATGCCAGTCGCCGACGGCGCCGACGCGAATGTCGCCATTGTCGCTGCGAGTGAACACGGTGAAATCGGTCTCTACGTCGTCGCTCTCGATAGCGAAGGTGTTAGTCGCACCCCCCTCGACTCTTTTGACATGAGTCGTGGTCAAGCGCAGCTCAGCTTCGACGGCGCTGCCTGCGAAAAGCTCGACTCTGCCGATGAAGCAGGAATCGCGAAACTTCTCGACGTCGCGGCGACGCTCCAAGCCTTCGAGCAAGTTGGTGCTGCAGAACGCGCGCTCGAGATTACCCGCGAATTCATCCTCGGCCGCTACGCCTTCGGCAAGCCGATCGGCGCCTTTCAGGCGATCAAGCATCGGATGGCCGACCTCTGGTGCAAAATCGAGATTGCCCGCAGCAACGCTTACTACGCGGCCTGGGCCCTCGCGAACAATGACCCGGAGCTGTCGACAGCAGCAGCGATCGCGCGCATTTCTGCTTGCGAGGCCTTCGAGGATACGACGGTCGAGATGATCGAGTTCCACGGCGGCGTTGGATACACCTGGGAATACGATTGCCATCTCTTCTATCGGCGAGCCAAGCTGCTCTCGTCCTCACTAGGCACGCCCAAGTATTGGAAGAACCTCCTGATCGATCGGCTGCAGGCACAAGCAGCGGCCTGATCGAGACACTCTTCTTTCTAGACATAGACCCAGTCGGGCAGTGAACGCAGAAGTATCCTGCCCCGGAGATCAATTCATGGATTTCAACGATACCCCCGAAGAAGCCGCCTTCCGCACGGAAGCGCGCACCTGGCTCGAAGCGAATGCCCAGCCTCTCGGCCCGGACGACGAAGGCCGAAACATGGGCGAACTACTAACGCCTGAAATCGTCAGCACCGCGCAGGCGTGGCAGAAAAAAAAGGCCGAAGCCGGCTGGGCCTGCATTACATGGCCCAAGGAGCTTGGCGGGCGCTCCGCAACACCCATGGAAAACGTAATTTGGAACGAGGAGCAATCCAACTTCAAGCTGCCTAACGACATCTTCTCGATTGGCATAGGCATGTGTGGCCCGACGCTCCTCACCCACGGAACGCAGGAACAGCAGGAGCGATGGATTCCTCGCCTCTTGTCCGGCGAAGACGTTTGGTGTCAGCTCTTCTCGGAACCGAATGCGGGATCCGACCTCGCCGGTCTTCGCATGACCGCCGTCAAAGAAGGCGACGAATGGGTCGTCAACGGTCAGAAGATTTGGACATCCGGCGCGCAGATCTGCGAGTGGGGAATACTCGTCGTGCGCACCGACCCGACGGTCGTAAAGCACGCCGGCCTCTCTTATTTCGTGGTGAACATGAAGTCGCCTGGAATCGAAATTCGTCCGATCACCCAAATCAACAAAGCCCAGGGCTTCAATGAAGTCTTCTTCAGCGATGTCCGCATTCCCGACGACCAGCGAATCAGCGAAATTGGCAACGGCTGGAGCGTGGCGCTCACGACCCTCATGAACGAACGCCAGTCGATCGGATCCGGCATGGGCATCGGTGCCCTCGAAGACTTGGTGCAGTTCGCCAGCGAAATCGAGATCGACGGCGAACCCGCAATCGACGACAGCCAAGTGCGCGAACAGATAGCGGACTACATCGTCAAAGCACGTGGCCTCAAGAACACCTCGCTCCGAACCTTGACCGCGCTCTCGAAGGGATTGCCCCCGGGCCCCGAAGCCTCGATGGGCAAGCTAGTGGGCGCCGTGCTCCAACAGGAAGCGTCTTCGTTTGCGATGGATCTTGCGGGTACTTCCGGTGCCCTTCTCGATGAAGAAGCCACACCCGCCTCGGCGGCTTGGCAGGAGCGCTATCTGGCCCTCCCCGGGCTTCGCATTGCTGGTGGCACGGACGAAGTGCTGAGAAATATCATCGCTGAGCGCGTGATGGGTCTGCCTTCGGATGCACGCGCCGACAAGGGCATCGCATTCCGCGATATTCCGTCGGGCCCACCTAGCTAGGCGTCTTTAGGACACCTAACAATAGGGCGAGGGGGCAACTCCACGCGAGTCTGGGCGCATTTTAGTGCGCCCAGACTCGCCGCTCCAGCTTGCGGGTCGTCCGGAACAGCGCTTCTCATCCGCCCTCGCTGCCCCCCGAGCGCCAGCAATGAGACGGCAAAGCTGCACTGTCGGTAGACGCTGATCCCATTTAGTATTCCCGGGCAGCCAAGTTCACAATTCGAACTGGCGAATGTCCGGAGCTTCGAATGCCTGAAAAATATCTGCGCAGAGATGCGCTGCCGATTCTTCTCCGACACACCGGTCGAACGACGCTTCCCCAGGATCCGCCGAGCCTGGGCGATCGCGCTCCGGTCCTGTGCCTCCATGATGCCGGGCTACAAAGCTCGGTCTTCGAGGGACTCCTCCCGGAGATCGCCCCAGAAGGCGGAGCGATCGCATTCGACTTGCCGGGGCATGGCCGGTCGGGATCCCTCGACGCGCTTCCCAGCATCGAGGCGATGGCCGAAATGGCGAAGTGGGTCGCGCAATGGTGCGGTGCAATTGCAGAAGCTCGCTCCGCCAGCCCCGTTCTCGTCGGACACGGGATGGGCGCCCTCGTCGCACTCGAATGGGCACGAACCGCACCCGTCTCGGGGCTCGTATTATGCGGTGTGGGACTCGCTCTCGGAATAGAGGACGACGCGATTTCCTATATGCGCGAAGTCACGCTAGGGAAGGCGCCCCGTCCCTTCGATCCGAAGCGGGTTTGCTCGGACGGTGGACGGCCTATGATGCAGAAAGCCTATATGGAGGGGATCAAAACAGATCCTCGGGCAACTCTTGTCGATCTCAAAGCCAGCCTCGCATGGGCCAGCGACTTCGACGCGAAGGAAATTGACTGTCCGACATCCATCGTGAGCGGTAGCTCCGAAAATTCAGATTGCGTAACCCGCGCAGAAGCTCTGGCGGCCCGGCTCCCGTCTTGCGAAACGAAAACGATCGAAGCCGCCGCTCACTTCCTCCCCCTTGAACAGCCCGCAGCCCTCGCCGCCGAGATTCGCCGCGTCGCAGAGGCCGCCTAATATGAGTTTTTCAGGAACAATCGCGATCGCGGGCGTCCACGAATACGAAAGTCGCTGGGCACCGGACAAGACTTCATTTCAAATCATGGGAGAGTGCACGCGGGAAGCGCTCAATGATGCGGGGCTCGAGCTCTCTGATGTCGATGGGCTCTTCGGGGCGACCATGAGCATGGGCGCCATGGGCATGGTCCAACTCGCTGAGTACCTAAACCTCAAGCCGCGCTATCTCGACGGAAGCAATATCGGCGGTTCATCTTTTGTCTCCCACGTGGCGCATGCCGCGGCGGCGATTCATTCAGGCCTCTGCGAAGTCGCGTTGATCTTGTACGGAAGCACGGCCGCCTCGGATGCCATGGCGATCGGAACCGGCAATTCGAGCGGCCGGGATCCCGGATCGGCATTCAGCACGCCCTACGGTATGACGCTCGTGTCTTCCTACGCGATGGTCGCGCAGAGGCATATGCACGAGTTCGGCACCACGACAGAGCAGCTCGCGGACATCGCAGTATCCACCCGGCACCATGCCTCCCTCAATCCCCACGCAAAGATGCGCAATCCGATCACCCGCGAAGACGTACTCGCTAGCCGCGTGATCGCAGACCCGCTTCACCTTCTCGATTGCTGCATCATCAGTGACGGCGGCGGGGCGGTCATAGTCACTTCTCTTGAACGCGCGAAAGACCTCAAGCAAAAGCCGATCATCGTCCGCGGCACCGGCGAGTCCGTCGCCCATCGCGAGGTCGGCGCGCCGGATCTCACAACCATCGCCGCCAAACAATCAGGGGAGCACGCGTTCGCGATGGCCGGCCTCACGCCGAGCGACATAGACTTCTGCACCCTCTACGACTCGTTCACGATCACCGTCCTGTGCACTCTTGAGAACCTAGGCTTTTGCAAAATGGGCGAGGGAGGCGGCTTCGTCGAGAACGGTGGCATCGCCCTCGGCAGCAAGCTCCCCGTCAACCCCGACGGAGGCGGCCTCTCCTCGAATCACTCGGGCATGCGCGGCATCTTCCTCGTCATCGAGGCTGTTAGGCAGCTCCGAGGCGGGCTCGGCGATCGTCAAGTCGAAGGGGCCGAAGTCGCACTCGCACACGGCACCGGAGGTTATCTCGGCCTCATGCATAGCGGCGCAACTCTGATCTTAAGCTCGAGCTNNCCAAATGGCCGACGCACCCGAAGCAAAAAAGAATCCCGAATACGAAGCCCCGGCAATTGACTGGGAAAGCCGCGCGTATTGGGAAGGCTGTGGGCGTGGCGAGCTCGTGCTCCAGCGCTGCCGTGCCTGCAAGACTGTGCAGCACCGCCCCCGCGGCCTCTGTGCGACTTGCCTCGCAGATGACATCGAACATTTCGTCGCAAGTGGGCGAGGCGAGGTCTATACCTACTCTGTTATTCGCCAGAACCAGATGCCCGCCTTCGCGGCTGCAGTTCCCTACGTCATTTCCTACGTTCAGCTGGAAGAAGGCCCGCAGCTTCTCACGAATATCGTCGACTGCGATCCCAACACTGTCGCGATCGGCATGGCAGTCAAAGTCGACTTCGTGCCAACTCCGAGCAAAGACGGCGAGGCGCTCGGGGTCCCTAGGTTCGTACCCGCATGATTCTCGACTTGCATACGCATTCAATCGCCTCGGACGATGGCCGCGCCAAGGTCGTGAACTACTGCCAGTGGATCCAAAAGAAGTCGCTTCCAATCGACGGCTTCGTGTTGACCGAACATCGCCAATTCGATGACGCGAATGACTACCGCGCACTCGAAGATCAATTCGGGATTCTGATTCTCAAGGCCAGCGAAGTCGAAACCGAATATGGCCACGTCCTCGTGTTCGGAGTCAACGAAGACCTCAAAGCATCCTTCGACTTCGCGGACATTCGCAATCCCCTCGCCATGGTCATTGAAGAAGCGAAGCGCTGCGGCGCGGTCGCCGTCCCATGCCACCCGGGCCGGCCAAAAGTCGGTATGTGCGCGCACTGGGAAACCAAGGGCGCCGTCGACGGCGTTGAGATCGTAGAGACCTTGAACGGCGGGAGTCGCGAAGGGGAAAATGAAGAAGCCCTCGCGTATGCCGAACGCTTCGGTTGGAAGAAAATCGGCGGATCCGACTCTCATATCGTGAGTCACATAGGAAGATGTGCCACGAAATTCGAGGACGAGATCCGCGACATGGACGGATTAATCACCGCACTCAATGACGGAATATTCGAGGCCATTCTTCCCTGAAAGCCCGCGCCCTGCTGCCTTGGCTTTGCGATCGACAATCCGCCTAAAATCACCGAAGCTCGCGAACCGAAACGCTTCTATCCCGCGGCGGGCCCTTCCTACCCATCGTCTTAAGAACAGAGAACGCCTCTATGAATCCAGCAGAACTCCTCGCCGAATACGGTGACCACGTTTTCGACGAAATCGACCTCGACATCACGAAGGAATCCCTCGTGGGATTCGCGACGGCGTGCGGCGAAGCCCATCCTCGCTTCATCGACTCGGAGCACGCCGATTTCCAGGGTGTGCCCAATTACCTCACACGCATCCACGGCACGCGCTCATTGCCCGAGGGCTTTCCCGTAGAGATGCATCGCTGCTTCGATGCGGGTAAATCAATCGAAGTACATCAGGCCGTGCGCGCCGGCGACAACGTCACGGGCAAGAGCGAAATTCATGACATCTTCGAGAAGAGCGGCCGCTCAGGCACGATGCTCTTCATCGTGCACAGAATGAACTTCTACAATCAGAAGGGCGATCATCTCGCCACGGTCGACTGGCGTCTCGTCCAGCGAGAAATGGACTGAGCCCAGTCATGAGTGAAGCAAGCGACAAGCGATTTGAAGACGTCGAATTCGGGGAGGACCTGCCGGAAGTCGATGTCGATGTGAGCCTCGACAACGTCAAAGTTTTTGCAGAAGCCGCTCAGATGATGGCGGGGCGATTCATTAGCCATGAAGAGGCTCGTGCCGCGGGACTGCCCGGCGCGATCGTCCCCGGCATCATGAGCCAAGGCATCCTCGTCGGTGTCATTCATAAATGGGCGCCTAATGCCGAAATCGTGAATGTCGACACCATCTTTCGAGCGCCGCTTCTGGTGGACTCCAAACCCACCGCCAGCGGCGTCGTCACAGATATCGACGAAGAGAGTCGTGTGATCGAAATCGACCTCACTCTAAAAAACGAGAAGGGCGACACCCCTGTCGTCGGCACAGCCAAGATCACGCTCTAGACGAATGGCACCCGTTAAAGAAGTAGCTTTGGACTCGCAGAACGCTCTCCCTCGCTAATGAACCCTTGTGCCGTCGGCGAGTCTTTAATTCGCTGGCAGGCGCTACGAAGGGCTGGAGCAGGTCTAAAGAGAGGCAGGGCCTAGCCAGAGAGGAGACCGAGGGCCAGGCCGGTCTGCTCTCGAGACATTCTCCCTCGATACGCTGCGAGAGAGATCGCCTACTTGACCCAGGAGGCCGGATTCGAGGGATGGATCTGCCTATTGAATGCCCTAGACGACGGCTTTCGCAATTGCGAGACTCCACGGGTGGCTCGCGTCCCCGGTCCGAATCGGTTCGGCCCACTTTTTACTTTCGGCGCTCGAATATCTCACCTAGGAGTAATCAAGATGAACGACCTCGTTATCCGCGGCGGAAAAATCGTAGACGGAACCGGCAAAGAATCCTTCAATGGCGACATCGCCATGAAAGACGGCGTGATCACAGAGGTCGGGCAGGTCTCCGGCGAAGCGCGCGAAGAAATCAACGCCGATGGTCGTCTCGTGACACCGGGCTTCGTCGACATCCATACGCATTACGACGCGCAAGCGACCTGGGATCCGCACCTCCTTCCGTCGGGATGGCACGGGGTCACAACTGCCGTCGTCGGCAACTGCGGGGTCGGCTTCGCTCCCGCGCGCCCCGACCAACACCAGATGTTGATCGAGCTTATGGAAGGCGTCGAAGACATTCCCGGCGCAGCACTCTCAGAAGGCATCAAGTGGGACTGGGAAACTTTCCCGCAATTTCTCGAGGCGCTCGAACGTTCGCCCCTCGCAGTGGACGTCGGCACCCACGTTCCCCACGGCCCTGTTCGTACCTACGTGATGGGCGAGCGCGGCGCGCGAAACGAAGCCGCCACCGCACAAGACATCTCTGAGATGGCCACGATCGTGAAGCAGGGCATCCAAGCCGGCGCCCTCGGCTTCTCGACTTCACGCACCATGGGACACAAGGCTCTCGACGGCGAGCCCGTCCCCGGAACCTTCGCCGCTGAAGATGAACTATTCGGCATCGGCCGAACCTTAGGCGAACTAGGCCAAGGCGTATTCGAGCTCGCGGGCGCAGGCGCGGCGGGCGATGTCGGTGGCGACGACATCGACTCTGCACTCAAGGAAATCGAATGGATGGAGCGACTCTCTGCGGAAATTAATCGCCCCGTCTCCTTCGCCATGCTGCAATTCGATTCGGCGCCGAACCAATGGCGCGAACTCGTGGAGATTTGCCACACGAGCCAAGAAAAGGGCGCAGATGTGATGGCGCAATTCGCGCCGCGCCCCTTCGGCATTCTCACGGGACACCAAACCGAGGCGAACCAGTTCCTCAACCGCCCGGCCTATATCGAGATCAAGGACCTCCCCCTCGCTGAACGCGTTAAGCGATTGAAGGATGCGGATGTCCGTGCCCGTATTCTCGGCCCGGAACGAGACGACTCCGAAGGCTTCGGCAGTATGCTCGACAACGAGTTCATGCTGAAGAAGATCTTTCCTCTCGGCGATCCGCCGGACTACGAACCCGGCCCCGAACAAAGCATCTGGGCCATAGCGAAACGCGAAGGAAAGAAGGCCGACGAGGTCCTCTACGACTACATGCTCCAAGACGAAGGCAAAGAGCTTCTATTGCTGACCTTCTTCAACTACAGCGACGGCAACCTCGACCCCTTCCACGAGCTGTTAAACGACGACCGGGCCGTGGTCTCGCTTGGTGATGGCGGAGCGCATTGCGGCGTGATCTGCGATGCCTCGCTCCAGACCTTCATGCTCACGCATTGGGCACGGGACAGGAAGCGCGGGCCGACGGTTTCGGTCGAGCACGCGGTGCACTCCATGACTCAGGATACGGCGCGGGTCTACGGACTCTTGGACCGCGGCGTGATCGCTCCCGGCTACAAGGCGGACTTCAACGTCATCGACTTCGATAACCTCTCCCTCAGACGGCCGGAAATGGCCTACGACCTGCCGGCGGGCGCACGACGCCTGCTGCAGAAGTCACGCGGCTATGACGCGACGATCGTCTCGGGCGAAGTCGTGATGCGAGATGGTGAAGCGACTTCGGCCAGACCGGGGCGACTCATTCGTGGAGCGCAATCGGTTTAACGCCAAGCGGGACCGCTCTGGGCATTCACTCTCGAATGCCCAGGGCCGCCCAGGCACTGCGTGCGCCATCGATCGCGGCGCTCATGATTCCGCCCGCATAGCCTGCTCCCTCGCCCACAGGCCAGAGGTTTTCAAAGCCTGAAGCGAGTCGCGTTATGCGATCTCGAGGCATTCGAATCGGACCCGAGCTCCTCGACTCGATCCCAACAAGGACGCCCTCCTCTCCCGAATAGCCAGGAAGCTGGCGCTCAAACTTCCGAATTCCGGCGCGAAGAGCAGTGGTCATACTTTCGGGCAGAAGTTCGTCGATTCGAACGGAGGTCGACCCAAGGCGATAGCTAGATCGCCCCAACCGAGAACTCGCGCGACCTTCGACAAAGTCGATCACTCGCTGAGTCGGAACAGAATAGTCTCCTCCGCCCGCTTCGAAGAAGCGCCTCTCGAGTGCTTCTTGATAATCGACGCCCGCAAAAACTCCGTCACCAAACTCCCGCGGACCTAACGTCATCACGAGTCCAGAATTCGCAAAGGGCGACGAGTGTTTGGAGTTGCTCATGCCATTCGTGCAAAGCAGCCCCGGCTGTGCCACGGCGGCAACGATCTGACCGCCTGGGCACATGCAGAAGCTATGCACCGCAGAAGCCTCACCCTCAGCCTTCGCAACCAGCGAGTAGTAGGCGTGACCAAGTCGCGCCAAATCTGCGCCAGCCCCGAACCGGCCCTCGTCGATCAGAGCCTGGGGATGTTCGATCCGAAGGCCCAGCTGGAAAGGCTTCGCTTCTAGTTCGAGCCCCTGTTTGTAAAATGATCGAATCGTATCTCGCGCGCTGTGCCCCAGCGCAAGGATCACACCATCACAGGGCATCGTTCCAGAAGACGTTTCGAGCTCGACGACCCGCTTATCCCCGCGAATCCCCAAAGCGTCCACGCGAGTATCAAAATGGAAGCGAACTCCCATCTCTTCGAGGCGCGCGCGCAGGACGGGCAAAATGCGGTGCAGCCTGTCGGTCCCGACATGGGCCCGGGCATCGAAAGCAATCTCCGGCGCCGCCCCGGCCTCGATTAACGTCCGTACGATCGGCGCTTCTATAGCGTGCTGCGTTCTCGTATAAAGCTTTCCGTCCGAGTAGGTCCCCGCCCCGCCCTCTCCGTAGAGAATGTTCCGTTCGGGATCCACGTCTCGGGTCTTATTGAAAAGAGCGAGCGCTCGCCCGCGATCTTGCAGCGCAGGCCCACGGTCGATCAAATCAACGCGGACTCCATTCGCCGCCAAAGTCCAAGCTGCATATAGTCCCGCCGGGCCTGCCCCGACTACAGCAAAACGCTGATCCCGCTTCGAGGCTTCAATTTCGACTCGAACGAAATCGACCGACTCTTGGATCGGCCTAGCACGGCCGGCCTTCAGCGCCTGATCGACGGCAGTTGCTTCCGCACTCGCCGAAAGACCTACGTCGACATGAAAGACGAATTTTAATTCGTGACGCCGACCTCGGCGCCTAGCATCGAGAGATCGATGCGCGATTCGCAAATCGACGATTTCGTCTTCAGAGATGCCGATCTGTTGCGCACATTTTGCACGCAGAAGCGATTCGGGTTCCTCAGCAGCAAGGGTAATCGCCATCACTCGCACCCGGCGTGACGCAGGTAACGAGGGCGGAAGAGAGGCTGTCGATAGGGGATCAGAGTTCGTCACTGAATCGGGAGTCTATCGCGTCAATCGAGGCAAGGGCGGCGACGATGTCTAGCGATCTGATTCTCGTGATCGGACCGGACCAGCTCTTTCGACACGCGCTCGCTCGAAAAATCTCCAACAAGTCATTCGCCAAGAGGTGACCACCACCCACGAGGCCCTCGAAGTCTGAGCGCTATCATTCGACGCGCGCTGAAGACTCAGCAAGACGCTGACCCGTAGTCGCGCGCAAGGGGAATCCAGGATGGATCCGGCAGGGCTCGGTCCCGAACAACGTAGTCTCGATCTCGAACGAGTCGCAGAAGAGACCTTTGACCTCGTCATCATAGGTGGCGGCGTGGTCGGCGCAGGAACAGCCCTCGACGCGGCGAGTCGCGGACTCTCCGTCGCCATCATTGAGCAGCGCGATTGGGCTTCAGGCACTTCAAGCCGGTCGAGCAAGCTGATCCACGGCGGCCTTCGCTACCTCGAACAATTCGACTTCGGACTGGTCAAAGAAGCGCTGACGGAGCAGACGCTCCTGCTCGACCGACTGGCCCCACATCTCGTTAAGCCTGTCCCCTTCTTGTACCCTCTGACCCGGCGCGTCTGGGAGCGCATCTATGTCGGGGCAGGAACGCTCCTCTACGACATTCTCGCAGGCAGGCGCGCGCTACCCCGGCATCGGCACTTAACACGTCGGGGCGTACTTCGGAAATTTCCTGGACTGCGCGGAGACCGAATGGTCGGCGGCATTCAGTACTGGGATGCTCAGGTCGACGACGCACGGCATACGATGACGCTCGTCCGTTCCGCTCGCGTACATGGCGCCGTCACGCTCTCCAGTGTTCGAGCCGAAGGCTTCGACATGTCCGGTGCCCGCGTTTCAGGCGTCATGGCAAGATGTCTCGAAACCGGCCGCACGCTTAACATCAGAGGCCGTCAGGTCGTCAACGCGACCGGCGTCTGGACCGACTCAGTCCAGAAGCACTCAGGACGCGGACGCATTCACGTTCGCGCTTCGAAGGGAATCCATCTGGTCGTCCCTCGCGACCGAATCCACGGCGACTCGGGGTTAATCCTGCGGACGGAAAAGAGCGTGCTTTTCGTCATTCCCTGGGACAATCACTGGATCCTCGGCACGACCGATACCGACTGGGATCTCGATCTCGCCCACCCTGCCGCGAGCAAGAGCGACATCGACTATTTGCTCGAACGGCTCAATCGCGTTCTCGCACAGCCACTTCGCCCCGACGATATCGAAGGTGTCTACGCCGGCTTGCGGCCACTTCTCCAAGGAGAGAGCGACGCGACCAGCAAGCTCTCCCGCGAGCACGCCGTTAGTCAATCCGTCTCGGGATTGATCACCGTCGCCGGTGGCAAATACACCACCTACCGAGTCATGGCCAAGGACGTGGTTGACATAGCAACCCGCGGCCTCGAACAAAAAGTCCCCAACTGCTGCACCGACACAACGCCGCTCGTCGGCGCCGCCGGTTACCGTGCTCATTGGAATCGCCGCGACGCACTGGCTGAAGAATCTGGGCTGCACGTCAACGTGATCGAGCATCTTCTCAATCGCTACGGCACGCGCACCCTTGAACTCATCGAACTGATTCGCGAAAAGCCCGAGCTCGGGCAACCCCTAGAAGGTGCTCCCGCTTACCTCGCCGCCGAGATCCACTACGCTGCCTCACACGAGGGCGCGCTCCATCTCGATGACGTATTGACCCGGCGCACCCGGATTTCGATCGAAACCTTCGATCGAGGCACCCTCGCCGCCAAGCCGACGGCAAAGATCCTCGCGGACATTCTCGAATGGGATGAAGAAACTGCTCAGGGCGAAATCGCGCACTACGAAGCGCGGGTGCGGGCGGAACGCGAGAGTCAGATGCAGCCCGATGATCAGACCGCAGATGCCGCGCGTGTCGGCGCTCCGGATGTCCGACTCGGGGGGGGTGACCCCGAACGTGCCCCTGTCTTGTCCCTCGAAGAGCACCGCCGCAAGGACTAACCTCGATCTCCTGGGCAGCACGGTTGTCTTATCGTGTCGGCTGCAGTTCGAGGCGAGTCCCCGCAGAACAATATTGACCAAATAGAGGATCCATCAAGATGAATGCAGCAGGAATGGGAAATCGAATCGGAGGCCCCGGCAGCCTCTCAGGCAAACGCGCGATCATAATCGGCGCCAGCAGCGGGATCGGGCTCGCGACAGCCGAGACGCTCCTCGTCGACGGCGCCGACCTCTTGATCTGCGCCCGGGACGAAACCCGACTCCGCGCGGCAGCTGACACCCTCACTGGTGCAGCGACTGAAGGCGGCGGCACCCTCGCAATACGCGCCTGCGACGGCATGGACGGATCCCAAGTCCAAGCCGCTGTCACGGAAGCAGCCGGCGAAACAGGACTCGACATAGCAGTCACCGTGCCCGGCGGCGGCAACTACTGCCCCGTGCTTGGCTACGACGACGACGACTTCAGTGCAACGATCGACCAAAACGTTCGCCCGACCTACCTCATGATCAAGTACGCGGGCCTCGCCATGGTGAAATCCGGCGGCGGCTCCATCGTTGCCACGTCGTCAACCGCGGCAATATTATCCTCGCCCTTCTTATCCGCCTACTGCGCCGCCAAGGCAGCCTGCGACCAACTCGTGAAAGTCGCCGCTGACGAAGTTGGGCAACACGGCATCCGCATAAACAGCGTCCGCCCTGGCCTAACGCGTACGGGCGCAACCGACATGATGTTCGAGAACCGCGAACTCATGGAAGCTTTTCTGTCCGAGCAACCGATCCGCAAGGACGGCGAAGCCTCGGATATTGGACGAGCGATCCGGTTTCTCGCGGGTCCCGAATCCGCCTGGGTCACCGGACAAGCGATAACGGTCGATGGTGGACATACGATCCGAAAATTCCCATGGCTCGAGGATGTCGCCCGTGCGGTCGCCGGCGAGGAGGCCTTCGCCGCAATCGATCATAGCGGCGGCGCGAAACGCGTGTAGACACCACGCTCCAGTACAGCCAGCCCTGGCTGTGACAAAACGGGAACATGGTGTTCGCGGTTCCGTCCGAAAAGGCCGTACATATTCAAAGCGCATTCGCGCGATACTCGACTATGGCCTCACGAATATTAGTTTCATTAGCTATGTCGATGGACGGAATCCACGACAACCCTGTCGCAGCCTCGAGTCTGAAGACTAGAGGCTGCGCGGGTCGCCGGGATCAAGCGCTTCGACCGCAGGCGGAAGCGTTAGGGCATGCCACGCGCGCATAGGTTCAAGCGCCTCCGCCACGCGGCGACGCGTCTTCCGGTCGAGCAGAGCCAGTTCCCGCCCATTCTCGATGCGCCGCAACTCGCAGGCCTCCTCAACCGGTAGCGGTGCCTTCCCGAGACCGAGGTCGATTGAGACCTCCTCCTCGCGATCCTTCAAAGCGTGATGATTGAGAACTAAGTACTGATGATAGTCGGCACCCAACTCTTCAAGGATCCCGAGCAGCGAAATCGGAAGTGCGTCATCTCCGGCAACAACCTCTCGATTCTCGCGATCCCAGACGCCTAACAAATCCTCACCCAACGAAATAAGTCTCGGCGCATGGCGGGACAAATGCTCCCGCGCGTGGGCGTGAGTAAGAACTTCTGTTTCGAGCCACGCAGCGAGCAACCAATCCGCCCGGACAGGGGTCGGCCCCATCAAAAATCCCGCGGCCTCTAGATGCGCGCCGATTCGTTCGAGCGTACTCCACGATCTGCGTGGCCAATTAGGCAGCCAGAGTTCGACCCAATCTTCGAGTACCCGCGCCACCGTGCGGCGAACCGGCGACAAAGGCACGAGCGCAGGTTCCGGATGCGTCACTTCGATCCATTCGAGAATCGCATGACTTTCCGCGAGGACGAATCCCTCCGGCGTCCGAAGGTAAGGCCCTGAGTCCCGCCCACCCCGCGCCGCGAGCGCCAGAGAAAGCGAGGCGGTCTCCTCCACCAACTCAACCCGCAAGCCCTTCGCGACGAGCACGCTCGCTAAGCCGGCGGCTTCGCGCCCACTCAGATCGCCATAGAGCGTGTAACCCCGTTCCGGCGCGATTGCGATTTGCAGCGAACTCGACATGGGAGCGCCGCTCAGGCCCAGTCGATCGAAAGATCGACGGCGAGGTCCGGATGAATAGAACAGGCGACGGGGCAGCCCTCGGCCGCGGCGGTGAGTGCCTCGCGAGCCGTCTCGGGAATCCCGGCGGGCATCTCGAGTTCTACAACCACTCGTCCAACCCGCCGACGCGGCTCGAGCGCCATATGCTTCTCGACTCGCGCACGCGCACCTTCGAGGATCCAGCCCTCTCGGCCTCCGCGAATCGCCATAGTAGTCAACATGCAGCTCGCCAATGAAGTCGCAAGAAGGTCAGTCGGGGAAAATGCTTCCCCCTTACCCTGATTGTCGACCGGAGCATCGGTCTCAAGCGTCGTACCGGATGGCCCGTGACTCGACTGCGTATGCAGGCCACCTTCGTAGACCAACTTCATCTCCACCATCTATGACTCCTAGCGAACGGGTTTCGATACATAGCTTGCCCGAAACCAACTGTTCATGCCGCCGCGACATGCGCACCGCGTGCTAGCCTCGACAATCGATTCGGCGGTCGCGCGATCGAATCCGACTCCACCCATGCGCAGGCAAAGGACGAATCCCCCGAAATGGCTGAAGAATCAGGATTCGGGGAAGGTCTGAATGACTTGACTGCGGCCGAAGCGAACCAACCGTCGAGCCTCGCGCTCCAAGCGGCACTCCGGCAACTCGGCCACGAGTCCTTCCGCCCAGGACAACGCGAAGCCATCGAGGGGCTCCTCGAAGAGCAGCGTCTGCTCTTGGTCGCCCCGACCGGTGGCGGCAAGAGCCTCTGCTACCAGCTCCCCGCCATCCTCCTCGAAGGCACCGCGGTCATCGTTTCGCCTCTCATCGCGTTGATGCGCGATCAAGTTGATGCCCTCGAAAAGCTCGGCATCAAAGCGACCTTCTTGGCCTCCACGCTTGACGCCTCTGAAATGGCGCGACGGCTCGATGGCCTAGAAAACGGCGAATGGCAAATGATATACGTCGCGCCGGAGCGTCTGGTCTTTCCGCGCTTCCGGCAGATCCTTCGCTCGATCAACTGCCCGCTCTTCGCAGTCGACGAAGCCCACTGCATCAGCGAATGGGGCCACGACTTCCGCCCTGAATATCTCGAGATCGGCCGTGTCCTCGCCGAACATCCAGAAGCCAAAGTCCTCGCGTGTACGGCGACCGCAACGCCCTATGTTCGCGATGAGATCCTCGCCCGCTTGGCATTGCCGCCGGAGACGCCTCAGCTCGTACGTGGCTTCGCGAGACCGAACCTGTCCCTACGCGTCACGGAAGTCGAACGGACCGCAGATCGCCGGCGCACCGTCGACGACGTGATGCAAGAGACGCTAGGCACGCCGGGCGACGGCCGCGGGTGCGCGATCATTTACGGTCCGACGCGAAAGAGCACCGAGGCCGAGCGGGACCGCTTGGCTGGACGTGGCTGGCGAAGCGAGGCGTATCACGCGGGCATGAGCCCAGATGAGCGCGAGCGCGTTCACGCGGCTTTCGCCGAAGGCGAGCTCGAAGTCGTCGTCGCAACAAATGCGTTCGGCATGGGAATCGACCGCTCCGACGTGCGCGCCGTCGTCCATCTCGCACCCCCTGGTTCGATCGAAGCCTACTACCAGGAAGTCGGGCGAGCCGGACGGGACGGAACGAACGCAGTTGGGCAGATGCTCGTCGGGCCCGGGGATCTCGCGAGACGGAGATCGCTGATCGAAAGTGACTCGGTCATAGAAGGCCCTGGTGCTAGTGAATCCGCGCGGCACAAATGGTCGCTATTTCTCGAACTGATGCGCTTCGCCGAAGGCGGCAGTTGCAGGCACGACGCAATCCTTCGCTATTTCGGCGATGACGCGGAGACGCTGGCGGGATGTGGCCGCTGCGACGTCTGCTCTGTGATTGGCGCTGGCGAATCGATGGCTAATGCCGAGAGCGCAGAAGAGGTTTCGTTATTAATTCGAAAATCACTTTCCGGGGTCGCGAGAATTCATGGTCGATACGGGCTCTCTGCCGCGGTCGCGCTTCTGCGAGGCATCGACGATCCCCGGCTGCGTAGTGCACGACTCGACCAAACAAAAACCTTCGGAATCCTTTCGGACCGCGGCGAAACGTGGCTAACTAAATTATTGCGCCGATGTGTCACCGCTGGCTGGGTCGACTTTGACGGTGGCGACCGGCCGGTCGCCGTGCTGACTGAAACCGGAACTGCCGTTATGCGAGGCGACCGCGAGGCGCGTCTGCTGCTGCCCCCGGAGAAGGGGCCGCTCAACCGAGCGGGCGGACCCAGCCGCTCTCCATCTTCCTACGTCGTGAGAAAAAAGGGAAATACGGCGAACGCGCCGGAGGACGCGCCCCTCGACGATGCTTCCCTTGCGCGCTTCGAAGCCCTTCGGGCCCATCGCCTGACCGTTGCACAGGTCGAAGGCGTGCCGCCATACGTGGTGGCAAGCGACCGCTCTCTTCGGGAAATGGCCGTGCTCTTCCCGACAGCTCCCGCGCGTGCCGAGGCACTCACCCACGCCCACGGAATAGGGGAGGCCAAGGCCGAAAAATACGGCGAAGGCTTCCTTTCCGTGCTGCGCTCCCTCGAAGAGCCCGGCTAATTCCTCGAGTCGACACCTAACAACTCCCTACCACAACTGCTGTGGACTTTACAGAAGCGAAGCCAGTCACCGCTTCCGTACTGTGGTCCTTGACCTGAGTGAACGATCACTCGTGTCTTCGGATTTGCCTTAACCGATTCCCCTGGCTCCTAACCAGTCGACTCTTCGGTGGCGCTGCAAGGAAGGGGGAAACGCCTGAGACGCATCAAGCTTTTGCCGCATGGCGATGACGGATGCCGGTTGGACTCAGTAGGCTTGAGCTGTCTCGAAGAAAGGGGAATTGCGGACGGATTGCTCCCATTCCTTCTCAAGACTGCGACGCCGTCATTCGATACGACAGCCTTGATCACTTATATCGGGAGCTAGCGTGAAGGGAATCATTTTTAATCTGCTCGAAATGCTAGTCGAAGACGAAGAAGGCGACGCGGTATGGGAGAGCCTTCTCGATGAGGCCGGCGTATCAGGCGTATATACTGCCCTCGGAAGCTATGCGGATGAGGAGCTGATCGCTTTGATCTGCGGCCTAGCTGCTCATCGTGATCAGCCCATCGACACGGTCCTTCATTGGTTCGGTCGACGGTCGATTCCAATTCTCGCCGACCGGTACCCGGAGTTCTTCGAACCACACGTATCAACGACATCGTTTCTCATGACCCTCAACGATGTGATCCACGCAGAGGTGCGCAAGCTTTACCCTGGAGCGGAAGTGCCGGTCTTTGATTTCGCTTTCGAGAAGTACGCGACAGACGATCGCGATACGCCCACCCTGACGATGGTCTACCACTCCCACCGTTCGATGTGCGCACTCGCCGAAGGGTTTGCGACGGGTGCCGCGGAGCATTTCGGAGAAGCGATCCAACTCGAACAGCTCGAATGCAAGAAGATGGGCGCCGAGGCGTGCGTTTTGTCGATCAGGATCTCCGGTTGAGCTCCATGAAATCAATCGACGAAGTTGAACGACTCGTCCGAAAACTCGACAGAGAACGCCAGGCGCGCCTCGAAGCTGAGCGGATTGCTGAAATCGCGACGAGATCGGCGCTCCACGATAACCTTACGGGTCTCGCCAATCGGGCGATGCTCGACGATATTCTGAAAACCTCGATTGCTCGTTCGAGACGCAACCATCGCGCGATTGGAATTCTCTTCCTCGACCTCGACCGGTTCAAGAACATCAACGACAGCCTTGGTCACAAGGTTGGAGACCTCGTTCTGAAGGAGGCGGCTCGACGAATCACTCGAGCGATTCGGAGTGTCGACTCTGCAGCGAGAATTGGAGGAGACGAGTTCGCAGTGGTTTGCGAGGGAGCGGGCGGCATAAGAGAGATCGTAGTCGTGGCTCAGCGCATACTCGACTCGTTCGCGGATACGTTCGTTTGTGAAGAAAAGGAAATCTCGATCGAGCCGAGCATCGGGGTCGTTCTTTCGACCGAAGAATCAACACCGGCCGAACTCCTACGCGATGCCGATACGGCCATGTATCAGGCGAAGAACAAGGGCGGAAGATGTTTCGAGATTTTCGATGCGGCGATGCGGGAAGTTGCGACTCAACGGCTCGCGCTCGAGAGTTCTTTGCGTGCTGGGCTCCGAACGCATCAGTTCACGGCCGCGTTTCAGCCGGTCGTCTGCGTTCCCTCTGGAAATGTCAGGTCGTTCGAGGCCCTCGCTCGCTGGAATCATCCAGAGCTGGGAGCGATTTCGCCTGAGCTCTTTATTCGCATTGCCGAAGATTCGCACCAGATCGAAGAGCTCGGCGAACAGATTCTTGGAATCGCGCTCAGGGATTTTTCGGGGTGGCTGCATAGGCGGAAAGGGCCCTCCGATGGCGACTTGCCGATTCTTTCCGTGAATTTTTCGCCCGCTCAATTGGCCCGGCCCACAATTGTCCCCCGAACTCTCGAAGCCATCGACGAAATGGGACTCGCGCCGGACCGAGTGGCGATTGAGATCACCGAGTCCACTCTGATGGTCGACAACGATGTCGTCGCGGCGAACCTGAAACAGTTCTCGGATAAAGGCCTCCGTTTGGATCTCGATGATTTCGGGACCGGCTATTCATCGCTCGCATATCTCAAGCGCTTCCATGTCGACGTCCTGAAGATCGACAGGATGTTCGTTCGCGACATCGAAACTGATTTCGAGTCGAGAGCAATCGTCGAAGCCATCATCAAAATGTCCAGCGCCCTCAATATTGACGTCATCGCGGAGGGCGTTGAGACCGAACTCCAAGTCGAGATCCTTGGGGGCCTCGGCTGCCACTGGATGCAGGGCTACTACTTCGATCGCCCTGCCCAGCTTGATGCCTTGAAACATCACTACGCGACCGAGATCAGCGCCGACGCCGTAGTGTGCAAAAAGTCAGCCGAAATTAAACATTGATGATTACGGGTGCTCATGATGGTGAGGCCTTCGTCCACGGCATTTTCATTCAAAATACCGGCCTTGAAGTTCCGCAGTGTGCTCTAGCGGCGCCTAGAGCGTTCTCAGGCCCTTTTTGAGCGCAAAAATAGAACGTGTTTCACCCTGCCGATTGCGTGGTTATAGTCTGAGGGTCCGCGGTATCGACCGAAGGTCGCCGCCCAACTCACGCCCACCTCACCCCTCGGACCCCATGATTCGATCATGGCCGACCGGGTATAGACGAGCCCTGACTCACACCGGAGGCATATATAGATGTACATCGACCTCACCCCGGAACAGAAAACTCTGCGGCAGACGCTGCGAACATACTTCGACAAACTCATGCCTCCCGAGGTAAAGGGCAAAGTCTCTGGCATGGAAGGCGGGGAGGTCTATCGCGATCTGATCCGTAAGGTCGGAGGAGATGGATGGCTTGGCGTCGGATGGCCGAAGGAATTCGGCGGTGGCGGCATGACCATGACAGAGCAAATGATCTTCCTCGAAGAACAACGACGCTCGGGCGCGCCCTTTCCCTTCGTCACGGTCTCGACTGTGGGTCCAGCTTTGATGGACTACGGCACGCCAGCACAGAAGGCTGAATTCCTGCCGCGCATCCTCGCGGGCGAATGCCATTTCTCGATCGGCTACTCCGAGCCGAACGCCGGTACCGACCTCGCCAGCCTTAACACGAGTGCGGTTAAGGACGGCAATGAATGGGTCATCAACGGCACCAAGATGTTCACAAGCGGTGCGACCGATACCGACTACATCTGGCTAGCTGCACGAACGGACCCCGATGCCCCGAAGCATAAGGGCATCACAATGTTCATCGTGCCCGCGGATAGCCCTGGCTTCAGCGCTGCCCCGATCCACACGATCTCGGGCTCCGCGACGGCCATGTCCTACTACGAAAACGTGCGCGTCCCCGAAGAGAACATCGTCGGTGGCGTGAACGGCGGCTGGAAGCTGATCACGACCCAGCTCAATCACGAACGAGTCGGCCTCGCCGCCTTCGGATCCGCCGCCTACGCGCGAACGGAGCGCGTGATCGAATGGGCACGCGACACGGAGACGCCAGGGGGTGGGAAGATCATCGACCTCCCCTGGGTCCAGGCCAATTTGGCTGAGGTCTACGCCTCCATTGAAGCCATGAAACTTCTCAACTGGCGCATGGCCGCCCAACTTGAGAGTGGTTTCGTGAATCCTGCCGACGCGTCGGCCGTCAAAATCTACGGAACGGAAGTCGTCCTGGAGGTTTACCGACTGCTTCAGGAAATCGTCGGCCCAAGCGCGCTTGTTCAAACGGGATCCCCCGCCGCGCAGATCAATGGCGAAATCGAACACGAAGCTCGCCAGGGCACGATCAACACGTTCGGAGGTGGCGTCAACGAAATCCAGCGAGAGATCGTCTCGATGGCGGGTCTACGAATGCCGCGCGTACCGCGTTAGGCGGTGCCTAGCCTTCGCTCTTCCCCTCAAGCGGAAGAGCGATCGACAACTGACCCGACGCGGCTCGTCGGCGCATAGACGTCCGGGCCAAACGAGCGAACGGAGCAAAATATGAATTTCAATTTCAGTGAAGAAGAAGAGGCCGTCAAAGGATTGGCGGAGCAGATCCTCGACGAATCGACGAGCTTCGATCGGCTACGCGAGATCGACAAAGACGCAGCGGGCCCGGGGTTCGATCAAAACCTTTGGTCCGCACTCGCGGAGGCCAACCTAATCGGCCTGCCGCTATCCGAAGACAATGGGGGCCAGGGTTTCAGCTACATGGCGCTTTGCTTGCTTCTCGAACAGGCCGGCCGAAACCTCGCCCCGATTCCTTTGATCGAATCAGTCGTCTACACCGCGCTCCCGATCGAGAAGTTCGGCAGAGACAGTCTAAAAAAAGACTTGCTAAGCAAGGTCATTTCAGGCGAAGCCATCCTCACCCCGGCTTTCTTCGAGGTCGGAGACCCGGCACTTTCACGCAAGGCAAGAACCCGGGTAAAAGTGGACAATGAGGGCTTCAAGATCTCGGGGCAGAAGGTCTGCGTGCCCTACGCATCTGCTGCAACGAAGATCCTTGTCAGCGCGTCAAGCGACGCCGGGCTTGGCCTCTTCCTGGTAGATCCAAATGCCTCGGGCGTCACGCTCGAACAGCAGGAAACGACGGCTCACGAGCGACAATTCGTGATGACGCTCGATGATGTTTCTGTGAGCGCAGATGATGTCCTCGCGGCTCCCGGACGAGGCGAAGAAATCTTCGACTGGCTCGAGCCCCGCGTAGCAACCGCTCTCGCAGCGATGGCCGTCGGCGTCGCCGGCGAAGGATTGCGACAGACCGCTGAGTACACGAGTGAACGCAAGCAGTTCGGTCGCGCGATTGGCTCCTTCCAGGGTGTCTCGCTCCGTTCGGCAGATGCGTATATCGATGTCGAAGCAATGCGCTCAACCATGTGGCAGGCCGCTTGGCGACTCGACAATGGAGACTCTGCTGTGAAGCAGGCCGCCATCGCCAAATACTGGGCATGCATGGGCGGCCATCGCGTTTCGCATACATGCCAGCATCTCCATGGCGGCATCGGAGCGGATATTGATTATCCGATCCATCGCCACTTCCTACGGCTGAAGCACATTGCGATGACGTTAGGCGGCGCAAATGAACAACTAGCTGCCCTCGGCGCGCGCATCGCTAGCGAGGCTCGCTCAGGAATGGCCCCGGGCGCGATCATCGGTTAGAGACCTAACAAACGATCGCGCGAAGGCCGCCACCTTCGCGCGATCGTTGGCAGCCCCGGCCGTGAGGCCAATCATTAGGCCAGGCTCGGGCACGGGGGTCGAACGGGCTAAAGCTCCTTTCTCGCGTTCTACCGGTGGATCTCCGAGTCCACCATCCACGAACGCTGCGAGCGCGCTTGCAAGAAGGTGAGACCACTGCGCCTTCGCGCTGAGCTCGACGCCAATCGGTAGAAGAGAGGCAGTCAGCAGGACTGGCGCGAGAATTCGGGTACTTGAAACCATGAGTGATCCGAATGGGCATTTAGTCAACAAACAGGAAATACCCCCTCGGGGAAAACCAATCCGGGCCTCCTCACTCGGATCCAGCAAGCAGTGCTGGCATAAGCGGCTAACGCTCAAGCCGGCTGTAGGTAGTCCGGATAGCGCTTCCGGACGAGACGCTTCCGGCTCATCCCCTCCATCCCACGCAAGCCATCTCGCCGACTCACCTCCCCTTACGAGACGCCCGCACTCAAAAACTGGCAGTCGGCGAATCAGCGTGGTCAAGAAATAGTGTGAGATCGCGTAAATCCCGAGATCGGCTGGGATCGTCTTGAAGCCGCGGGGCATAAATTGCCCGAACAATTCGTTGCAGCCCATACGGCTACTTCTTAGCGTAATCTCTGTGGTGATTTCTCGTCAATCAGAAATAGTTCGATGCGCTTTGGCTCTTGGTACCCCACACGTGGGCGTTCAGAGTGTCACGGCCTAACACTCCCGTCGCAGCGATCTATTGGCTAGACGAATCTCCCACCTGGGCCCCGAAGGCACGCCAAAGAACTCCGCGTGAGCAAAAAGATGACCGGTTCATCCCTACGCAATTTAGTTGAAAGAACCCCGCCGGGACCCTACTCTACGAGCGTTCTAGCAGCCGGAATCGCATTGAGACCGGCTCCTAAGACGGCAGAATTGGCCGATTCCGAACCTTTTTTGAGTCGGATCGGATATCGATTCACAAGTACGCACGAAGCACCTTCGGGGGCGGGGGCGTATTGGCCGCGCGACGCGAACCGCCGCCGGCTCGATCTAATGATCACGAATGGCGATCTCGAACTCCGACGCCGCGGACCTAGCACGGACTCACTACCGTGAGCAGCCGAAATAGAGCAAGCATGGCACTCCATAAGATTGAGAAGGGCCTCGACCTCCCGATCCCAGGGAAACCTCTTCAGGTCATTCGAGGCACGTCTCCGTGTACCCGCGTCGCCCTCGTGGCCGACGACTATCCCGGCATGAAGCCCCGTATGCATGTTGCCGAGGGCGACACTGTAAAGCGTGGCCAGCCTCTTTTCGAAGACCGAAAGATGCCCGGTGTTATTCACACGGCACCCGGCGCCGGCAAAGTCGTCGCGGTCAATCGCGGCGAGAAGCGCGTGCTGCAGACCGTGGTCATCGAACTTTCGGATGGCGAGCAGAGCGGCAATCCCGGCGACGACGAGTTCATCTCCTTCGAGAACTACAGTGGCGCGGCGCCTGATTCGCTTTCCGGCGAACAGATTCGCGCGCTGCTCGTGGAGTCCGGTCTTTGGACCGCGCTCCGCGTTCGCCCCTTCAGCAAGGTGCCCTCCCCCGAGAGCAGCGCCGATGCTCTCTTTATTACTGCCATCGACACGAACCCCCATGCACCGCTTCCCGAAGTCGTGCTGGCTGATCGTCTCGACGATTTCCAACTCGGCGTGACGGTCCTTTCCAAGTTGCTCGACACCCCGACCCACCTCTGCGTCGCGGAACAGTCCGAGCTCGAGCGAGCTTTCGCCGAGAACCGACCGGCAAACGTAAGGGTCGAATCCTTCGCAGGACCGCACCCCGCCGGCACCCCCGGCCTCCATATTCATACGCTTCGCCCGGTCAGCCGCGAAAAGTCCGCTTGGTATATCGGCTACCAGGACGTCGCCGCAGTCGGCAGCCTCTTCGCAACCGGCAAGCTCGACGTTTCCCGGGTGATCTCAATTTCCGGTGCGAATATCGAAGCCCCCCGCCTCGAACAAAGCCGCATAGGCGCTTGCATCAGCGAAGCCGTCGCGACCGACATGGACCAGGCGAGCGAAGAGAGCGGTGGCAAGGAAATCCGAGCGATCTCCGGCTGCGTGCTTTCGGGCAAACGAACCCACGGCGACATCTTCGATTATGTAGGCCGCTACGAGCGACAGATCAGCCTCCTTGAAGAAGACCGTGAACACGCCTTCATGGGTTGGCTCACGCCTGGCGCAGATCTCTTCTCGACCGCCGGCATTTACATCTCGAAGATCTTCAAGCCCGCGAGGTTCCGATTCACCACGAACACGAACGGCAGCCAGCGGGCGATGGTCCCGATCGGCCAGTATGAAAAGGTCATGCCGCTCGACCTGATGCCAACCTTCTTGCTTCGCGCATTGATTGTTGGCGATACCGAACGTGCCGAAAGCCTCGGCGTCCTAGAACTGGATGAAGAGGATCTCGCGCTTTGTACTTACGTCTGCCCCGGGAAGGTCAACTACGGCCCGCTCCTGCGACAAAACCTCGAACTGATCGAGAAGGAGGGCTGAGGGAGCCATGCAGTTCCTGAAGGACGCCCATCTCAATGTAAAGCACCACTTTGAAAAAGGTGGCAAGCTGGAATTCTTCTATCCAATCTGGGAGGCCCAGTTCACGGGACTCTTTACTCCCGGCGAGGTGACTCGAACCGCTTCCCACGTCCGCGACGGACTGGACAACAAGCGTCTCATGATCACCGTCGTGCTCGCTCTCCTGCCCTGCATGGGCATGGCGATGTACAACACGGGTTTCCAGGCGCAACTGGCGATCGCTCAGGGCGCCATGCCACTAGACACCTGGCAGGCTTGGCTGTTCGAAGCGCTCGGCTTCACCTACGACTTCAAGAACCCGCTGCTCAATGTCTTGGTGGGCGCGGGTCAGTACCTCCCCGTCATGGGCGCAGCACTGGCGACCGGCGGCGTCGTCGAGCCGCTCACCGCCATGATCCGCAAGCACGAGATCAACGAAGGCTTTCTCGTCACGGGCATGCTCATCCCACTCACCCTTCCTCCCACGATCCCGCTCTGGATGGTCGTCCTCGGAACCGCATTTGGAACCGTTTTCGCGAAGGAGATCTTCGGCGGGACGGGCATGAACTTCTTAAACCCCGCACTGACCTCTCGCGCCTTCCTCTTTTTCGCTTATCCCGCGGCGTTGAGTGGTGATGCGGCGTGGATCGCGGCGGACTTCTCCCAAGCGGACGGATACTCCGGAGCAACACTTCTGTCGCAGGCTGCTGTGAGCGGCGAAGCCGCCCTCGCCGAAGCAAGCTGGATGAATGCCTTTTATGGCTTCGTCCCCGGCTCCATGGGTGAAACTTCGGCCTTTGCATGCCTGCTTGGAGCCGGGCTCCTCATCTGGACTGGGATTGGATCCTGGCGGACGATGGCCGGTGTGCTCGGTGGAACAATCGTCGTCGCGGGACTGCTCAATGTGGTGGGCTCAGACACGAACCCAATGTTTCAGGTCCCGTGGTACTGGCACGCTGTTCTCGGCGGTTGGGCCTTCGGAATGGTCTTTATGGCAACAGACCCCGTCTCCTCAGCGTTCACGAACCAGGGCAAGCTGATCTACGGTGCGTTGATCGGAGTTCTGGTCGTCCTGATCCGCGTGGTCAACCCGGCGTACCCGGAAGGTATGATGCTGGCGATCCTGTTCATGAACATGTTCGCACCGCTCATCGACCACTTCTTCGTGCAGGCCAATATCCGCCGAAGGGAAGCACGTTATGCAGCATAGTACTGGCTACATCGTAGGCTTCGCCGCCGCGATCTGTCTCGTCGCCTCGCTCTTCGTCGCGGGTTCCGCTGTCGGTCTCAAGGACCGCCAGGATGCGAACAAGCTTCTCGACCTGCAGAAGAAGGTGCTCACCGTCTCCGGCCTCATGACCGCGGGCGATGACCTAGAGACGGAAGAGATCTCCGCTCTCTACCAATCCTCGATTCGCCCCAAGACGATCGACCTCAAGACCGGCGAGCTCAATGCGGACATCGACCCCTCCGCCTTCGATCAGCGCGCCGCGTCCCTGGACGAAGCTCTCTCCTTCGTCGCACCGGAGAACCTTTCGAAGATTCGCCGGCTTCCGAACAACGCACTCGTGTTTGACGTGATGGAAAAGGGCGAGCTCAAGGCCTTCATCCTTCCCATCGAAGGCTACGGACTCTGGGGCACGCTCTACGGCTACCTAGCCCTCGCTCCCGACGCGCGCACCGTCGTCGGCATCACCTTCTACGAGCACGGCGAAACGCCTGGGCTCGGCGGTGAAGTCGACAACCCGCGCTGGAAGGCGCTCTGGCCCGGACGACTCGCCTTCAACGAACGCGGCAAGCCCGTGATCGGCGTGAAGAAGGGCGTCGCCGGTCCGGTGGCGGAAGATCCTTATAACGTCGATGGCCTTTCAGGCGCGACGATCACCAGCCGCGGCGTGACGAACCTCGTCCGCTTCTGGCTGGGAGAAGATGGCTTCGGTCCTTATTTGGCGAGCTACCGCGCCCAGGCCGGGGTCTAAAACCGAATCGGGCTGGGCCGTCACCCCGACGCTTAGCCAGACCTATACAGATCGAACACGCCCGAGTCACCGCCATCAAAACGCGCGAGCTTGAGCGAGACGAAAGAACGAAAGAGAGAAGGAACGAGACATGGCCGACGTGAGCCCGCGCGAAGCGCTGATCGACCCGCTCTTCAATAACAATCCGATTGCCTTGCAGGTGCTCGGAATTTGCTCGGCACTGGCTGTGACCACGAAGATGGAAACCGCCTTCGTGATGTCCCTCGCGGTGATCGCCGTGACCACTCTCTCGAACACCGTGATCTCGATGCTCCGCCATCACATCCCGAGCAGTATCCGAATTATCGTCCAGCTGACGGTCATCGCCTCTCTCGTGATCATCACCGACCAGGTGCTCAAGGCCTTCGTCTACGATATCGCGCAGCAGCTATCGGTCTTCGTCGGCCTCATCATCACGAACTGCATCGTGATGGGCCGAGCCGAAGCCTTCGCGATGCAGAACGACCCCAAGCTCTCCGCCATCGACGGCTTCGCCAATGGCGTCGGCTACTCGATCGTGCTGATGGCGGGGGCTTTCTTTCGCGAGCTACTCGGATCCGGGTCGCTCTTCGGAATCACAATTCTCACCCCGGTTAGCCAGGGTGGTTGGTATGTCCCGAACGGGCTGATGCTTCTCGCACCAGCTGCGTTCTTCTTAATCGGATGCTTCATCTGGGCGGTGCGTGCTTGGAAGCCCGAACAGATCGAAGAGGAGTTACACGTTGGAGCACTACTTGAGCTTAGCAACGAAGGCCATCTTCGTTGAAAACATGGCCTTGGCCTTCTTCCTGGGGATGTGCTCCTTTCTAGCCGTCTCCAAGAAGGTCGAACAGGCAATCGGTCTCGGTCTCGCTGTGGTCTTCGTTCTGGGCATTACTTGTCCCTTGAACCAGATGCTTAGCGACGCCTTGCTAAAGGCCGGTCCGTTAGTCGGGGGAATTGACCTCGGCTTCCTGCAATTCCTCACATTCATCGGAACGATTGCGGCCGCGGTTCAGATCGTCGAAATGACGCTCGACCGCTACATGCCCGAGCTCTACAACGCACTCGGCATTTTCTTGCCTTTGATTGCGGTGAACTGCGCGATCCTCGGTGCTTCGCTTTTCATGGCGGAGCGTTCATACACCCTTCCCGAGGCGACCGTCTTCGGCATCGGCTCAGGCATCGGCTGGCTCCTCGCCATCGCCGCCCTCGCCGCGATCCGAGAAAAGATGCGATACAGCAATGTCCCGGGACCGCTTCGCGGCCTGGGCATCACGTTCATCACGGTTGGACTGATGTCGGTCGGCTTCATGGCCTTCTCGGGAATTCAGCTTTGATTCCAGGCTGCGTACGCAGCCTAAGGCCGCAGGCGCTGAAGCATTAGCCGACCGGCCTGGACATACGTTTACGGATACTGAGCCAAGGAGCTCGTTCGAATGGATTTTGGAACAATTGGCGCTGGGGTTGGGGTGTTCACGGGCTTGGTGCTCGCGCTCGTCGTGATCTTGATGGCCGCGCGCTCTCGCCTCGTGCAGAGCGGTGACGTCACCATCCTCATTAATGGCGATCCGAACAAGGCGCTTACGACGCCCGCCGGCAGCACCCTGCTTAACACGCTCGCCGACAATAAGATCTTTATCCCCTCCGCCTGTGGTGGACAGGGAACCTGCGGCGTATGCCAAGTCACAGTCCGCGAAGGTGGCGGCTCGATTCTCCCGACGGAGACGGGGCACATCAATCGCGGCGAAGCCCGCGAGGGATGCCGCCTCTCCTGCCAGGTGAAGGTCAAGCAGGACATGAAAATCGAGATTCCGGACGAGATCTTCGGCGTGAAGCGCTGGACGTGCAAAGTCCGCTCGAACCACAACGTCGCCACCTTTATCAAGGAACTCGTGCTCGAGCTGCCAGAGGGTGAAAGCGTCCCGTTCCGCGCTGGCGGTTATATCCAGATCGAATGTCCGCCGCATACGGTCGACTACAAGACCTTCGATGTCGAAGAAGAGTACAAAAGCGACTGGGACAACTTCGATGTTTGGCGATATACCTCGACGGTCACGGAGACTGTGAATCGCGCTTACTCGATGGCGAATTATCCGGCCGAAGAAGGCATCATCATGCTGAACGTCCGGATTGCTTCTCCCCCACCGCGTGGGCCGGAAGGTATTCCGCCGGGACAGATGTCCTCGTACATCTTCGATCTCAAGCCGGGCGACGAAGTCGTCATCTCGGGTCCCTTCGGCGAGTTCTTCGCGAAGCCAACCGACAACGAGATGATCTTCATCGGCGGCGGCGCGGGCATGGCGCCCATGCGCTCGCACATCTTCGATCAGTTCCGACGCCTGTCCACGGACCGCAAAGTATCGTTCTGGTACGGCGCACGAAGCCTCCGCGAAGCGTTCTACGTCGAAGACTTCGACTCGATTGCCACCGAAAACGATAACTTCGACTGGCACCTCGCTCTCTCAGAGCCCCAGCCGGAAGACAACTTCGAAGGTTACACGGGCTTCATCCATCAGGTCCTCTTCGATAACTACCTGAAGGATCATCGCTCGCCCGAGGATTGCGAGTACTACATCTGTGGACCTCCCATGATGAACGATGCGGTCATCAAGATGCTCAGCGATCTTGGCGTCGAACCGGAGAATATCGCCTTCGACGACTTTGGTGGATAGTTCAGGCGGATGATGCCGTAGACGCAAAGGCTCGGAAGATGCGATTCGATCGTATACCGAGCTTCCAAATGAAATGGGCGAGCCTCGACGAAGTCGGGCTCGCCCTTTCTCTTTTCTGTCCGTACCCTTCGCAACAACCCCGGACGGGACTCGCGCCTCTTCCTCACCACGCTCATCTAACGGCTTCCCGGAGAGTTCAACTCATAATGGCCCCGCGACTCGCGATTGATCGTCACACGCTGCGCATGATTGCGATCTCTTTCGTGTTGCTCTCGGCGCTTACGATTCATCGGCTCTGGTTCGCCGATGATCCGAATGCGTCAGATGTGCTTGTCATCCAAGGCGAGACCATGGGTACGACGTATGAGATTCGAATCGCGGGCGAAGAGCTCGACGAACGTCTCCGTCTAACGGTTGAGCAGATCGCAACTAAGCGGCTCGCAGAAGTGGACAGCTGGATGTCCAACTGGAATCCAGAATCCGATGTCTCCCGCTTTAATGCGGCTCGTACGACCGACGGCTTCCCTGTCTCCTATGAGACCGCCGCGATCACCGCCTACGCCGTCGAGCTTTCAAAATGGTCGGCCGGCGCATTCGACATCTCGGTAGGCCCCCTCGTCCGTCTCTGGGGCTTTGGCTACCACCCTCGGATGGGCGAAGCGCCGACGACCGAAGAAATCAGCGATGCCATGAGTCGCATGGGAGCACGCCGCCTGCGGGTCGGCCGGGGCGCGCCTAATACCAACGGGTTTCTTCGCAAGAGTGACCCTGCTCTTGAAATCGATCTCTCAGCAATCGCCAAGGGCTTCGGCGTGGATCATGTCTCGGACGGACTCTTCAAACTCGAACGCTTCGATTTTCTCGTGGAAATCGGAGGCGAAGTCTACGCGGCGGGAGAGCGGCCCGGCGGCGGCCCCTGGCGGCTCGCGATCGAGAAGCCAACCGATCTCGAATTCGAAGGACGCGTCGTTCAATCGATCGTCGAGCTTCAAGACCAGGCTATGGCCACCTCCGGCGACTACCGAATTTTCTACACCGAAAATGAGCGCCGAATCTCCCACACGATCGATCCACGAACGGGCTACCCCGTTGAGAACGGCCCCGCTTCGGCAACAGTGATCGCCGGCTCCGCGACCGAAGCCGATGCATGGGCCACGACGCTCATGGTGCTAGGCGATCCAGAAGGGCTCGCGCTCGCGGAAGAGTGGGAGATCGCGGCGATGCTTCTGGTTCGCGGCGAAGACGGCGAACTCATAGTGCGGCGTAATGCCCTCTTTCCGGAGACAGAAATTCCCTAACTCGAGGCTTCGTCCTTTGGCGCGCTTCACGAATGCAACGAAAATGGAGCTGGGACGCGCCAGAGGGCGAACGGCATCGCCCTCTCACGATAATCCGCAACGGCCCGGTCCTCAGGACGGCACGCGACTAGCGACGAGCCGACTTGTCATCACGACGCCTCAGCAATCGCGGCGCGCTCCCCTCTGCTCGCTACCCTCGGGAGATGGCGAAGAGTTCTCGGCTATCTGCACGGGTCAAGCCTTTCGGGTTCGCAGCCCGGGGCTTGGTCACTATGTTCCAAGCGGAATACAATGCGCGCGTCCATGCGCTTGCGACGGTAATCGCCGTGAGCGCGGGATTCATCCTCGGCATCGACCGTCTCGAATGGGTCGCCCTGGTTCTTACGATTGCGGCGGTTTGGAGTCTCGAAGCTGTCAACACCGCGATCGAAGCCGTGTGCGACCTCGTTTCCCCTGAGCAACATCCTCTCGTCGAGAAGGCCAAAGACGTCGCCGCCGGGGCAGTCCTTGTTGCGGCACTTGCCGCCCTAGTCGTCGCCGGATTGATCTTCATCCCGCGAGTGATCTCGCTTTATACGAACTAACGGATTGAAACGGCCAGCAACTAGACTCCACCACGCGGCGCTCATGCCGCACCGACTCGAGCGAACTCGCTCAGGAGATTCCCATGCCCGACCTCGTTCCTATGCCTTCGATCACCGCTCTCTACGCCGGACTGCTTGGCCTCATGTCAATCGTGATCGGCTTCGCGGTGGGGCGCTTGCGTGGCCAGGCCGACGGCGTCTCGATCGGCGACGGCGGCAATTACGCCATCCTGGTCGGCATGCGGCGACACGCGAACTTTGTCGAGTGGACGCCCATGGCAGTCATTCTCATCGCACTTCTCGAAATGAATAAAGTACCGGCGAACTACATCCACATTCTTGGCGCGGTGTTAGTGGTGGCTCGCGCATCCCACGCATTCGGTATGCAGGCAGACGGATCAAACGGGATTTTCCGCAGCATCGGCGCCATAGGCACACTTCTCGTGACGCTCGTCGCTTCGATCACCGCGATCACGACGTTCTAGTCAGAGCCTACGTCCGAACTCGTTCTACACACGCCCCTTGCAAGGTCAGCTGATTCTTCGCCTCGGGAGTCTCGAAGATCGCCCGAGGCCGTAGAAGCGCTCAGGGGCGACCTTAAGCCAGGCCTCAACGCAATCCTATTTGCCTCTCGCTCAGAAAGCGTCAACAACCCGCGGGCTCTGGTCGAATATCTCGAAGACCGACGTGGCTGATCGCTTTGCCCCGACTCTCAAGCTCGGCAAGAGCGGCTATTTCGCGGTAGTCTTACGACTTGCTTTCCCGGAGCCCCAATCCCAATGGAAATCTTTCTCGGAACCCTGATCTTCTTCGGCCTCGCCATGGCTGCCATGGCTGTAGGCGTCATCTTTTCCGACCGGCGGCTCAAGGGTTCCTGTGGCGGCACGGGCCGAGATTGCAGCTGCGAAGAGGAAGTTCGTCGAGACTGCGCCCTCGCCGAGGCCGCCGGCAAATAGCGTGCGCGGCGCCTAATGCGCGAATTAGTTCGCGACTTCCGTCCCGTTTACAAAGACCGGCTGCTCTAGCGTTTTCCATCCCTCCGTCGACGCGACGCGACCGCCCTCTCCAAGGACGTACGCCTCAAGCTGCCCGCGTTCGATGAGGCGCATCGACTCTCGCTGTGCTCCCAGCACAAGCAACCCCGTGCTCCAACCGTCTGCGACGCCGGCGCGCGCAGAGACAACCACAGCTTCGACGGCCCCCTCTACCGCGACGCCCGTACGCGGATCCACAACGTGCGAGACGCGTTGCCCATCGATCATTGCCACACGTCCCAGACTTGAACTCACGGACAAAGCTTGATCTCTTAAGCGGATCGTCGCTAGCCGAATCGGATCAGGCCCGCGCGAATGCACCTCGAGCTTCCATCCCCCACCCGATCGGCGTCCGTCGGGGTCGCCTAACGCCAGCACGCTACTTTCCCCAAAGCTGATCAAGGCGGCGGCCTGTGGAAACCGTTCCGCGAAGCGGCTCTGCAGACGTTCGAGCACGATGCCCTTCGATAAACCATCGAGATCAATCTGCAAACCGTGGGTCGTGACGGACAGCACCCCATCCCCCGGCATCAAGAGACTCTGGCTCCCGACACGACGCTTCGCCGCGCGCAACTGACCGAGCGAAGGCCACGTCTCCGCCTCGACCGCGCTTCGCCAAACCGACAACAAGGGGCCGACCGTCGGGTCAAAGGCACCGCCGGTGCCTTCCCAAACTTCAATCGCGTAGAAGAGCGACCTCTCGAGTTCGAGACTGATCTGTAACTCGCGGGAGAGCACGTCGGGCGCGAGAAGCAGTCGGTTCAGCTGGGACAGTTCACTCGTCGAATCATGCCGCGAGTAAACCGCCTCGAGCCGCGCAATCTCCGTTCGTGCCCATTCGAGCCAAGCCCGCGCGCGCGACTCATCTCCAGGAGCGACTCGTAAGTCCGCTTCAAAGAAAGTGCCCATCGCGAGCCAGCCGTCGGAAACCACCGTTCGTTCACGCGGAGGATCTGCATTCAGAAGGCTCGGGACGTCGGCGAAGAGGCATCCCGAAAAGAGCACGGACAGTAGTAGCGAGAGACGCGTTGAAAAAAGCGTCGGGACCAGCCGAAAAGCGATCCTGCGACTCAGTCCCAATCATCATCCTCTAAGTCTGCATCATCTCCCGAAGAGGAGTAGTTCTTCGCCTGGTTACCAGCAAAGACAGACCAAAGCGCGATCGCAACAAGTGCCGCGAGGCTGCCTTGCAGCATCAGAATACCGGCGATCTTTGTCCACGCGAAGCCAGCCCCGCCCCACCGAACAAGCCACCCGGCTCCCTCATACGCCAAAGCCGAAAAGAAAGGCACCACGATCAGCACGATCTTATGGGATGGCTTAACCGGAACAAAGAGCGCGAGGTGGGTCAGCACCATCATCAACATGCCCATCGCAAAGAGGTGGAAATGTGCGAGCTCAACCATGCCACGGTAAGTGCGAGGAGATCGGAACTCCTCTTCGTTCCCCAAGTAGTGATCCACGACCGAGGCAGTCGTCAGGCTCATCGAGTCGAAATAGAGCATCCAATTCGTGAACCAAAGCAGGATCACAAAGAAGGAATAGAGCACGAGAACGACTTGAAGAAGTCGATTGTGATCCCATTCGCCAGTCACGGTGAATCGCACGGATTCTCCTCACGGATTACGGAACATGCCTCGGCGAAGCGCGACCCGAGAGGCCGCATCGCCAAGAGTGAGTCTAGGGTTCCTGCAGCTCGGGTTCAGCCGTCGCAGACGACTTCGGCAACTTCAGCGACTTCGCCGACTCGGTCGAGTCGGGCATCTGCAAGAGCACTTCCCAGTACGCGAGCATCCGCCGAACGCCTCGCGCAGCCGCTTGCGCCGAGAGCGTCGCGCCGACTACGCCATGAACATCGCCGCCGACTCGCAGGCGGTCCGCTTTCGTCTTCCCGGAGAACTGGCCATACCAGCGATCCGTCGGCAGATAGTCGAGGGGTTCGTGAAAAGCCAAAATCCGAACACTGCGCACGACACCTTCCGGCGTCACCACGATCAGGAAGGCCTCGGGCTTCGTCCTAACGTTATGGACATCGATATGAGCGTGGCCAAGGAGCTCATCTCCGTTCCATGCCGTGTGCAGAACCACGAGCTTGGGTTGATCGTTGTTCTTGGTGATCCCAATGACTTTTGCGAGATCATCCTTGAGCAAGATCCGCGAATCCCGGTCGATCCGCGTCGCCTCAGGAAAGGCTTCGCGCAACGCTTGGTTCTGGCTGGCGAAGACCTTCGCATGCAAAGCCGGCGCTGCGAACGTGATTGCGAACGCAATCGCGATCCCAACGGTCGAGATCCGAACGCGGGAACGCCACACCCCCGATCCGAATACGAACCGGGGGCTGCGATCAAACTGCCGTACCTGCGCGTGCACAGCGCTAGAATACATACCCAACCATGGCCTGCACTTCGTTGGCGCGATGTCCGTCGCGCTGGTCGAAGTGGCGGTAGTCAACCTTGAAGACGACCTGCGGAATTGGCTTGAATTGAACGCCTGCGACATAGAGGTCGACATCTTGGCTGCCGTCACGTGTGATCCCGTCCGGGGTCTTATGCTGCGTATCCCACTGTTCGAAGCGGAAGTACGGCTCAAGGGTCGCCTGGGAATCACGGAAGAGCGGTAAGATGTCATAAGCAGCCTCAACGTACCAACCCTGCATTTGGCTCGCGAGATTCGCTTGTTCTTCAATTCGGTTGAAAGCGCCCGCCTCATCAACGAATGCTTCGCTCCAAAGACCACGCAAGCTTAGGCCGTACCCCTTGTACTGCGCATGGACTTCATAGATATGGGTCATCATGTCGGGAAGCAACTCATTGTCTGGACCCACTCTTTGTTCCTGGCCACTCTGGCCCGCATAAATCGAACCGCCGACGAGCAAGCCATCTGTTAGGTCCACGTCCACTCGACCGACAAAGGCGAAGTCGTCCGACAGTGCTCGACCACCCTTCTGCCGCCCGCCGCGCAAGCCGTCACGGTCGAAGCCTGTGGCGTCGAAGCCGTTCACAGCATAAAGGCGGTAGTGAATCCGCTCGGCGACTGTGCCGAAGATACCCGCGCCATTTTCGCGCCAGGTAGAAGGCATGATGCGTTTTTCGACTTCCGGGCGTTCCGCGCCGAAGAAGAACGTCGGTTCGTGGATCTCATTCACGAAGCCCATCGGGATAAGCAGAAGTCCTGCACGAAAATTCAGCTCGTCAGCATGCAGGTAATCGATGGTTAAGAATTCAGTCGAGACCGAACCTCCCCCGCCCGTACCCCCGTGCTCAAACTCAAGCTCCGAGTTAAAAACCCACTTCTCGTTGTACTTGTATCCGACATAGAGAACAGCTCGCAGAGCATCAAAGACGTCGTTCTCGTTGTCATCGTCCTGGTTTTGGAAGCTGCGCAATCGCACCTCACCGTAACCACCGATCGAGAGGCCCGATTCGCGCTTGTATACCTTGGAGGCCGCCGGACCGAGACCACTAAAGGACTCAAGGGCCACCTCTTCTGGCACAGCAAAGATCGATTCAAGCCGTCCCACTTCGTCAGTCAGCGCTTCGACCTTGGCTTCGACGGCCTCGAGTCGCTCATTCTCTTCCGCGGGCTCCGTCTCTTGTGCGCGGCTCGGAGCCGCGGCCGCCATAGCCAGCAAGGCCCCGAGAGCGACCCAGCTCGTCCCGTTAAGAATTCTCAGTCCAGCGCTCATTTCCGTCTCCGTTGTCTCGAGTGTAAATTGAAAACGATTTTCAATTCGACTGATTCTTAACGAAAATGGTTTTCATTTTCAAGCATATCCATCCCTAAATCTCGAAGATTTGTAATTTAAAGTAGGTATTTAAATCCATAGGTAGGTTTTACGACTCGTTCCCTGGGACTCCATCGGATCGATGATTCCCACGTCGTGCAACCAGACTATAAAGATCCAGAAATGCTCGACCGAAGTTCAATAAAACGCGTAATACGCCGCGAACTGCTCGGTTCTCGAGTAGCAGAAAGTGGAAGTGAGAAATCCGGATGAGGAACCAGACCAATCGTAGAAATCACGGCTTTACGATCATCGAACTTGCGGTTGTGATCGCCATCGTCGGAATTTTTGCCGCAACGGCCTTTCCTCGGTTCGGCGACCTCACAGGCGATGCACAAAGCGCTTCGGCCCAAGCAGCCGGCAGAACTCCTTCCAGCAGCGCCAATTAGGCCCACGCCTCTTGGGTCGCCCAGCGCGCTCGCGCAGGCATCATCAGTAGCTTGCCGGAAGGCGGGCTCGCGATCGGCATGACCACTCCGGTTGGCCGGAAAACACGACTGCCGGCGGAGTAGATCATTCCCTCTAGCTGTTGTGGATCCGGCGACGAACGGTCCTGCCTTTGCGGTCACCACAGCAGCCGCAAACATTTCGGTTGCTGGTCTCCGGAGGGGTGGCGCTATCGCGCAGAGCCGGGCGCTGGCGAAATCGGCCCTGAAACGAGAAAACCCGCACTCGGAAGCGCGGGTTGCGTTTGGACATGTTTTCTGGAAGCGAATTAAGATCTTAGCATAAGACTGATTTCCCGCAACCCCCTTCGCTTAAGGGTGCGTCAACGGACTCTTTTTCTTCCAAGAACGCCTCTTGAGGTTCCTTAGATCCCGATTCGATGATCGATTCGGCCCTTTTTAAGCGACTCTTTTTGCCCTCACTCCTCGCGCTGCAGCGGCTTCACCCTCGGGAAAATTGACGCTACTGTCAGGCGCGCGTGACTCTCAACACTCGACACCAATCCTCGACGCAGCCTAATTCGGCTAGCGGGACAGCGTACCGACTGCGAAAGATCAGTGGCGCGATTCTCATCGCTTCGCTTCTGGCGTTGACGACGGCTGATGCCGCCCACGCCCACGGCCGCAGCGTCTCCTATTCAAGTTGGTCGCTGGACGAAGCCGGCGCATCGATCTCTCTCCGCATGAAGCTCCTCGAGTTGAGTCGAATCGGGCCCGAGGCGCTCCCGCCAGGCACTGTCCCCGGCGCGAACCCGGCCGGCAGCCCCGACCTACCAGCCCGTATCTTCCCAACCGAACTCGTGCTGATCGCCAACCAAACAATCTGCAAGCCCGAAGGCCCCGCACGACGACGAGCGGATGAGCCCGGCTGGGTGCGTTACGAGTGGCGCGTGCAGTGCCCCCCAAACCCCGAGCGCCTTGCGATCCATAGCCAACTTCTTCTGGCGGTCGCGCCCGGCCATATGCATTTCGCGCGTGCTCGGCTGAGCGACGGGCCCTCGCCACTCCGCGAGCAGGTTCTAACAGAGGCTTCACCCGAGTTTGTCGTGCGCAGCCCGGCCGGCGCTGAAGAAGAAAGCGAATACGGAAGCGGGCTCTTCGACTACTTGGCGCTCGGGATCGAACATATCCTGAGCGGCTGGGATCATCTGGCCTTCGTCTTCGGCCTGCTCTTGCTCGCAAGCAGACTCGGAGAAGTCGCGCGGCTGATCACGGGCTTCACTCTGGCCCATAGCCTGACCCTCGCCCTCGCGGTCACCGATATCCTGCATCCCCGCGCGGCCGCTGTTGAAGCCGTGATCGCATTTTCCGTCGCCCTCGTGGCAATCGAAAAGGGCTGGTTGCTCTCGGGGCGGCCCGTCGCGATCCCCGCGCTCGTTCTCGGCGGGCTCGCTGCTGTCGCCCTCGCCGCCCTAAATGGCCTCGTCTCACTCCCGGTGCTCACGCTCGTCGGACTCGCTCTCTTTACGGGATGCTATTTCTCGCTCCGCGGCCGGAGCGAAAATCGCTGGCTCCGAATCTGCCTGACCTTCGCATTCGGGCTCGTTCATGGTTTCGGATTCGCCGGCATTCTGATGGAGATGAGCCTCCCCACCGATCGTTTGATCCCCGCGCTCCTAGGCTTCAACCTCGGAGTAGAGATCGGCCAAATTGGCGTCGTTCTCGCCGCGTGGCCGCTCATTTGGATGGGCCAGCGATGGGCCTCGCCCTCCGCAAACCGATGGGCCAGCGAACTTTCCGCTGCCGGACTTTGTGGCTTAGGCCTCTATTGGTTCGTCGAACGCGCGCTGCTCGGCTGACTCGCTCTTCGCCCGCCGCACTTCCGGCTGTGAAACACGCGCAGAACGTGTGCGAGTCATTAATCCCGTCTCAGTTCGGCGTCGACTTGCGCCGATACCCCCCTTCGAGTCCGCTCGCGTGCGGACCGAGAGGGAGCGGCAGGCGTGCAAGCGGGTAGCAACTCAGGTATTCCCGATCCGTCGGGAACGAGCGAGGCGGAGGAATCCGCCTCATGGAATGGCAGCGATCGTCGTGCGGGCGATCGTCGCGATGTTCCCACGCGCCCGTGGACGAGCCTCTTCACGCCGAAGCGACGGGCTACCGGCCGCCGCGAGGAAGATCATTCGAGCTACGTCGACCGCTACACGCGCCGCGATGTCGCTCTGCTGACCAGTATCTTCCTGCTGAACGTCGGTGATGCCTTATTTACCATGCGATGGCTCGATCGCGGTGGACTCGAAGCGAATCCGGTGATGGATTTCTTCCTGGACATCGGCCCCGGCGCGTTCCTCGCGCAGAAATGCCTGGTCGTCGGCTTCTGGCTTCTGATCTTGCTCGTCCACAAGAACTTCCGCTTCGCGCGGGCCGGGCTCTACGCTTCGCTTGCCGTATACGCGGTTCTGATGGCAGTCCACTTAGCGATTATCGCACTCGGCATCGAGCCACCGAAGCAAGTCGAAGCAACTGCCTCCGAGCCCGCACACATCATCCAAACAGCCGACCGACCAAGAGCGGAATAACCGGTTCAACGCGGAGAATTCGCGGCCCGAGACTCACACTCTCGAACCCGATCTGCTTGAGCCGCTCCATCTCGAAGTCAACGAAGCCACCTTCTGGCCCGATGAAGAGTGTGACGGGCTCGCCAAGTGCGTGAGGGCAGGGCTCGCTTGCTGCAGGATGCGCAACGATCGCGCGCCGCCCCTCGATTCGCGGCGCTAAGACCTCGTCGACGAGGGATTCGAAATAGCGATGGGTCGAGAACTCGGGCAGAACCGTATCGCGTGCTTGCTCGAGCCCGAGCAGCATTCGCTCGTGAATCGCTTCCTGCTCGAGCACACGGCTTTGCCAGAAGCTCTTTTCCGTTCGCGCCGTCCCCGCAACCAGAAGCGATTCGACGCCGAGACTCGCGAGCGTCGTCACAAGCCTCCGAAAAACGGGCGGCCTGGGCATCGCCAAAACGACGTGCAGGGGAAGTTTCGCAGGAGGCTCGGCTTCTAAGTCGATGGCCAGTTCAAGCACCTCGCGGTCCAGCGTCAGAATTTCCCCGCGGCCCAACTGCCCCCCGACAAGCCCAACGCGTAAAGAGTCTCCGGCTCGCACCTTCAGAATCTCATCCGCATGCCGGCGTCTTCGTCCATCGAGTCGCACGCGCATCGTCGCCCGATCGAGCTCGGTTTCCTCAATCAACAAGCAGTTCATGAGACCCGACTCCCATATGGCGCTCGACTGCTAAGGTTCGGCTCGTGGACCACAACGACGCCTTCGAAACCAGCTCTGAAGCCCTCACCCAGGACGTGCGAGTCATCGTTCGCGCCCGCTATTCCGAAGAACACAGCGCCCCCGCCTCGAGTCGTTGGTTCTTCCTCTACACGATTCGAATCGCTAACGAAGGCGAGACACCCGTCCAGCTCTTGAATCGGCATTGGACGATCATCGACGCGACGGGGCATACGGAAGAGGTCCACGGCCCCGGCGTCGTCGGAGAACAGCCCGTGCTCGAACCCGGCCAAGCTTTTGAATACACCTCCGGCTGTCCTCTCACGACGCCCTTCGGTTCCATGGCTGGCAGCTTCGAAATGCAGCGCGCCGACGGGACCGAATTCGAAGCCGAAGTCGGTCTCTTCCAATTGATGCAACCCGGATCGATTCACTAACGAAGACCGGCTAGACACCAAGCCG
>DGPZ01000102.1:51630-120355 GCA_002390675.1 Deltaproteobacteria bacterium UBA4427
CCCTCATAGCGGGCCATCGCGGCCTCGGGATCGCCGATCTGCCGCGTAAGCCAGACGGTGCGCATGCCAGCCGCTGTGGCTCCCTCGATGTCCGCAACGAGGTTATCCCCCACGTGAAGAATTTCGTTAGGCGCGAAACCGAGCGCGTCGATCGTTGCGTCGAAAATTTCGCGCCTCGGTTTACGCACCCCCATCTCTTCGGAGATCACCATCGCCATGAGGTGCGGATCAAAGCCCGCCTCGCTCACGATCGCACGCGCGGTCGCGGCGTCAGAAAAGTTTGAACACAACGCCATGCGATAGTCGATCGCGAGCGACGTGAGTACCGCCTCGTGATGGAGAGGGACGCTGCATGCCTCGTACAAAGCGCCCATATGAACGTCGGTAAGAGCGCGCCCGAAGGCCAGGACATCGGCCAACCCCAAATCGGTGCCGAGCGCAGTGAATCGATCAAGCGTCGAGAGTTCGAGGCCCTGGTCAATCGTATCCACGCGCAAAGTGCGATCCGACTGGTTGAGCCGATCGACAAATTCCCGCGCGGGCAAGTCGACACCGAATTCGTCCCGCGCGCGCGCGAAGAGACCGGGAGTCGTCGCACCGACTTTGTGGCCCTCCAGCTCGACCGGGCGCAACTGGTCGTGATTCTGGTCGACTAACGTATCGAAGAGGTCAAATACGATCCCTCGGATCAATTTAAAACCCCACGCTCGTGCATCAGCACAAACCCACTAAACCGCACGTCCCTGCCGCCATAGAGCATCGACCCTGGGCGATTATAGCCACGAGACCTAAGACGCCTTCTCGAGTGCGGCATCTATCAAGCGCTTGAAATTAGCAAAGGGCTGCGCGCCTGATAGAAATTTCCCGTTGATGAAGAAGGCAGGAGTTCCGCTCACGTTAAGACCGCTCGCCTCTTTCAAATCGGCATCGATCTTCTTCTTGATGCTTCCGTCCGCGATATCCTTCGCATAACGATCCATGTCCAGTCCGATCGAACGGGCATGGCCCTCAAGAGTCGGAATACTGAGGTCACGCTGATTCGAGAAAATCTTGTCGTGCATCTCCCAGAACTTTCCCTGGCGATGTGCGGCTTCCGAGGCGACATGAGCCTGCGGCGCTTGGGCATGGAAGGAAAGCGGCATATGCTTGAATGCGATCTGGACCTGGTCGCCATATTCCTTCTCGATCTGCGCCAGCGTCGGCGAGACGCGATTGCAGAAGGGGCATTGGAAATCGGAGAACTCGATGATCGTCACCTTCGCGTTCTCGCCGCCCTTGGTCGGCGCATCCCCGACTTCGACATCGTATTCCTTGTTGGCGTCCGGCCGGTTCGGTCGACTAGGCGGGCGGGCGGCAGGCGCGGCCGCGGCGAGTTCAAGGTCCCCCAGTGCCTCGGTGGCCAACTCGAGCTGATCGGTCGTACGATCAAGAGAATCGGCGATGAAGAAGCTGCCGCCTATGATCGAAAAGCTCACTAACACGGCTGAGATGATCGTCGCTCGGCCACTCGAATTTTCTGACACGCTAATTCTCCTCCATTGGTTAGCCCCGTCGGTGGTCAAAGAGTACGACCAAGACCGATCGCAAGCGACCCCGGCCCGCGATCCGCAATTGTGTCCGGCCCCACGGGATATGCAAGTGCAAAGCAATATTCACACTGAAATTCGATTTCTCGCCGGAATTCGCACGAAGTGTTGATAATACTTATCGAGACATTCGGGCCCCAACGGCTCGCGACCCCTTTCTTCGAGATTGCGGCTTGAACAAAGTGTGAGAGCGCGAAACGGCAAAAATACCGGCGGGGCCCGTCTCTTCCTTCTACTCAGATTTCTCGCACATAGGCGGCGAGCCAACTCCTCTACGGGTATCCGCTCAGAGTTCCAAACGGAGAATCCGGCGAAGCTCAGGCGACCTGCCGCGGACCTGACGAACGGTCCGGTTTAACCGCGTTTGCAAACGGCCGGCTGTCGAACCGCCGGCGCGCGCGAGTTCGCTGAGCGAACTGCCCTCGGCGTAGGCGATGAGGAGCTGGCGCTCGTCATCATCGAGCACAGCGAGGCTCTCCTCAACACGACGCCAGCGACTTGAACGATCCGCGCGTTCTTCCGGGTCAAGGCCCTCATTCCCCAAGTTCTCGCTGATTGATCGCCCCCCGGCAATCGCCCAATCCTCGAGATCGTAGGAGCCCCACTCGACTTGATGTGCGTGTCTAGACAAGAGGCGCCTCGCTTCATCAAAGACGGAACCTTCGATCCGGCGCGAGACATAGGCGGAGAGTTCTCGTTCATGGGCATCGGCTCGGCGGTTCTGAATCGCCTTTAGAAGTCCCCAGTAACCAGCGGAAGTCAGATCGTCCCGCCACGCCTCGGCCAATCCAAAACGATTCCCGATTCGGCGCACAAAAAATTCAACGCGGTGCGCAAACTGATTTGCGAGATCGCCAAGTTCTTCGCACTCGGACGTATCGATCCCATTCGCGTGATCAGCGCTCTTCCCCAAATCCACATTCGCATCGACGATATTTGTCATCTCGGCGCATCATGAGGGACACGTCGACACCGAACAGTGACGCCACTCACGTCGCCGAGGATGCCACCTAACTAACGGATGATCAGATTTGGTGATTCCAGTTAAGTGACCGAGAGTTGGCGTTGCGGGATCGTTCCTACACAAAACCTTCTGGTTCGATCACAGTCAGCGCTTGTAAGACGTCAGCCGCCGTCTGCAGCCGGTCGTCGGGGCTTTTCTCGAGCAACCGAAGGATCAGCTCCGAAAGCGAGTCCGGGATATCTGGCTGAACGGATTGCGGATCGGGCACGGCCGTGTGGCGGTGATGATAGGCGACCTCGCCTGACCCGAAGGGCACCTCGCCGGTCGCCAGTTCAAAGAGCGTCACTCCAAGTGAGTAGAGATCAGTGCGGTGATCCACGTCTTGCCCAAGAACCTGCTCGGGCGACATATAATAAGGCGTCCCGCTCACTAGGGTTGTCGCGCCGCGTACTTCTTCGAGAACCTTCGCCAAACCGAAGTCCATGATCTTAACCACGCGATCGGTCGTCACGAAAAGATTGGCTGTCTTGATGTCGCGATGGACAATGCCTTGTCCGTGAGCGTAGTCGAGGCCACGGCAGGCTTGGCGCGCGATGCCCAAGACGTTCGAAGGCGATAGCTGCCCGCGTTCATACAGAATCGTTTGCAGCGGCTGCCCTTCGAGCAGTTCCATAGTGATAAAGAACTGTCCGTCCTGCTGATCCGCGTCATAGAGCGTGACGATATTCGGATGATTGAGTCGCGCCGCAGCCTGCGCCTCGCGAAGGAAGAACCGCAGAGCCCGGGGATGGTGGCGGCGCAACCCTTCAGGAAGTCGCTTCAGCGCTACGATCCGGTCGAGCCGCGTGTCGCGCGCGCTGTACACGATGCCCATGCCGCCACGACCGATCTCCTCTTGCAGGTCGTACCTAACATCGCCCACGAACGCGGTCGTGCCGGCATCCGACGGACGATTTCCCGAAGAGAAGAGATGCGCCGTAGCGCTCCTGTGCTTTCGAAGGGCTTCGATGCGTGCGGCGATATTCGGGAAGGTCGGTTCTCGCCTGCGAAGATCTCCGAGAACATCAAGCGAACGTTCAAAATGCCCCGCTTGCTCCCAGAGTTCCGCAAGCCGCGAGTAAGTTTCCGCCATAGCGGAGGCCGGCCGGAAGGTCGCGATGTGTTCGTCGAGCTTTCCCGCCGCGAGATCGTAGTGTCCTTCCGTTTCGAAGGCCTCGGCGAGTAGTGCACACGCTTCGCGGAAATCGTCGTCCGTCGGCTCGACCTGCTGCAGGAGCCGGATCGCCCGCGGACGCTGGTCATGCTCAAGGGCGAGCTTCGCGGCGGGAAAGACCTCTCCGTAGCGCTCAAGAGCCGTCAACCATCGATCGATCGCACCGGACTCGCGATAGCACTCTATCGCTCGGCCATAGTCTAGGGCGCGCTCATAACATTCACCGGCGCTGAGAACTTGACCGTTCCGCCTATGCGCATCCGCAGCTTCGATCCATTCTTCAGCATGCTCAAAGAGCGCCGCCGCACGCCCTAGTTCGCCTTGTTCCAGCCGAAGTCGCGCCGCAGCCCGGGGGTCGCCTGCTGATTCATAGAAGTCCGCAGCTCGCCCCGCTTCGCCTTCAGCTTGATGCTTAGTCGCGAGTAACCGGAAGCCAAGTTCAGCCTGGCCATCTTGTTCAAGCGCCCGGGCTACAGCGGGCAGATCGCTTCGCAGATAGGGGTCGACTGCCGGCGGACATCCCTTGAAGACCGCTTCCGCCTCTAGAACATCTACGCCTAACGATGACGGCCGGAAGCTATCGACGGAAAGCGCATGATCAAATACCCGATCTCCACATCCAACGAAGAGTCGGTAGTCGCCCTTCGGTAAGAGAATCCGAATAGCACCGCCCGAGGCCGCTCTCGGTTTGTCGATAAATCCGGGAACCGTAACCTGCGCTTCCTTGGCGGGCCGATCGCCCCAGACTACACGCAGATCGATGGGGCACGTGGAGGGGTGCGCATCGAATTCCATGCGCACCGTTCTGCGATATCGCACGCGAACAATCTTCTCTTCGCGAATCCGTCCTAGTACTTCGTCTGTCTCGGGATCGAGCAGCACGCCGTCAACGACAAGGTGATAGCGACCCGTAAATAGCCTTTGAAAATGCGTCTCTCTGGACACCATGTGGTGTTGTCGTCGTGTGGAAGCCCCACCCTCCCGAATCTCCGTTTCGTTCACGGGATCTGGCGCAGAGCGACGACCGCTGCGCATGCGAACCTGGAAGATGCCGCGCAACTCATCCGGGTATTCGATGATGACCGCGACGTCGCCACGCTGCCTAAGCAACAACACGACGGCGAGCAGCACTAGAAATCCCGCGGCGCCATATACGCCGAGACGCTTCTGCTCCTCTTCCGCGAAACGCTGCGCGAAGGGAAGCAATCGATCCTGCACACTCGGGGGTAGTCGATCGACATACGCCACGACGCGAGGATCGAAGACTTCCCAGCCGGGCGCCTCCGCCGGCATCGTCGGCCATGCTCTGTACTCGCCAGACGGGCGCATAAAAGCCTGCAGGTCCAAAGAATTCACAACAGCAGCCCGCGCTTCACGTAGCGAAACCGATTCCGGCACGTGGGGAATCAGCGCATCCAATACGGCTAGGCCGTCGACGAGGCGTCCGTCTCTAATATAGAAACCTGCGAGGTCGTAGCGAAATCGAATCTGATCCGAAGCGCGACCTGAGGCATCGAGTCCGCGAAGAAACGCGCGCTCCGCAGCAAGTGAATCCCCCTCGCGAGCGAGATTCGCGGCCAGGCCATGCCAGATATCCACTAGCACCGCGTCGCCCGACTCGATCACGGCCGCATACGCGGCGGCAGCTGCCGCGGACCGCCCTGCGGCATCGAGCGCGCGCGCCGATTCGAGCGTCGCTTTTCGAAGAATTGGCGCCCCCGACCCGTGGCCGACATTTCGGCGCGCAATCAGCAGACCGTCCCGAGCCAACAAATCGGCCTCGAGGCGATCGATCTCTCGAGAACGTCGATCCGAGTCCAAAGTAATCGCGGCTTCGCGCCACGGTCCAACCCGCGAGGTGGGTGCCACCTGTAACTCGCCGAGATGCGGCTCGATCCATCGCCAAGGTCCGCGGAGCGCATCTTTCGGCGAAGCACTCGCGGGACCGGCAATCACAACGAGAGCACCCACGGCAAAGGCACTCACTAAAAAGGCGGCTGCCCAACACGAAGCCCCAGAAACGCCGAATCCCTGGCCGCGCCGCGCGCGAGCCGACCCCCACGTCCGAACACCTATGGGCGATTCGGGATGAGTTTCAGAATTGAAGATTCGTTTTTGGGTCTCGTGGGTCGGCCTCACACCGCCTCCACATCCCAGTGCGCCGGCGAAAGACATCGGACAGTCCTTCGAGGAGGCGCAGCTGGGGGTCTGGATTGGTAAAAAATCATGATAGCGCCTGCCGAGCGTAGGGGCGGTCAGCTCTGTGCCTTAGGCTCCTTCACGCCCGCAAATCTTCTCTACATGTATCTGAAAACACTGAACATTCTATCAATCCAGTATTCAAAGCACTGATTCCATGGGACTTTCGCCTGCATGCCGTTTCAGAAATGTGCAATTATTTACTCGGAACCCAAACCTTGGAAAACACCGATCGATGCATACCCAGCGGCCAGAGCTGAGAATCGAAACTCTCCAAGACCCGAACTTAGTCTCGGCGCGTTTTCTGAGCGAGCTCTTTTGCACCTGCGAATCGCAGGGATTTTCTGCGCCGAAGCTGGTGGGCGATCTCCCCATTTTGTTAGGCGAAGGCGGCGGCGTGATCGCTGCGGTCGAATGGAACGTCTTCTGCGACTTCATGCGCCGCCTCGGCCATGAAGTCGGTGGCGCGCGTGGACTCGAGCGCTGCGGCGAAACGCTGGGCCAACTGGCTCCGGCCCGCGTGCTTAACAGCCTCGCTGGCATCGCCGCCTCCCCTCACACTCTCTACCAGGCTGCGTCCGGCTGGGTCCTTCGCCGCGAGATTCCAGGCATCGAAGCGCAGATCACCAAGATCGATGACGGACATTTCGAAATAGAAGCCCGGATCGCCGAGGGGCTACGCGAATGCCCTGAAATTTTCTATTTCATGGCTGGCGTTGCCCGCGTGCTGCCGCAGGCGATCGGCCTAAAAAATGCGGTCGTCAGCTGCCTGGTCGAACCTAACGTCGCTCGGTACAAGATCGCCGCTCCTCCGTCCCTAACAATTTTGGCCCGAGCCAAGCGCATCTTCCGAACAATTTTTTCGGCCGGCTCGGTGCTCAACTACCTCGAAGATCAACGACTTGAACTTCACGCAAAGAACGACGCACTCCAAAGCGCAAACGCTGCCCTCGAAGAGAGCGAGCGGCGCTACCGCGCAATCACGGACACCGCTGTCGACGTTCTCTGTGAGGTCGATGCAACGGGACGCATTCTTTATGTGAGTGCATCCGTAGGCGACCTCATAGGCTACTCACCGGAGCAAGTCACCGGAAGTCACTACCGATTGTGGATTCCGGGAGAATGGCATGACCGAGTCGAAAAAGCCTACGAGTTCCTTGTGAGCCTGCCGCCTGGCCGCGCGACGCAGGAACTCGTAAAGCTGCACGCCTACGAAGGTCCGCCTGTTCTCGCCGAACTAACGGCACGCAGCTACGACACGCATCTAGGCGAACGTCGCGTCGTTGTGATCATTCGAGATCAGAACGATCGCAAAAATACGAAGGGCACTAAGAGAGCGACTACTATTGAAGCTCCCCATGAAACGACTACAGAAATGGCGCACATTGTCGAACGGGTGATGATCGGCCACACGGTCAGCTTGGATGAAGCGCCGCAACCTCAATGGCTGGAGACGCAAAAGCTGCTCCGCGATGTTCGCGATTCATTCAGAGACTTGACTCACGGCTCAAAGCGGGACCGGGCCGGCGCGAATGGCATTCTGCGCGACGTGGAAATTGTGTCCAACTCGGCCCCCGATGAAATTTTCGCGAACGAAGAGCTCCTCACCTCCGCGCTAGCGGGCCTCCTCGACTGGGCCGCTGCACGGGCCGCAGAGTCCCCCCTCGATCTCGAGCTTCCCAGGCAGGCGGTGCTCGCAATTCGCGTCAGGCTCTGCGTTAAAGCCCTGCTCCAGTCAGACGGTCAGCCGTCGATGCATTCCGAATTACAGTCCGAGGCATCTGCGAGTATTGTTTTCGAGGTGGACGCCGGGATCGCTACGGACATGGATCTCGATCCAGCAATGGACTCGCCGGCGTCGCAGCTCGCCTTCGAAGTCGCGGCCGATGCGGTGCGAGGGATGGACGGACGACTCTCTGGCGAAGCTGGCAAGCGCCGGATCACGCTGCCCCAGCCCACACGTCCGACCTCATCCCGTTAGGCGACCCACAGGCTCTTCTCGAAAGGTCCGCTTCGAGCGGTTCAATCGGCTTCGCGCACGATGTCTGCGCCGAGAGACCGTAACTTTTCTTCGACGCGTTCGTATCCGCGATCCACTATCTCTGCGTTTTGCACAACGCAGGGCCGGGAAGTCGCGCAGAGTGCCGCGATGATCATGGCCATGCCAGCGCGGATATCCGGACTGCGCACAGTTTGCCCCCGCAGCGGTGATCGACCAGAGATGATCACTCTATGCGGATCACAGATGATTGCGTTCGCGCCCATCTGAATCAGCGGATCCACGAAGTACATACGCCCCTCGAACATCTTCTCGAAGAAGAGGATCGTACCTTCGCTCTGCGTCGCGAGGACAAGAAACGGACTCATCATGTCAGTCGGAAATTGCGGCCAGGGGCCGTCATCGACCGAAGGAACGGCGCCGCCCGCGTCCGGTTGGATTTTTGGCGTCTGTCCGGATGGCAGTACTATGCGGTCGCTCTTGATCTCGAGTTGGATACCGAACCGCTCGAAGACACGATTCATCATCCAATAATGACCGCGCACGGTGTCGTGAATCGTGATGCCGCCGCCGGTCGCGGCGGCGAGCGCGAGATAAGAACCGACTTCAATATGATCGGAGACAACGCGATGGGTCGCGCCGTGCAGTCGCTCGACGCCTGTCACTCTCAGCGTATTTGTGTAGAGGCCCTCGATATCCGCGCCCATGCCGATGAGAAGTAAGGCGAGGTCCATCACATGGGGCTCGCTCGCGGCGTTCAAAATCGTGGTCGTACCCTTCGCCAGGCTTGCGGCCATCAGGATATGTTCGGTCGCCGTCACACTCGCCTCATCAAAGAAGATCAGCGCCCCTTCCATTCGCTCCTGTGCTGTGAATTCAAACTCGACTTCGTCCACCGTCACGCCTAGCTGACGCAATCCGTAGAAGTGCGTGTCGAGCCGTCGTCGACCGATTCCGTCTCCTCCTGGAGGATGCAGCTTCGCACGCCCAAGACGATGGAGCAGTGGCGCGACAAAGAGCACGGAGGTCCGCACCTTCTCACAGAGCTCCGAGGGCAGCGGCGCATCCGTCAGGTTCGCGCCCTTTATTGTCACGCGATCATCGAGGCGCGAGACCTCCGCCCCGATTTGACCAGCGATCTCAAGCATCACATCTACGTCGCGAATGGAGGGCACATTCTCAAGAACGACCTCTTCCTCAGTCAAAAGCGCCGCGGCTATCATCGGCAATACCGCGTTCTTGCTACCGCTCGCACGGATTTCGCCCTGCAGCGGCCGCCCGCCATGAATCACGAAACGACTCAAATTGATCTCTCCCCTCAACCCCATGCTCAAATCAAAAAAGCGGGCCTATGATCGCCGAACCTGAAGAATTGAGCCACGCGTTGACTCTGTGAGTTGATTCCACCACGGTCGTTAGGCAGCCTCTAGCCTGAGCTCTCTCTTATCGGCTCATAAGAGGCTCTATCTGTGAATTGGTTCACACTTGGGCGCATAAATTGGTCCAAAGTCACGCCATCCCAGAGCTTTCCGAATCACAACGCTGGCGAGAAGTCGCCGATGATCCTCACTCGGCCTCACTCATCCTGCCAGCCGCGCTCACCGTCACCGGCTGCAGTGATGGAAGCTCCATAAGCAGCTCTCATGGCCGTAGCCTTGGGAATGCTAGGTCAAGAGTCCGTTACTGCGAATGAGCTGGGGAGTGCCTATCGGCGCTACGAAAATGCAAAGTTCCTCTCGCAACTCTTGCTCGATCGCGAACCGAATCTCCCCGGACATAAAGACTTTCGTCGAGAGACTAGACAAGCTCTACGAAAGAGCCGTCGGCGATGCGATCACTCGAATGGAGTCCGCGTCGTAGCCCGGTCAGGCTATTTGTTCGCCGTCTCCGCCACCGTAAAGGTAATCTGCTCGGACACGACCGGCGGGTCATGAGGCATATGAAGATGATCCCCCAGCACCAACTGAAGAGTATGTGTTCCCGGAGCGAGGTCGAGAGAGACTTCCGTCTGCCCCTTTCCGAAATGTTTGTAGTGATCGCTCTTCGGAATTGGGAGATTCGATGCGGGCAAATCAGCATCTATGACTAGGTGATGATGCCCCGTTCCGTGCTTCTCCACGCCCGCAGGGGCAACGCCCATTCCACCGAGCCCGAAACGAACAACGACCGGCGAAGTCAGCGTCTCGCCATTGCCCGGCGAAATAAAATAGACGCGCGCGTCATCCGGGCTTTCGCTGCGCGGGATCCCGCCCTCAGCGCTCACGGACAGAGCGCTGAATCCGAGAATGAGAATCGCCAGGACAAGCGAGACCGCCGCGGCGGGCGCCGCAGACAGCTTGGGTCGAAGCCACGTGGCTACCGAGGAAGTGTGCAATCTGGACATGGATCCAAAACCTCATTTTCACGATTGGGGGGCTCACCGACTCTACCGCGCAGCGCATCCCACGACACCTGCGACTCCCGGTCGGCCCTTTGGTCTTGTCTATTTGGTCGGCGATTACTCATCCGACCCTCCGGGACGATCCGAGGGGACGGGTTAACATGACACGCACAGTCTCGCGCCGGGGGTGTGGCGCGTTTGGAATCACGGATGGGGGAGCCGAATCAAAATGAAGCGATCGACGCAGAATCGGGGACACGTAGAACCGGCAGCGCCCCGCGCCGCCCTCACGCTCGTCCTTCTCTTCCTCGCAGGACTCGCGCTCTACGCCACCCAGAGTTTTGCCGAGACGCCGGTCATTCCCCAATACGGCCCCGACAAACATGAAGGCGTCTCGAGTTGCGATGGCAGCACTTGTCACGGCTCCGCCGCCCCGCGCAACGATCGCAACGTTCGCCAAGACGAGTACCTGATCTGGACCGAAGAGGATCGACACAGCCAGCGAGCCTACAAAGTCCTGTTGAATCGCGACTCGATCCGGATCTCCAAAAACCTCGGTCGCGAGAAGAAACCGCACCAAGACAATCTCTGCCTCGATTGCCACTCGGACAATCCTCCCCCGGATAAGCGACGCTCGGAAAATAACGCCTTCACAGTCACGGACGGCGTCGGATGCGAAGGCTGCCACGGCGGGGCTGAGCGCTATTTGCGGCCCCACGATTCAGGCAGCACGCATAAGAAGAATATCGAGTTAGGCATGTTCCCGACGGATGATCCCGTCGCGCGCACGCGCTTATGCTTGTCGTGTCATCTCGGCGACCGACAAAAATTCGTCGACCATCGCCTGATGGGCGCAGGCCACCCGCGGCAGAGCTTCGAAGTCGCGCTCTTCTCGATCCTTCAACCCTATCACTGGGAACCTGACGACGACTACATCTCCCGCGGCAAGCAGGCCCCGAACGACGTCAAGCTCTGGGCTATCGGTCAGGCCGTCGCGGTCGACGAGATCATGGACGCCATGCTCGACCCAAACCGAAATACGTTAGGCCTCTTCCCTGAACTCGTGCTCTACGACTGCCAGGCCTGCCATCATGGCATCGACAAGATGCGAAGGTGGCGACCGCGCAAGAGCACCGGCCTCGGGCCAGGCGTCGTTCGCTTGAACGACTCGAATTTCCTGATGCTGATCCAAGCGCTCCAGATCGTTGATCCCGCTACCGCCAAACTATTGCGCGCCGACCTGCGTGAACTTCATCAGGCGGCCAGCGAGGGACGCGGCAACTCAAACACGATCGCCAATAAAATTCGCGGCCGGATCAAAACGGTGCTGCCCAAGCTGCAAGCTTGGAAGATCGATGCCAAGGTCCTTCGAACGCTCTCGAAAAACATCCTGCGTGAAGCGCTGACAGGAGAATTCGCCGACTACGCCGGGTCAGAGCAGGCCGCGATGGCACTACAGACGATCGTATTCGGCTACTACGACCAGCAATTATTGGACGATGCCGCGTATGACGCGCTCGAACGGGGTGAACTGACAAAGCTTCTGGCCTCGGTCGACGACCCAGATACATTCAATCCAGATAAGGCCAAAAAGGCGTTTAAGGCGCTCCAAGGCAAGCTCAACGGGAAGTAGGCGCTTCTTCGCCAGTATTTTCCGCTCGGTGTGCGCTCGACTGCCCACGACCGTTCTGCTCGGCGGAGGGGCCTGCTATCGTCCGCGCCGCTCCGCCCTGTCCGGGGCCTGAGCCCTCGTCGACCCGTCGGCGGTGCTGCGCAACCCAACACGAGCCGCAACGCGTCGGTTGTTTGCGATGGCGACTCTAATGAATGCGGCCACGGCACCTGCCACGGCCACCCTGACTGTCCAAACCTTGGGCAAAGCTTCGCGCCCGGCCACCACGCCAGCGACGATGCGGAGAACGAAGATGCAAATAGGTGACCTCACTGGAGAAAAGATCGGGATCTGCGTATCCGGCGGGCTCGACAGCAAGTCCGTTACGGCGCGCTTGATCGAAGCCGGCCTCGATGTTGTCGGGTTCACAGCCGACCTCGCCCAGCCCGATGAAGACGACATCCAGGACATTCCGCGCCGCATGGCCCCGACGGGCTCCGAGACGCGCGTCGTCGACCTTAAACAATCGATGGCCAAGGCAGCCATGCTCGTCGTCAAGGCGCAGGCCCGATACGACGGCGGCTACTGGAACACAACAGGCATCGCCCGCGCCGTCACAGTGCACGGCCTGCTAGGCGCGATGCAATCCGAAGGCTGCACGGTTCTCGCCCATGGCGCGACAGGCCGCGGCAACGACCAGCTACGCTTCGAGCGGTACACGAACGTCCTTGCCCCCAGCATGAAGTGTTATGCGGCGTGGCGCGACCCCCACCTTCTTGAGCAATTTCCCGGCCGCAAGGAGATGTCCGCCTATCTCCAGACCAAGGGCATCGAAGCCGCGGTCGGAGAGGCGAAGCGCTATTCAACAGACGCGAATATCGCCGGCCTCTCGCACGAAGCCGAAGACCTGGAGAGCCTCGAAACCCCCATGACCATCGTCGACCCCACAATGGGCGTGTGGCCGCAGGATGCGCCGGACAAGGTGGAGGCCGTCACGCTTCGATTCGAAAAGGGCGTCTGCGTCGAACTCAACGGGAAGCAGCTCGGGCAATTCGACATGCTCTGCGAGGCAAATGACGTCGCTGGCCGAAACGGCATCGGCATCTCGAATGCCCTCGAAAACCGCATTATCGGCACCAAGAGCCGAGGGGTCTACGAAGCCCCCGGCATGGAACTGCTAGGAACGGGCCTAGCAGCCGTCTACCAGGCGGTTTTGGATCGACGCGCAACCGCGCTCTTCCGCCAGATGTCGACCCTCGTTTCCGATCACATCTACGATGGGCGCCTCTTCGACCCGGCGCCACGCGCGGCGCTTGCTGCGATCGACGTGATGGCTGCGCACGCGAGTGGCACCGTCGAGCTCGGCCTCTACCGAGGCAACCTGTTCTTCCACAAGTTGACGGATGTCGCAGCTTCGCTTTACAACCCGGCGGACGCCTCGATGGAAGCCAGCGACGGGCTCAACCCCGTCAGCTCCCAAGGTTATGTCGAAGTGCAGAGCGCGGAAGCACTCTCGATGGCCGGAGCCGGACAGATCGAAGCACCGGCCTGGGAAGAGTAAGCGGCGGCCTGGCCCCTCGAACACCTCGGCGCCGCAGCGCTAGATCGGTGCGGCCACACCGTGTGGGCATACCCCGATATCAAATCGGTCAAGTAGCGCCTAACGTTACTTCGCAGCTTCCAAGCGCTTCTCGAGTGCATCGAGTTCATCTTCGAGCCCGGCGGGCATGTGATTGCCAAAGCCCGCGTAGAACTCGCGGATCTTCGGAATCTCAGAGAGCCAACCGTCGAGATCCACAGTCGTCAGCATCTCGAGCGCATCGGCGCTTATGTCGAGTCCCTCAAGATCGAGCTCACCTGCACCCGGAAGCACACCGATCGGAGATTCAACGCCGCTCACCTTTTCAGCGCAGCGCTGATAGACCCATTTGAGAACTCGGCTGTTATCGCCGAAGCCGGGCCAAAGAAATTTTCCGTCATCGTCTTTACGGAACCAGTTCACGTAGAAGATTCGCGGGAGCTGAGCGCCTTCTTTCTTGCCAATCGAGAGCCAGTGCGAGAAGTAGTCCGCCATGTTGTATCCGCAGAAGGGCAGCATGGCCATCGGATCTCGCCGGAGCTCACCGACCGTGCCCGCAGCTGCAGCCGTCTTCTCACTCGAGATGATCGAGCCGAGAAAGGTGCCATGGTTCCAATCGCGGGATTCGTGAACGAGCGGAACAACCGTTGCGCGGCGACCACCGAAAAGAATCGCCGAAATCGGCACGCCGTCCGGGTTCTCCCATTCGGATGCGATCACGGGGCATTGGCTGGCAGGCGCTGTAAAGCGCGCATTCGGATGGGCCGCGGGGCTTTCGCTGTCCGGGGTCCAATCATTCCCGCGCCAGTCGATGAGATGCGCAGGCGCTTCGCCCTTGTCCTCCCACCAAACATCACCATCGTCGGTCTTGGCGACATTCGTAAAGATGCAGTTTGAGTCGAGCCCGCGCATAGCATTCGGATTCGACTTATTGCTCGTTCCCGGTGCCACGCCAAAAAAGCCGGCTTCCGGATTGATTGCGTAGAGCTGACCGTCTTCGCCAAATTTCATCCAGCAAATATCGTCGCCGACGGTCTCTATCGTCCAGCCATCGAGCACGGGCTGCATCATCGCCAAGTTGGTCTTACCGCATGCGCTCGGGAAAGCCGCCGCGACGTATTTGCTCTCGCCGCCCGGAGGGGTGAGCTTCAGGATCAGCATATGCTCAGCGAGCCAGCCTTCGTCCCGCGCCATCGCCGAAGCGATGCGAAGCGCGAAGCATTTCTTGCCGAGCAAAGCGTTGCCGCCATAGCCGGAGCCATAGCTCCAGATCTGCCGGGACTCGGGGAAGTGGACGATGTACTTATTCTCGCCGTCACAGGGCCAAGCAACGTCTGCCTGCCCGGGTTCGAGCGGCGAGCCGACCGAATGCAAACAGGGCACGAACGCGCCGTCGTCGCCGAGCACCTCAAGAACCTTCGCACCCATGCGCGTCATGATGCGCATATTGGCGACGACATAGGGGCTGTCGGAGATCTGTACGCCGATATGTGCGATATGCGAACCGATCGGACCCATGCTGAACGGAATCACATACATCGTCCGCCCGCGCATCGATCCCTTGAAGAGACCCGAGAGCATGTTTCGCATCTCGGCCGGCTCGCGCCAGTTATTAGTCGGTCCGGCGTCCTCTTCGTTTTCGCAGCAGATATACGTGCGGTCTTCGACACGTGCGACATCTGCGGGATCTGATTGAACGAGATAGCTGTTAGGTCTCGTTGCCTCGTTAAGACGCTCCGCCGTACCTGTAGAAAGCATGATCTCGAACATGCGATCGTATTCTTTTTGGGAGCCATCGCACCATTCGATCGCGTCGGGCTGAGTCAGCGCGGAGATCTCATCGACCCAAGCGAGAAGCTTGGCGTTATTGGTGGGGGCGTTCTGAGTGTTCTCGGAAGAATCCGTCATAGCCTGGGCTCCAAGCAGAAAACGGCCCCTGGTGGGGCCGAACATTGCCGACGATATCGCGAGGTAAGAGAGGCTGTCGACCGAAATCAGTGCCACACGCAAATATCGTACATCTAGTAGTTCCCGCGCTCGCCCTCAGCGTGACTCGTTTTCCATCTCGCGAACCTCATCGGCCCTGAGAATTGCCTCTGCGATGCGTATTCTCCCGTCGATCGCCGCCGTGTGTCGGGGCGAGCCAGGGGCGTGCTGCTGGAGCGAAGCGAAGTGCCCAGCCAACGCGCGCTGTCTCCTGCGTCGAGAGTGACTTTTACTTAGAGATCCCCTGTGAGGTCGATGACATCGCGCCTCGCATGCGAGCGCCGAGAGAGTAAACCCGCGTGGTAGCGACCGCGCCCAACGAGCAGGAAGGCGAGATTGGCGTTCTTAGCCGGACCATAACGAGCCACACGACCGCCGAGAGGTCGATTTACGACAGACAGCTCCGCCAAGCGGCCGGCCCCAATCAACCCAGGACTCCGCCGACCGCTCGTCCTAGAACGCTTCCAGCCAGGAACGATGCTCCACCCAGAGCCAAGTCTAAGACGCTGCCGGTAGCTGTCCCGCCGATCGCCACAACCTCGACGAGGTCCCGGCTTTGGAGCCCGAGCAGAGCCCGGCGCCTAGGAATCCCCATCGCATCGATAGAGCGTACCGGCTGGCGCTAGTCCTTCACCGTCCAGATCGTTTCCTGGTTCGTCATGTAGAGCTTCCGCATCTCTTCGAGATTGAAGGGACGCGAGCCCAATCGGCCGAGGACTGAGATCTGATGTCCCGTTTCGTCCACTGCGCGATCGCGTTCGAGAGGGCGCGAAACCGCGAGGGCTTCCGACTTCGTCTGGCGCATTGCGATCAGCTTCGGGTTAGGAACCGGGCTGAAGCCGTAGAACTTCGGGTTCAGCTCGGGCGAAGTCAGCTGCACGATCTTGAGGCCGTTCTTCCCATCCGCCACGTAGGCGAAGAGCGAAGCGTTCGTCGTCGCAATCGCGACATCGTGGGCATCGTTCAGCTGGCCCTCCGCTGTGAACTTCATGAACACCTTCGGACTTTCGGGCTGCTCCACATCCACGATCACGAGGCCTTCCGAACCCGACGCGACATAGGCGTAGGTCCGTGAGACAGAGACGCGACGCGCTCCGGCGAGGGGGATCGTTGCCCCTTCGACCAGACGCGGGGCCTCGGGCTTCGTCACATCAACGACCTTCAAGCCGTCATCATCCGTCACGAAGAGATACCGGAACTGCAGCATCGAGCCACGCGGATTATTCAGCGGGATCCTCGCCAGCATCTTCGGATTCAGCGGATCATCGAGATCGACGATCACGACGCCCTTGGCCGCTGACACGTAGAGCAGATGTCCTGCGAAATGCGCGTGGTTCGCGCCATCGAGAATGCCGTTCGGGTTCCATGTCACAGCGCGCTCAAAGAAGTTGTTGCGCGGTTCGAAATCCGTGAGCGTCTCGTTATTCACGAGGATGAGTCCCTCTTCCGAATCCGTCACAGCCACGTAGCTGTAGATCGGATGCATCGCCTGCTCGAGGTTCACCTTCTGGATCAGATCGCTGCGGTTTAGCTCCGGGCGAAGCAGCTGCGTCGTCGGTAATGCAACACAGGTCGCGTTCTTGCTCTTGACCCGAACGTTCTGACCGAGCGGCGAGAAGGGTGCTGTAATGATGCGCTCCGAGAAGCCCTTCGTACCGATCGTCGAGACGTCAAAGGCCTGCATGCCCTTGCTACCTTCCGCGGCATAAAGGTATTCACCGCGCAGTTGGATGCATTCGACGCGACCAGAATGATGCGTGTACTCGCCGTCGTAAAGTGCGTCACGAGGCTCCATCCAATCAGGCAGCCAGGTCAGTCGCTTCGACAGCGTCTCTCGCAGGCTCTTAATCCATCCAGCGTCCATGTCCTGATAGCCCGGCGTCACTTCAGTGAGCTCGAGATCACGATCGACATGCTCTTGGTAGTAGTCGGGGTAGGCGTACTCGTGGAGGTAGCTACCTATGACCGCCTGGGGTTCATCCCATTCGGTCACCTGGATCGCGACGACTTCTTCGTCGGTGCCGACCCAAGCATTGAAGCCCATGAAGTTCACGAAGTTAGTTCCCAGCAGAAGTAGCTGAGCCATGATCGCGTTGTTGTCGTTCGCTTCCGAGAGATGGCAATCCTCGCAACCCTTGGTCTCCGTCTTACGGACGGTGTGCGGGAAGTGTGGCGCGAAGGCCTGCGCGGAATAACCACTCGCCGAGACCGGCTGCTGTTGGATGTAGATGCGGTTTCGATTGATGTCCTGGGAGGACAAGACGAGCGCCGAGCTGGAGCGGATCGGAGCGATGATCCCGTCCTTAACCGTGCCGTGCTTGCCGAGCTGGAACATCTGATCCCGTGCGACCTGCGGGTTGTAGGTCGCAAAGTTTCGAGCAGTTTTACCCTCGTGCTTGTGGGTCTCGGTCTTCCAGTTAGCTTGGATCGTGAGATGGCAGCCGCCACACGACGTCACCCAAGAACTGTGACAAGAGAAGCAGGCAATCTCTTCATCGCCGTGGGCGCGGTTTTCCTTGCTGACGCCGGTGCCCCAACTCTGGTCGGTGCCCTTCGACATCATCTTCGCGCGGGCGGCCTTCTCGTTGTACTCCGGGTTGCCCGGCGTGACCGAGTCCTTCACCTGGCTCACCGCAAATTCGTTATGCGGGGGCAGACTCAGGCGCTGGTAAAGCTTGCCGCCGCGCCATTCGAAGCGTTTGCGGTTGTCTTGGTTGCGGAGGCGAGAGAGGTCGCGGCCTTCGACCGGCGAGGCCGGGCCGGAAGTCTTGAGCGTCGCGTATTTGTCTGCGGTGCCGTGGCAATCGCGGCAGCGGATATTCACTTCCGCGGCAACTTCGCCGTGCAGCTCTCCATTGCCATGTGAATCATCCGCAAAGTGACAGTCCGCGCACTGCATGCCGATCTCGGCATGGATATCGCGCATATGAACCGCGCGATCAAACTTCTCCTTGTCGGAGAGTCCGTCGGGAATCGCGTTGCCGCCAGCGTCAAGAAGCGTGCCGTCTCGCGAGCGCTTAAAGATGGCGCGGAAGTTCCAGCCATGACCATGATAGTCGGCGAACTTCGTGTCCTTAGTCTTGGGATTGATGTCCTTCCAGACTTCCGCCAAGAAGTTTACGTCCGCCCACTTACCCTTGTAGGAAGCTTCTTCCGGGTTTCGCTTCAGCACCTTAAGCTGCTCTTCGAAGTCCGGGTACTGCTGTTCCTCAGGCCACATGAGCGGCGCATCGGATTCGTAATCCCACATCGTGTAACCGAGATACGAGTTGAGGAACATGTTCGGCTGATGCATGTGGCAGTTCATGCACTGCGAGGTCGGGATCGCGCGGGAGAAGGCATGCTTGATCGGATGCCCCCATTCCTTCTCGCCCGCCTCATTCGTGAGATTGGCAATCATCGGATCGTCCGTCGCGGTCTGCCCCTTATTGCCGTACTTCGAGTAGGAACCCGAGCTGTACCATTCACGATCGTTTGCATAAACGACGTGGCAACTCGCGCAGCCCGAGCTTCGGAAGTCGCCGGGCTGATCCTTCGTGCCCATGAACCACATGTTCGGATCGTTGAGGCGCGTCTTGTGGATATTAAGGACGGGGATCGATACACGGTTGCCAGTACCCGGCCCACGGAAGGATGCGCGCACATCGGGCTTGCCCGGTTCTTCTTCCGGATTCGGAATGCCCGTCTCGGGGAAGAAGCTGTTTACGTTTCGGCCACCGCGCTCGAAGATGCGGAAGACGTCTGCCGGTGGCACCGTTTCCCAAGCCGGAAGCGGAAGCGCCATCTGCATCACGCCCATATCCGACTGCGCGCGAGAGACCTTGAACTTGGCCTTGATCGCGGCGGGCAGGCCTTCGCGGGTATAGGCCTCGCCGAGGATGTACCGCTTAAAGGGCACGATGCCGTTGTTGTAGGAAGCGCCGCCGTAGAGCATGGCGCCGGTGGCCATAATCGAGCGCTTCGCCTTTTCGACGATCGTCGAGTGGCAAGCGCCGCAGGCTTCGTCGGCTACTCGATAGTCCGAAGGGTTGATGAAGCGGACGTACTCGGGGCTTTCCAAGTTCAGCAGTGCGTAGGTTCGCACTTCGTTGTTCTTCTTTTCCCACGTCTCGGGCATCGCGGGCTGAACATGCGCCTGCGCCTGCGCTGCAACAAATCCTTCTGATCCCGGTTCGTAGCTTCCCGAGGTCGCGGTCGCGTCGCCGCCATGGCAATCGGTACAGCCGAGGACGACGGACCGCTGGGGATGCATCGTCGCTTCATCGGACTTCGTATGGCACGAGACACAGCCCGCGCTCTTCACGGCCGCTTCCGCCTCGGATTGATCGAGAGGCGCCGGAGGATAAATGGGATAGTCGATTTCGAGCGCGTGCTCGCCTTCCGAAGCGTTAGAGACGCCGCCTGTAAAGGTCACGGCGAAAACCGTGAGACCGATCACGAGGGTCGCAGTAAGGACCGCTGTTAGGAGCGATTGAGTACGGGATGCAGCTTTCATTTACTGGGGCTCTCGCTCGTTGGCACGCTTGGACTGCTCGAAAGTTTAGGCATGACGTAGTCCGATTCGCAGATCGCTAATAAGGGCTCTAGCTAGAAAGTAAAAGTGACGTTTACGAGGGCCGAATACGGCGGCTCATCAGAGCGTTCATCAAAGAGTTCCTCGTAACCGCTGCCCGGGATCAACACCGAGCCGGAGGCGCGCAGCACGACGTTATTCGTGAAGAACGGTCGATAGATCACGCCGGCGCTGATGTCCCAGCCGATTTCGCGACTGAGGCGATCCTGCTGACGTAGTGTCTCAAGCACCTGCACTGAATCCCACTGCAACCAAGAAATATTGGTCAGGATACGGAGTTCAGGCAGCACATCGAAGTCCGCGCCCACGCCCGCCTGCCAAAGGCCGGGGTTCACGAAGTTGCTCTGGCCTTCGCCCTTCGAACTGCGGAGTGAGGGCACGATGCTGTTCTTACCCGAGAGCGCGACGCTGCCACCGAACACAAAAGGAATCTGCTGACGCATCCAAAAGGAGGTCGTGCCGCCCGCGAAGTTCGGGTTGTCGAGGATTGTGTCGAAGCCCTGTGCCTTGTCGTCATAGGGGTCGTCATCGCCCATCGAATACAAGAAGAAGGCCTTGTATCGCATCCAGTCGAGATCGTAAGACGCTTCGAATGCGGCGAAGAACGACTCTATATCCTGGCTGCGCTGGGCGATTGGGTTGTAGTCGTCGTGACCGAATGCCCCGTAGAGCTGGAACGTTAGGTTCAAACGCTCGATATGACCGTCGCCACCCAAGCCTACGTAGTAGACCTCGTAATCGTGGCCACCAATCAGACCGACCGGGGACGGGATGACTAGGTTCTTGTTGTTGTCGAAGTCTTTTTCATCGCCTTCGCGGTTGATATTCGCCGCAAAGATCGCTTCCACGTTAAAGCCAAGGACCGGAAAATCCTGATAGTAGAAGTTGGCAATGATCGTGTGGTCATCGCGCCAGGACTCAAGATTATTGAGCCCGGAGTTCGTGTCTTTATTAAGGCGACCGAACCAGGCCAGGTTGTACTGCCCACGGTTATTGAAGAAGTTGCCGAAGAGGCGAACGCCCGGCTCGGAGCTCTCGAAGAGGAAGCCACGGAAGTCAGCGTTAAAGGGCTGAATGCCGACGCGCAGACTGTCGAAATCGAAGCGATCCGTGCGGTTCCAAAGATGCTTGTCGATGAACGCTTCTTGAAGCGTGAAGTGATAGTCGAGACGATCATCGCCTTCGCGCGGGTCAAGCTTTACAGCGCCTAGCTGATTCACCCAAACCTTATTCACGTTCAGCGCCGGCGTGATGCGAATCTCCCAGTCCGGCGGACGGAAGGTCGTGTCGCCCTGCACCAAAGAGATCGACGGCAACAGGGTCGTCTGGGTTTCCCAGGCGACGCCGTCACCAAAGAGATCTACTTCCGAGCCGCGGTCGCCCGCTGCGCCGGTCGGAATTGGAATCCGACGTGCTTCAAGGACATGATCGAAGACGATATTGACGTTGATGAACCAGTCCTTCGTGCCGGGGATCGGACGGTCACCCTTCAAAGTGTTCTGGTTATAGGGGTCGTACCACTTTTCGTTGACACCGAGATTCTCGATGATGCGCCAACGGTCAGGGACCGCGACAAACTCGTAATCTGGGAGATCGTTCTCGTAGGTCGGAACGTTTTGGCGCGTCGGTCGTTCACCGGGCCGTCGCTGAGAGCGCGGCACTATCGGATTGGGCGCTGGCGCACCCGAAGACTCGCCATCACCTTCGTTGTCGCCCCCATCAGCCGGCCGAACTGGAGTCGGGATTCGCGGGGGCTGCGCGCGTCGCGGAGTCGGCGCCCAGGTGCCCTCGTCGATCGGCGGCGACGCCGTAGGTGACACGGGAACGGGAGCTGGCACGGGAACAATCACGCCGCCAGCAGAACCGTCAGATGCGTCATTGGTCGGCGCGGGCGTCGTAGGCACGGGCGGAGCAACCGGGACCGGGGCCTGTTCAGCGCCCGCATCGCCCTCACGACTTCCGCCGGGTCGCTGAAAGCTCGGTCGGCGGCGGCGACGTGCCCGTGCGCCGTCACTATCCGCTTGAGCGAGCAGTAATTCAGTGAAGCTCGGAACTCGAAGCTGATCTTCAATCTGCTCGAGAGTTTCCGACGTTTCGGCGGTCACTAAGAACGGAGAAGGTGCAACCGGAGCCGGCCGTGCGGCCCAGCTGGTATCGGCACCTAACAGAAGTAACCCCGACAGCAGAGCTACACTGTGTCTGCACGCTTGCGTCGCTAACCGCTTCCCTGCGAAATCAGTTGCAGCCTCAGGGCCATTCGTGAGCGCGCGTTCAATAATCATGCTCATCGTCCCCCACAGCCATTCTGTTCATTGCTGTTCAAGAAGGGGGCGGGCGGGCAAACGACGTACCGGAGGTTCACGTTCTCGACCGAAATGTTGTCTGCGCGAAGTCCAAAGGGCGCATTGCCAATCGGGTTCGCGATGCCACGAGCGGCTTGCGCTTTCCCGATTTCGTCCAGGGCAACAAAGGGGACGAAGTCATCCTGCTCCGCGCCATCACCCGAGACACCGTAGCCGCCAACTAAAGTGCTGTTGCCGGCGCTATCGCTTCGATAGATCGGAACCGCACCTTGGAAGATGTGGAAGCCGTTCTGGAGGCCGGTGATCAGGCCGGCATTGCCGTCCTGAATGCCCTGCATGCAGTCAAGTTGGGCACCCGCGTCGGGCGAGAGGATCAATGCGGTTCGTGCAGCATCGCAATACAGGTTTCGCTGAACCGCATTCGTAAAGAGCTCCGGTCGCGTCACCGCCGCAAGCGAACCCGTCGTATCGAAGAGCGCAGCAGCCAAGTCCGGCACCTCTTCGCAGAGCGCAACGGCAATCGCTGGAAGAACAATCTCAGTCTGAATCCCGGTACTGAAGATGCTCCACTCTCCGTTATTAGTCGGCGCCGGCGGAACACTCGCGGTCGTCGCGTCGGGATTTCGGGAAAGCGGACCGTTGTTACCCGAAGCGACACCCGGCGGGAAATCGGGGTTTGCGATTCCGCCGAGTGAAATCGAAGACCAAGCAAATTCGCCGTCAAATATGGGATCCGCTCCACTGAGCCCCAAGAACACCCGAGAGTCGGTGACGTACTGAGAAAAGGGCTTCGTATTTAGAACGCCGGCATTTCCGAGCGGGTCACGCGCAGCTTCCAACTGAGCCCGCGCATTCGCCTTCGACCAGAACGCCGCTTGCCGCGTCTTCGAGATCGTCACGTCGACACCGTCGAGCAACGCGTCCTGCGACCGCGCAAAGCCGAGTACGTTTCCGTCGAGGTCCACAACCGCGACATCAATTCGCGCCTGACCGCCTATGGGTCGGCGGGTCTGCGCGCGGGTGTTTTCGGCGAGCTTAAGGGCTTGGATCAGCAGTTCCTGAACGTCCGCAGCCGAGAGACCATCGGCCAATGCCGGTGCGGCGACAGCTACTGCGTTCGCCGGTGGGGCGGGATTCACACTCGGGCTGGCGGGGTAGCGCCGAGCTGTCGCTTGGTCGACGAGTTCTTCACCGTTCGCGGTCCCCGCAAAGCCATTCGTCGACTGAGGGAACAAGCCAGTCAGTCCATTGAAGGTCGTCTCAATCACCCCTGATGTCGGGTCGAGAAAGAATACGCCGCCGCGGGGCGCGGTAAACGGGAAGAAGAACTGATCGAAGACAAAGGTGCCAGTACCGCTGCCGAGCGTGATGAGTCCGTTCAGCCGGGCCGTGATCGCTCCGATATTGTCAGCGTCGTCCGTCGAAATTACAGGCGCACTCGCTCGCGAGCCTCGCAGCCCTGTGTCGTCGACCCAGCGAAGCGCTCGTCCAGCGACCGTTATGCGGTCCGCCCGTCGCTCAACATCTGCGTCGTAGCTCGTCGCTGCGTTTCGTCCCTTCGTGGCACCAAAAGCAATCCGCTCTTCGATATTCCGGTCGCTGTTTGTTGCGTCCTTGTCGAGACTGTAGACGCCGTTGTATTCGATGCCGACGGCGCCGACGACGACCTTGCCTGTCAGGCCGGTCGGAGCTCCGCCCAGGTTCCGTGGCGCACTAAGCTCCGCGATATTGTCCTTATAGAGGGAGATGCCGCCGGGGTCGGCCGCGAAGCCAACCGGCAAGCGGCGTGGGCCGATCAAATCCGTCGCTAACGGCGCGACGTCCGTCGTGTCCGTGATCTGGTCGACGCCTTGGCGCGTATTGATGTCGCTGCACGCAAGCTGTGCGATCTGAACCGCGAAGAGAGGGCCGCCCGGGCGATCGGTTTCGCCAGGAAAGAAGTTCTGCTGGATCAGCGTGCTCGCAGTTCGCGAAGTGAAGGCGTTGCCCTGGGTCGAGAAGTAGTTGGACGTACCTGCCTTGCTGATCGCGGCGTAGCCGGCCGGAATAAAGACTCCGTCGAGAGCGGTCTGCAGAGAGGTCAGGCCTGCATTCGTCGCGATGGCTGTGAAGTTTGCGGAGCCGCCGTTGTTCTCCACAATAAAGGGCGTGTTTGCCGTTCGGTTAGGGCTCTCCACGGAGGTAATGAGCGAGTAGTTTGTCGTTGCCGCATCCGTGTCATAGACCGCGAGCACGTTGCTCAAGTGGTCCAGCACCACGATTGTGATATCCGGAATGCCGTTCGCTTCGGCTTCGAAAATCGCGTTCGCGATCACCTGCACGACGTCCTGAACCGTTAAACGCGCTTCGACGCCTACAGTAGCCGCCGGATAGCCGGGCTCAGTACCACGCTGCTGGTAGTCACATTGGAATTGGCAGACTTGGGTCCGCGAAACTTCGCCGTCTTGGCAGGCGGGAAGCGAGAACGACACGACCACCGATGCCGCTAGTGCAATCACGGTTCGTAGCTGCCGTCGACCGACACTCATAAAACGGGCGATCATCAAAAGCCTCCGGCTTCGACACGATCCTTCGCGATTTAGATGGAACTCTTACCCGAGTTCCTACATCTATCTCGCGATCGACCGCGTGCGCCGTTTTAATCTCAGCAACAACACGCCGGCTCTTCCTTCACCTAGTTCAGCTAAAAGCTGGAAGAACGAACGCAACGAGCGTGGGCGAGTCGATTCGGCGACGACTTCAAAGTTCCGAAAACGACACCTAAGCCGTTGCCGAAATACGAAATCAAACCGGTCAGCGCGCCCCCACGCGTCCGCTCGATTCTACATCCCTGGAACGGAATTGCCGTGCCTAATTTAGGCGAACGAAGAGGTCCGTATGGGGGTTCCGCGGCAAGTCGGCATCAGCGCGACCGATCCCCACATAACCATCGCGCGAGACGCCGAGATGATTCGCCGGCATCGCCGCGTGATCCGAATGCGCCTCATGAATCGACGGGGCGTCGCCCTCGGCCGTGGGCTCAGCATCAGCCGCAGGCTCGCCCGACCTTTCGGGCGGTGATGTCGCCGCGGCCGACCCAGACGTCACGCTCGGCCCCATCGGGCCGTTCCCGCGCACATGAAATGGATGACACATAGAGCAAGGCGATGGCACCGTTTCGCCGCCCCAAGCATCCGCGCCCGCGTGACACTCGCGACAAACCGTAATGTCCGGGATCAAGATATCCCCGGCCTCATTGCTGACCCGAGTTGTCGGCTCCCTTAGAATCAACTCATAAGGAATCGAGTCCTTCATGGACCATTCGGGTCGCGGAAGCGCGCTGTCCGGCTCGGGATCGAAGACCGCTGCACCCGGGTGGCATTTTACACAGGCGAAGGGGGCGTGGGATCCGTGACTGAACACCGAGCCCGGCACCCAGATATCTTGGACTTGGACCGGAGCCACGCCCATCCCTCCGTCACTCGCTCCTCCCGGATCGAGTTCGTGACAGAGGTCGCAGGTTCCAGGACGTTCGTAGAAGCGCCGTTCCGCACGCTCGACTTTGCTCTCGACCCATCGCCGAGAGAGTTCAGCCTCTTCCGAACTGAGTCGCGCACCTGGGCGCCGCATCCGGAGCCTACGCGGGGCCTCGGCATCCTTCACTTCGCCACTCAGCACGCGTGTAGCGTAAAACCCTCGAATCTTCGCCCTGATGTCGGCCGGATCCCCGTGCGGGGTGAAGCCCGGAGGAGCCGTGGCGTCGAAGTCGAGCCGATGGCAGTCCTGACAATGCTCCTCGAACACGACGGGCTTCATGTAGAGGCCACCCGCATCCGGCTCATGGCACGCGCCGCACTGGAGATATTGCTTCGAATCGCCGCGGCCGGTGACTGCCTTTCCGACATGACGAAGGTGACTAAATTCGAGGCCGGAGATCTCGACGAGATCGTCTGTGACATCGACTGAGACCGCCTCGAGAAGAGGGTTTGTCACGAGTGCGAGCTGGAAGGGCGGGTGGTCTTCACCGAAATCGCTCGCGTCCCGGAGCGAAGTCTCGGCGAGCTTGCCGCCGAGATCAGAATGGCAGTCCGAGCAAAAGCCAGAGCCGAGATCCGCTAGGTCGACCTGCCGGCCGCGATGTTCTAGATGGCAGGTCCCACAGTCGGCATTATCGAGCTCAGCCATCCTCATTTCCAGCGGCGAGTGCCGGCCAATATCGTGATGGCAGGTCATACAGTCATCATTCTGCACGGCCTGGAAGAACCCCGAATGACATTTCTGACAATCGCTCTCGACGTAGGCATGACCGCGGCTCACATCGCCCGTATTCCAAGGCGACTGAGCTGGCGACCAAAAGAGCGGAACTAACAGGAATCCGATCAAGATCGTGCCGATCGCGATCCAAGCCAGAGGGCGACGTGCAAAAATGCCGGATTCAAGGCCTAGCGTCGTTCGCTCTTCCAGTGAAGCACGTTCACTTTGACCTCGATCCGTCTCCTCGTATTCGAGCGCAACATCAACCTCAGCACCCTCTTCGGGTTGCAGTACCCGAAGTTCCCAAGATCCGAGCTTCAAGACATCGCCCGGGCCGATCCGCTCACCACCCGTCACCAGGCCATTGACGTTGACCTCTTGCCCAGCAGCGGCCTCAACGTACAAGCGACCATCCGCCATGCGGAATGTCGCCTGATGCAGCGAGATCGTCAGCCCCTTGAGCGAGAGGTCGTTATCCGGCCCCCGTCCAACAAAGAGGGACTCGACTTCGATGTCGCGGTCAAGGCGGACTTTCTTGCCCGTTGGCCGCAACCGAACTTCTGTTAGGCGAACTTTCATTTTAGTGATACCAAAAAACGACGAAAATGTGAACGATCAGCGCCGCGCAGGTCGCGAACGCAAAAGGAACATGAACGATCAGCCAGAGGTCAAGAAGCCCCTTAAATCGAACGTCGCGCCGAATCTGCTTCAGAAGTAGTTCCTTGCGCGCAATCAACTCAATCAGCTTCCGCTCTTGCTCTTTGGCCTCGTCGTCCAGATCAACCTCCGACGTTCGCAAGCTGCGAAGCGCGCGCGACGTCCCGCAATCAGCATCTTTCCCGGAGAGCTGGGACCGAAACGTGCCACCGATTCGCGTGTCATCTATAGAGGTCACGACGGCATGCGCGTAGTAGTCGGGCAAGCCATCTGCGGCCATCCGACACTCAGAATCGATCTCGGCGATTCTCTCAAGCATGGCATCGAGTGTGATGTTATTCCGGTTCCGCGTCATGGAGGTCGGAACGAGTGCGTAGAACGCCACGCCAAGAATCCCGCTGATGCAAACAACGCACATCAGGGCATAAGCGAGCGTGTGAACATTCCAGCCAAATTCGAAGGCCGAATGCAAAGGCACGAGGAAGAGCAGCCCCGTCCCTAAATAGACATGCGCCGAGACCCAGCCCTTAAGCGACGCGCCCGTCGCGGAGTAGCTCCGCTTGCGAATTCCTAGCCACATCAGCCAGAAGATCGTCGCCGCCGCGATCGTCCCAAGGCCGTAGCCAGTCCAAGAACTACCACTCCGGCCACCCGGCGGATCGTCCACGACATAAACCACGATCGACAGAAATAGCGTACTAAGCGCCACCTTGAGATAGCGATAGTTCTGGTATTCAAGGAATGTACGCGGCCCGATCACGCGACTAGCCCTGCCTTTCGTAAATTTCGTCGACGTATTCGCCGGGATCAATTCGCACAATCGCGCCGGTCGGACACGACGCAACACAAGCCGCGCGTGGCGCGCCGCTCTTTTTGGCGGGCAACTCCCGGCAGAGATCGCACTTCACGGCCTTCTTCACAGTCGCCGCTCCGCCTTCCGCCGGCTTCGCATCGCTCGCGGCCTTCTTCTTCGCACGCGAGGGGAAGAGCAGTCGCATCAAGAGCCCTGGCCCGGGCTCGTCGTCGACCTTGGCCATCTTGATCACGTCGTAAGGACAGTAGGCCTCGCAGTTGCCGCACCCGATACACGTCTCGTCATTGATCCAGACTTCGCCGTTCGGATCGCGATTAAGCGCATCCGGTGGGCAGTCGGTCATGCACTTTGGATTTTCGCAGTGCTGACACGCGGTCGGGAGATGAAGCGCACTGCCCGCGCTCGTCATATACGTCGCGCCGGCTTCGCGATTCAAGCGAGAAACGCCGCCATGAGTCTCGCCGCAGGCTTTCTCACAATTGTCACAACGGACGCATAACGTCTCGTCGATCATCAGCAGATCCGTGGCTTCCTTACCGCCAGCCTTCTGCAGCCACATCATCGTGCCGCGACCATGCTGACGGCGCGCATCCGCAATGATGAATTCCTGCTCCTTCAGCTCAAGATATTCGCGAATCTCTCGCGAGCTTTCGACGTACTGAAGGATTATCTCGGTCGGGAAGAGCACCGTCTCGCAGTCGACGCCCGCTTTCGCGGTCGCCGTTCGAGTACGCCCGGGATGCAGCACTGCGAGTTCGCCGATCGTAGAGCCGGCGCGAACCGAGTCGATCTGTTCTTCAGAACCCTCGTGCTTTTTGTAGATCTCCGCGGTCCCGCGACGAATCAGATGTAGACCATCCGGCTCATCCCCCTCACCGAAGATCACTTCTCCAGCGCGATGCATCAAAGTTTCCGCGCGATCGGCGAGTCGATCGCGCGCAGCCGATTCAAGAGACGGGAAGAGTGTCGCGAGCGCGGTATTTACGTAGGCCGCGTCGATTACCTTCTTCACGTCTTCGACCGAACGCGTCAACTTGGTCATCGTGTTGCGCGGCGTCTCGATCACGATGCATTGCTGCGTCGTCGTCACCGTCTCGCCGCGGCGACGCCCCGAGATCAAACCATCCTCACCAAAGAACTGCCCCGCCAGACGCTTGGTTCGGCGCTCTGTGCGCAGGTCGTCAGGAATCGTCGGATCAGAGTTATCTAGATACGCGAGTTCGACTTCGCCTTCGATGATCGAGAAGAAGGTGTTGTCAAAGTCGGCGCGGCTATAGATGACCACCCCAGGCTTCTCTATGCGCACTTTCGACTCGAATAATAACTGCCGCAGCTGAACCATGGTGAGCGGCGCGAGCGTAGGCACCGCCTCCTGAATCCTCGCGAGATTTTCGCTGACGCTTCCGCCCACTTCTACGAATTTATTCGCGAGCACAGGCTCATCCGCGGGCTTCACGGATTCGCCGAGCACATGCTCTATGACCTCAAACCCCTGATTCATGCAGTTCTTGATCAGTGGGTATCCGACCAGGGCACCCACCATATAAATGCCGGGAACATTCGATTCATACCGATCCGAAACGTCTGGAATCGCTTCCTTGTCCTTGCTCGGGAATGAGACACCTAGAGACTCAAGGAAGGAACGCGGCGGCGTAGCGCCCAGACGGCCTATGACGAGATCCGTATCGAGCCGTACTTCTTCGCCGGCCTTCGTCTTGAAGACAGCGGCATCGGATTCAAAGCGATCCGCGCTCGCGTGCGTGAGGTAAGCGATTTCGCCGGTTTTGATCTTCGCCTCGATGGCAGCCTTGTTCATTGGCTTTGCGCGATCGATCTCGTCGCGACGATTTACGATCGTAACTTCGTTGCCGTTTTCTGCGAGGGCGATCGCATTCTCGATGCCCGCATCGCCAACGCCAACGACAATCACTCGCTTGTCTTCATACGCGCCGGGATCGTCGAGCTGATAGGTCACCCAGGGCTGGTCATCCCCGGGCACACCGAACTTCCGAAGATCGCCCTGCACACCGATGGACAGAACGATATGCGTCGCGTCGACGGTCTTTGCGCCCCCCGGCCCACGCATCTCGATCTTGAACGCGCCCTTCTCGCCTTGGATCGAAAGCACTTCCGTGGCCTCGACCAAATTCGTGCCCGCATTCGTCGCCGCTTCGCTCCACCAAGCAAGGACCTGTTCGCGAACAGCCTCTTCGAAGACCATCTTAAGGTCGCCCTGAAGCGGCAACTGCGGCGGCTCGGCCATAACGAGCTTGCCCTTCTGGTACTTCACAATCGTGTCGGCCAACACCGATCGCTCAAAGAGCGTGTGCTTCAGTCCACGCTCTGCTGCGCGCACGCCTGCGGCGATCCCTGCCGGGCCCGCACCGATGATCGCGATATTGATGCTAGACGGATCCGGCGGCGGCTCGTCGACAGACACAGGCCGCAAATGATGTGCGGTCGTCGGCTCAGCAACGCTCCCCTCGGCTGCGGCAGCCGGAGGCGAAGCGGGAGCGGCCGGGGATGCCAATTCAGAAGCCGGTGCCGGCTCGGCGGGCTCTGCAACCGGCGGGGCCGGTCCCGAATCTGCAATCGGAACGGCAGACGCTTCGACGGATCCTAGTTGGGTCGCGTCTACTTCGGGATCGGGGGTCGCCGAAGCCGCTTCGGCCGCGACTGCCTCAACCTCGAGCTTCAATCGAAGCACGACGCGATCTGCCAGCTGGATCTCTTCGCCTCCGGCAAGCGGCGTGCGCTCCAAAATCTGGTTGCCATTCACCAGCGTGCGATTGACCTGACTCCTGTGGATCAGAACCAAGGTCTCGCCTTCCCAGACGACTTCCGCGTGCAGGCGCGAAATGCTCCGGTCGGCGAGTCGGATGCCGCAATTCAGACCGCGTCCGAGAGTGGTTGACCCAGCACCCACCTCGAAAACTTGCCCCGCTTGATCGGGAAGACCGCCCATCACAGTCAACGTGGCTCGGATCGACAACCTGATTTACCCCTCCGGCGTTCCCCAGAGCGGATCGCTCGGATAACGATATGGCGATTCTATGCGGGCGCGCATCGGAAGCAAAGAGATCCACGTCTATGAGCAACGCTTAAGCGCTCATTTAGAAGGAAGCTTTCGTCACTTAATCGCCGGTCTTTTATGGGCCGAGGAGCCAAAGAGGGTTCCGAGCCCGCGTTTTCTGCGCGGCGAATCAGGGAAGAACACGTAAGCAGAACTACGCCGAAGTAATTATTCCATGAACTTTGACAGTCATCAGGTCCACTCGAAAAACTCAAGCGAACTCTCCGAAACGCCGATTTCTCATGCAAACCCGGAAACTTACCGCCTGTAGACTGGAGTTCCCCTGTCCGCGCACCTCAAGTTCCTCGACTCCAAATGCTCTCCCTCCGACGCGAAGGCTCAAGCTCATCTTGTCCTCGGGACGCGAGCGATCAGTGACGCCTTCGCCGCAATTGAATCGGAAATCGCAGAGGGCGCTTCAAGGGTCTGTACGTACGGTTGCCCAGCAATGGGCAAAACTAGTCTCGCGCGTGCGCTTCCCAAATTGCTCGGCGACAAAGCGCGCATTGCACTCGTTCCAGATCCAGCCCTATCCGGGGAATCCTCGCGAACGACCCTCCCCCTCGTAACCGTGATCGACCCAGCTCAAAAGGCCGACGAAAATTCCCTCGATCACTTGGATGGGATTCTCAGTTACCGAAGCGATCTGCCACCCCCGTGGTCCAGAGCGTGCCCCTCGCACGACTCGGCATCAAAACTGAAAGCGACGCGCTTAACGAAGGTGATCAACTTCTCATCTGGCGGCTCGATCGAATCTAAACACTCCAACTTAAATTCGCCCCGCTTCCGCGAGACTGCGCTCCGCCATACACCCACAAGTATCTCAAGCGCACGAGATGCTAAGCGCCGGAACTCTTCAGCGCCCATGCAGCTTTGGCCATTCACACGTATACGGGTGGCGTACCTAGTGAAAGCTCTGCGTCCTGCGAAAGCATGTTACTCGAGGCAGCCGCTCAAAAATTGTCCGAACTCGACGCGGGTTTTATGCGAGGCCTTTCCGAACTTGGGCCGAGATCCAGAGCTTCGGCGCTTCACCATTAATGCGGCCCCTGGCCGTCGCCCTGGCAGCATTATGTTAGTTGGCTTCGGCATCGTGCATTTCTTGTCCGACGACGCTTTGACTTCGAATTCAAAGGCGGAGCTGAGCCGAAGGACCCATGCCCCACGACGCAACGGCAAAGCAGCAGCGTCCAGAACAACGTCAGCCGGCACCATCTCAATTCCTGACCTGGAACCGCAGCCCGGCGAGGGCACTCCCCAGTTGGTGCTCTTTGAACCCGCCGGGGGTTTCCTTTCCGCAAATTCGCTTCCCGACTTGGAGTCGGCTGTGAGCGGTCTAGCATATTCTATTCTTCGTACGCCGCGCCTCGCATCTCTCACCTCGCATCCCGCGCACTTCCGCGCGAGCCAAGGAACTCAATCATGAGCGCATATATGGGCGACGCCGTCCTCCTCTATCTCAACGAGCTGATCGATTGGGAATCGTATTTCAATTGGCGCAAGGGCGAGACGAGTGACCTTGAACTCGACCGAGCTGCATTGCAGGAAGTGCTCGAAACGGCCGCCGCCATTTGCGAAGAGCAGGAGCCTAAACTGCGAGCGGGCTGGGATGACTGCGCCCAACTCGTTAACGACGAAGTCATTTACCCGCCGCATATCAAAGAGACCCTCGAAAAGCTTCGGGAAGCTGGCTTGGTCAGTTTTGGCGTCGAGGAACAATACGATGGGTTCGAACTCCCTTCCTTTGTTGCAAACGTGATCTTGCAAATGGTTTCCCGTGCCGATGCGGGCCTGATGACCATTCTCGGCCTTCAAGCGGGCGTCGCAGAAGACATTCAAACATTCGGATCCGAGGAGCTCAAACGAGAGTTTCTTCCGCGCTTCGCTTCCGGCGAAGTGATGGGTGCCATGGACCTAACAGAGCCCCAAGCCGGCTCGGACCTCGGCGCAATTCAGACAAAGGCTACGACCGAAGGCGATCGTCACTTCATAGATGGAGATAAGATCTTCATCACGAACGGCGGATGCGAAATCCATCTCGTGCTAGCCCGTGATGCAGCTAACTACGACGAGAGCAAGGGCACGACTAAGGGTCTATCCCTTTACCTGGTCCCTCGCACGTACTCCTCGGGCAAGAAGAATGGCGTACACGTCACGCGCCTCGAAGAGAAGCTCGGCATCCATGGCTCCCCGACCGCCGCAATTCACTTTAATCACGCTGAAGGCTTCCTTGTTGGCGAGCAGGGCGAAGGCTTCAAGGCGATGCTGTCGCTCATGAACAACGCTCGGCTCGGTGTTGCGGCTCAGGGCATCGGCATCGCAGAAGCTTCACTCCGCACCGCACTCCAGTACGCGCGGGATCGCGTGCAGTTCGGTGTCCCGATTGCGGATCAGCCGCTCATGAAGGACCGCCTCGCACGCATGACCCTCGAACTCGAAGGCAGCCGTGCCTTGCTCTACCGCGCCTGTTCGTTAGTCGACCAGAACCACGCCATCAGCAAAGCGCTAAAGCGGACAAATGATGGTGGAACGGAATTCTCGGCCGGTGAACGAGTCGAAATGGAGGCGCTCTTCGAGCGCAATGCGACACGCATCCGCTTGCTCACGCCACTTGCCAAGTACATGGGCACCGAGGCCGCAGACTCGATCTCCCGGGATGCAATTCAGATCCACGGCGGACTCGGCTTCATGGCGGAATCCGTAGTCGGCAAGCTGCATGCAGACGCAATTATCACAACCATCTATGAAGGCACCTCAGAAATCCAGGTATCCTTCGCACTTAAGGAGATCGGCAAAGGTGCACTGGCCGTCGTCTTTGAGTCCCTTGAGAAGGAACTCAAAACATTCGATGAGCCCAAGCTCAAGGAACAGGCCGACAAGGTCCTTGAGGGCATGAACCTCATCCTTGGCGCTGCTGGCGCGCTCTTGGCGGACTTCAACTACGCCATGATGTCAGCCCAGTCGCTTGCCGAAGTCGTCGCAAGTGTGATCGCGGGCGCCGAGCTCCTCAAACAGGCGAAGGCGGATCCCCGGCGATTCGACTTGGCCGCTTCGTGGATTAGTCGCCGGATGAACGATCTCGAGGGACGCTGCAAGCGCATCAAGGAAGGCTCGACCGACCGCCTGGACCGCGCTCAAGCGATCATCTCGCTCAACGACTAGCCAACCCGAGCCCAGGCTCAATACCTAGCGTTCGTCGTCTGGCGTAGGTACTCGCCTAGCATCATGCTCGTCGCAGCTTGCACATTGTAGCTCGGGATAAACCCTCGAGTCGGGACGCGGACGGTCACGTCCGCCGTCTCGAGCACCGCGACGGGAAGCCCTTCCGTTTCGCTGCCTAAAAAGAGACAAGCTGGACTCGCGAAATCCGTGGTCCACGGGAGCGCATCGCCACTCGTTTCGACGGCGATGATTCGGCGCCCTGCATCACGCGCCGAGATCGCCGCTTGCTCTGCCGACGCATCCAACACCGCAAGAAACCGGTCCGCACGAATGGAGACTCGTAGCGCCTCCTCGCGCTCATCCGCCTTCCAAGCCGTCTCGAGTACGACCCCCGCAGCCCCCGACACTTCCGCCGCGCGAAGAATGAAGCCGACATTCGACGGATAACGAAGCCCCGCTAGAACGAGCACAAGGCCCGGACTCTCCATCAGCTCGTCGAGGGTCGAAGGGAGGACTGGCCCGGCCACCGCGAGCGCGGCTTCCGGCTCATCCGACTCCGACATGCGACGCATTTCACGTGCGGATTCTCTCGAAACCGGAATCCCGGACGCCTCTGCCGCAGCCACGAGCGCACTCACATCAACTGATCGGTCATCCTCGCCGACGAGTACCCGCGCAAGGCTCACGCCCTCATCGAGTGCCTTTAGAATCGAGTCGACACCGACAATACGAGCGCGACCGGCCAAAGGGGTCAGTACCGAGCCTGCGCTCGTCGCGGAATCATATCGAGGATCGCCTGAACGCTGGCCCGACGGCTTTCCATCGAGCGGGGCGACTCGTCGAAGTATGACAAGAAGACGCCGCCATCGAGCATCACGAGAATGCCCATCGCGATCGCGTGCGGATCGTGATTAGGCGGCACGATCTCCGAGATCGTCTCGGTCAGTGCTCCCCCGAAACGATTGTGAAGATCGAGCAAAGTGCGCGTCAGCCAGTCGCGAAAGTTAGGATGCTCCATGGCCCAACGAATAAAGCCGTCGACATCGCCCCGATGGGCCAGGACGAAGGTCTGATAAAGTTCGACTTGTTCCGTGAGCCGCTTCTCAGCAGGCAGCCCCGATTGATCCCGCGCCAGCGATACACGGAAGGGCTCGCAAAGACGGTTGAAGCATTCCCGAAAGAGCGACTCTTTATCGCTGAAATGCCAGAAGACCGTTGCTCTGGAAACTTCGGCGTGGGTCGCCACCTGCGCGATCGTCGTATTGTCGTAGCCGCGAGCGAGAAAAAGCTCAGACGCAGCGGCCAGAATGCGCTCCTGGGTCGCAGCTTTGCCGGTCAGCGGCTCCGGAACCGGTTCTGTCGTGGCTTCGCTAACCGACGCTAATCGGCCGGGCCCTTGATCTTCGCGTCGCTCTGTGGACTCCAAATCGCACCTCTCTCGCACCTCGCCCAGTGCTTAGTCTACATCCCCGCTTGCTCCGTGCTCGACCCCGTTCGGGGGTTCCACGGAACCTTTATGAGGCCGCCCACCACGCGCGAGCGTCCGCAGAATTTATGTACTTTCGCACTCGCTTGCGCGCCTCTTTTTTTTTTGGGGGGGGGACGATTCAGGCTGCGGAAACCAGCTTCTGCTCATTTCAGAAATCTGTCCCGAGCCTTTGTCCGCAGACAACTAGTCTGCGGTAACCAAGGCAAAACGGACGGACGACCTAAGTCATCCGCCCGAATTACGATGCATGTCTGATGGGTCCATGTATTCAGGGCGACTTACGCCATGTACATGCCACCGTTCGCGGCAAAAACCTGGCCCGTTGTGTATCCAGAAATCATCGGACAAACCATCCCAACGACAGTTGCGGCGAGTTCCGAGGGCTCCGCAACCTTGCCCAGCAGAGTCGAGCGTTTCATGGCCTCGATGCCCTGCTCCGGCACGCCCGCGAGCATTGGCGTGTTCACAGGGCCCGGCGCGATCGCGTTGACGCGCACGCGGTAGCCCGAGAATTCGCGAGCGGTCGTGCGGGTAACGGACTCGATCGCGCCCTTGGCGGCGGTGTAGTCGACCTGCCCGACGTTGCCATTGCGGGCGGAGACTGAGGAAAAATTAACGATGAACCGGTTTACGCCGTCATCGAGGGGCTCGTTTCCATTTGCCTTGAAGAGCGGATGCCAATGCTGGCTCGCGATCTCTCGCGTAAACAGGAACGTGCCACCGAGATGAACCGACATCACGAGATTGAAATCGTCGTAGCTCTTCTTCGTGATTCGTGCGTCGCGGGTGATGCCTGCGACGTTCACGACTCCGTTGATACAGTCGCTCACCTCGAGAACCTGAGAAACGGCGCGCACGACGTCTTCTTCTTTGGAGACGTTCGCGGGTACGATGATCGGGGAAACCGCAGCGTCTTCGATTTTTGCTTTCGCTTCTTCGAGGCGGCCGGCGTCGAGATCGACCATCGCTACCTGCGCGCCGTGGCGTGCGAGCGCTTCGACGACAGCAAATCCGATGCCTTGGGCGGCGCCGGTCACAATATGAGTTTCGCCGAGAAATGCGTTTTCACGCAGGATCAGATCCATTTTCCTACCTTGAGTTTCGTCGTACGCGGCGTTCTTCGACGCCGCCCAACTGAGTAAAAAGAGATGCCCACACACAAGCGAGTCGCTGCCGACCACTGGCACCAAATAAAAAGGACTGAGACCAGAAGGAATCAGGCACCGGGCTGAACCCGTTCAGTCCGTTGCTAGGCCGATCGGACAGCTCACGCCGGTTCCCGCTAAGCTGCAGTAGCCGTTCGGGTTTTTGGCAAGATATTGCTGATGATATTCCTCGGCGAAATAGTATTCGGGCACCTCGCAGATCTCCGTCGTGATCTCACCGAAACCCGCCGCCGTCAGTTTTTTCTGGTACGCGTCGCGGGACGCAAGCACGAGGTTCTTCTGCTTGTCGTCGTAGTAGTAGAGGCCAGAGCGATACTGGGTGCCGGCGTCATTCCCCTGGCGCATCCCCTGCGTCGGATCATGGTTTTCCCAGAACAGCGTCAACATCGCTTCATAGTTTGTAACCGAGAGATCGAAGATCGCACGCACCGCTTCGGTATGTCCCGTGCGGCCGGTGCAGACTTCTTCGTAGGTCGGATTCGGGGTGATACCGTTTACGTATCCCACGGACGTACTGATCACGCCGGGCGCTTCCCAGAACTTTCGTTCAACGCCCCAGAAGCAACCCATCGCAACCATGATTTGTCCGAAGCCCGTGAAATCCGCTTCGAGCGGTTCTCCCGTGATGACGTGCGTCGTGGGAATGGGCATCCGCGCGAGGCGACCCGGCAGGGCGTCATCCGCGCTCACAATTTCGAGCTTCTTTCCAAGACTTCCGAACAGCGCCATGTCGCCTCCAACCGCCCAATTGCGGCGACGGGAGAATAAGGCTTCACGGCCCTCGCCGCCGCCCAGGCGGGGTGACTGCATGATACGCTCCTCCTCCCGGCAAATTTTCGGGGGTCCTAGACCCGCGGCCGGCGCGCAAATTCCGAGGCAAAAGAAGGAGAACTGGCTGTGCAGATCGCGACCTGGAATATCAACGGACTCCGAGCACGGATGGATTACATCAAGCTGTGGCTCGAAGAGCGGCAGCCCGACGTCGTAGGCCTCCAGGAACTAAAGATGGAGGACGGAAAAGTTCCCCTCGCCGAATTTGAGGCTCTCGGATATCGGTGCGTGACTCATGGCCAGAAGAGCTGGAACGGCGTGGCGATCCTCTCCCGACTGCCGATCGAGCATTTGGAGTCCGGTCTCCCGGGCCAGGAGGAATTCGGTTCGCGCCTGATTCGCGCGCGGGTCGGTGAGGGCGACGCCGCGGTCGACTTCACGACGCTCTACTGCCCGAATGGGAAAAATCTCGAGCACGGCGACTACGGACGAAAACTCACCTGGTTCGACTCGCTCAGGGAGTGGGCGGCATCATTCGTTGCGAAAGATCAGAGCGTCGTTCTATGCGGCGACTTCAACATCGTCCCCACCAGTCTCGACACATGGGATGAGTCTTCACACGCGGGCGGCATCTTTCATACGGATGAAGAGCGCGCGCGCATGTCCGCCATCATCGACCTGGGACTTACGGACCTCTACCGCGAGCGAGAGCCCGACACGCAGGCATTCAGCTGGTGGGACTACCGCGGTGGCTCGTTCCATCGTAAACACGGCCTCCGAATCGACTTCCTGCTCGGAACACCAGCGGTCGTCAAACGACTTCGCAAGGTCGAAATCGACCGCGACTTTCGCAAAAAGAAAGATGGCCTAACAGCATCTGATCACGCGCCTGTGATCGCGCACCTGGATGTCGGCTAAAGCACGACGAAGCCCTACTTACACCACGATAAGGGCCACGCGAAGCGAAGGGCCCTAACATGCGAGGCTCTAGGAGCCGCCGAGCCTGCGGAATACTTCGCAGAAGGATTCCGCGACACCGCCTAAATTAACGGAACCCATACGAGTCGGTAGGCGCAAATAAATCTTCTCAGCACCCGCGACACCACGAGCTGAGAGTTCGCCGGGAAGAACGCCTCCGATGACGACGCGACCTGCTCAGGCAACACGCTCGCCGACCAGCCAAGCCGCGCCTACTCTCGACGTGCGACTAGCACGTCACGAATATCCTTCTTCAGGATTTTCCCGGACGCGTTTCGCGGCAGCGGTTCATCCGACAACTCCACGATCGTCGGGATCTTGAACTTCGCGAGCTTGGCCGCGACATGCTCGAGCAGCGCATCAACATCGAGGGGATGCCCTTTCTTCGGCATAATCGCGACGGCCACCTCTTCGCCAAGCCGGTTATGGGGCATCCCGAAAACCGCTGCTTCGTGAACAGCTTCGAATTCGTAGATCACCGCTTCGACTTCGGCGCAGTAGATGTTCTCGCCAGCACGAAGAACCATATCCTTCGCGCGATCCTCGACGAAGACAAAACCTTCCTCGTCAATGCGCCCGAGATCCCCGCTCTTTAGCCAGCCTCCGACGATCGTATCCGCCGTCGCGCTAGCCTTGTTCCAATAGCCGCGTATCAGGTTCGGCCCGCGGAAGCAGATCTCACCTACTTCGCCGGGTCCGAGGGGATTCATATCTTCGTCGAAACATTTCACTTCGAGAATCGGCACCGCGCGCCCAGAACTGCGCGGCTTCCGAATATAGTCATCGCCACTATTCTGCGGACCGTAGGCGTTAGTTTCGGTCATGCCATAACCAAGGCCCGGGCGAGCACGCTTGAAGCTTTTATCGACGCGGCTCACTATCTCCGGAGGGGCAGGAGCGCCGCCGCCGCCGACCGAAGCAAGGCTCGAAGTATCCCGAGACTCGAAGTCCGGAGATTCTAAGAGATCGATGGTCATAGTGGGCACGCCCACGAATTGCGTGACGCGTTCGCGTTCGACTAACTCGAGCGCGCGCTCCGGCGTCCACTTGTACATGATCACCAGCTTAATGCCGTTGACGAAGCAGGACATCATGACAGGGACAAGTCCGGTCACGTGGAAGAGCGGGACCGCAAGAATAAAGCACGCCTCGAAGGGATTAGGCTCCTTCGGCGGCTGCGTCATGACGCCGACGATCGCTCGACATGCGAAGGCCCGAAGCGCATTCAGAACCGCGTAGTGCGACGAAACCGCACCTTTCGGAAACCCCGTCGTGCCACTCGTGTAGAGTATCGTCGCGTCATCTTCCTCGTTCACTTCGACGTCGGGCATCGAGGCCCCAGCCGTCAGCACGTCTTCAAAACGATCGACGCCCGCCGGAAGTTCACCCTCATGACGAACACAAATCGCCTTTACACCGAACTTTTCAAGCGAAGCCTCGGCCGTTCGTGCGCGTTCGATGTCAGCCATCAACACCTTAGCGCCACTGTCCTCGAGGCCGTAGGCCATCTCCTCCGCTGTCCACCAAGCATTCATGCAGACTGCGATTCCTCCGACGGAAGTCACCGCGGCGAACGTAAAAATCCACTCGGGGTAGTTCCGCATGGCGATCGCAACGCGGTCACCCTTCGCCACGCCGTACCGATTCACGAGCGCGTCGGCTATTTCATCAACCCGCGCCATCACCTGCGAAAAGGTCCAGGTCTCGTCTTCATAAACGAGGAAGGTCTTGTCGCCGTGCAGCCGCGATTCATCAAAGGCCTGGCGCAGAGAGCTCTGAATATTCTTGAAGACCTTGAGTGTCTGACCGTCGATCTCTCGTTCGGCGATCTCAAAGGGCGAACCCTCCGCAGTCGTTAGGGCCGCGATCGCTTGGTCAAAATTCGGTACTTCGGACATCTCGCTTCTAACCTCTTTTACTGATATTTATTAAGAAACCATCGCACCCAGCGCCCCGTCCGCACCCGATGTTCTTAGGACCGGCGGTCAGACGCCGAACCCGAGCCAAAGACCGATCGAGATCGAGCCCGCTGCACTCGCCAAGCGCATCCCGGTGAACGCATTTTGGCGCCTAGAACGGCTCAGCGATCCCGCGACATAGGCCATAGCACCACTCGCAACCGCCATAGCGACCGCGACGCCCAGCCCAAATAAGAGTAGATAGGTAAAACCCCGCGCGGGCGACTCAGCGCTGGCTGGCAAGAGGGCCAATATGGGCCCCGAACCCGCGAGTCCGTGAAGCGCGCCGATAAGAGAAGGTCCATGTGTCGCTGGCACATGCTCATGCTGGTGGCGATCTCGCCCGGGGTGCGCCAATTCACCTTGATGGGAATGCCAATGCGCGTGAGACCGCAAGCCATCGTGCTGATGAAAATGGAGGTGGCTGCGCTGTCTATAAAGTCGAATCAGCGCACTGATTCCCAAGAAAACCATCACACCGCCCACCAGGTGCTCGGCAATCTGACTCCAAGCCTCGGGCATCGACTGGCCTAGGGCCACAAAAACTGCGCCGACCAACATCAAGACAACGCCATGCCCGAAAGCCCACCGGAGCCCAATGCGAAGGCCCCGTGGAACATCTCTATTCATGCCTCTGCTGACGCCGATTCTGGGGGGTGAGTGAATCGCCTCATCGGCCCGCGGCTCTTCTGAGGGCGCCTCCGTAGCAAAAACGGAGAGTGCCATGACATGATCGGCGTCTAAGGCGTGTAACAGGCCCACCCCAAATGAAATCAGAAACCAGCCCTCAACGGCCAGCGGGACTTTGAGAGCTTCGATCATCCTTGCGAATTCGGGCAGCGATTCCAACACGAAACTCCTCGGATCGAGCGCACGACCACGGGTAGTTGAGACGGCCGACGATAGCCCTTTCGGCTCTCCGGCCACGCGAAACCCCGTTTCCAAAACGAAAGAATGAGACCACAAGACGATTGACGCCTCGGCTCGACCTTTCCATCATGGAGAACTTCGGTTTAGTGACATTGGCCTGGATGAATTCAGACCCCTCGAGGGTCTGCGCCCTGCACATCTCATCTCGACTGAAGTCATCGCGGATCCCGCTTACGTTCAGGAACCAATCAAAAGGAGACCGTCACCATGGGTGATCAGCTAATTCGAGTCGACATGACGAACCTAACGGCAACCGTCGAGGACTTCCCCGACAAGTGGAAAATGCTCGGAGGCCGTTCGCTTTCCGCGCGGATCCTCGTGGAAGAATGCGAACCGACCTGCGACCCCCTCGGTCCCGAAAACTTGCTTGTCCTAGCCCCCGGCGTACTTTCCGGCACGGCAGCCCCGACTTCAGGCCGCATGTCCGTCGGCGGCAAGAGCCCCCTCACGGGCGGCATCAAAGAAGCCAATGCCGGCGGCAACCCCGCGCAGGACATGATGAAGCTCGGCTTCCGCGTGATCATTGTTTCCGGACAGCCAGCTGATCGCGAAGCACGTTATGCACTCGACGTATTAGGCGACGACGTTTCAATCAAGGAAGTCCCCGACTGCAAGGGCATGTGGAATTACGCGCTCATAGAGCATCTCGCGAAGAGCTATACCGCGAACGCATCCTTTGTCTCGATCGGACCAGCGGGTGAGCGAATGATGCGCGGCGCTTCGGTCTGCTGCACGGACCAAGATGACGAAAGGCGCCCGGCACGGCACGCAGCCCGCGGTGGACTCGGCGCCGTCATGGGCGCAAAGGGACTCAAGTACGTCGCTGTCGACGCCGGCAAGACGGGCGTTCGGCACGGCGCGGACAAGAAGGCCTTCATGGCGCTCTGCAAGGGGATGTCGAAGACCTATCTCGGTGGCCCGCAGCCCATGCAATACGGCACGAGTCCTTCGGTCGACATGGCCCAGATGCTGCACACCTTCCCCTACAAAAACCGTGTCGAGGGCCAGAGCCCCGATGCTGCAACCCTCACGGGAACAGGAATCATCGAGAGCTTCGAGGAACGCGGCGGCGGCATGCATAACTGCATGACGGGCTGCATCGTCTCGTGCTCAAACGTCGTGCACGACGTCGACGGCAACTATAAGACCTCCGCCCTCGAGTTTGAAACGCTGACGCTTCTTGGGGCTAACTGCGCGGTTGATACTTGGGACAAGGTCGCTTCCCTTGACCGCCTTTGCGACGAGGTTGGACTCGACACGATCGAGACAGGAGCTGCGATCGGAATCCTGATGGATTCCGGCGGCATGGAATGGGGCGACAACGAGGCAATGGAGAAGCTGATCGCGGAAGTCGCGTCGGGCAGCGACCGCGCCGATATGATCGGGCACGGCGCAGACGCGACCGGCAAAGCCACCGGCCATCACCGGATCCCGACGGTCCACGGACAAGCGATTCCTGCTTGGGACCCCCGGCCGCTCAAGGCAACGGGTGTCACCTACGTGACGAGTGCCATGGGCGCGGATCACACGGCCGGCCTCGTCGTCAACCCTGGAGCCACTCCCGACCAGCTCGCACGACTATCCCAGGAGCAGCAGCATATCAACGCTTCGATCGATGCCTCGGGATTCTGCATGTTCTTGATGCCTAACATGGAGCAGATTCGCGAGTTCTACTCCGCGTTCTTCGGCGAGGAGATCACCCGCGAGCGCTTCCTCGACCTCACCTGGCAATGCCTCGCAGACGAATGGGAATTCAACAAGCGCGCCGGCTGGACAAAAGCCGACGACAAGATGCCCCAGTGTATGCAGGAAGATGCTGTTGGCCCCGAAGGCGCCAAGGTCGTATTCGACGTTGACGACGATGTCATTCAGGCGACCTACGAGCGCATGATCGAACCCACCGAAGAAGTCTTCGCCAAGATGGGAGCTGCATAACATCATGTCGGCAAGTGCGGCTCCTGAAACAATTCGGATCCAGGATTTTCTCCAACCGAAGCATTCGGAGGCCGCAACCGCCGCCTTTTCGATGATCGAGCACGTCCCCTTCGACCTCACGGTCGAAGGGGTCGTCCAGGCGGCCCGTGCTGAATCCGATGTCCCCGTCTTTGAGGACGAGGATTGGAACAAGCGGCTCGGCCACTATATTGAGCACGTTCTAGCCGATTCGAACTACACGAGGATGGGACAGTTCGGCACCTTCAATAGCCTCAAGCGCTATCTCATTCAGCGCTCTCGCTTGGAAGCGCTTTACAAAGCCCATCCCGAAATCGACGAGATTGAAATCGAGCGCCCCCTGATCATCGCGGGGCTTCCGAGATCCGGTACCTCCCACATGCTCAACCTGATCGGCGCGGATTCGCAGCTACGCGCGCTGCGCAGGTGGGAATCGCAGGAACCCATCCCGAGCGTTGCGGCGCGGACCGGCGCGGACCCCGACGACAGAATCGCTAACGGCCAGGTGGGAATGGACCAACTTGAGCTGTTGATCCCGCTCATGACGAACATGTATGACGTTCCGAATGATGGCATCCACGAGGAGGTCGAGCTTCAGAACATGTGTCTATCGACACTCTTGCTCGCGACGCCCCAGCCGATCACCCAATGGATGGAAGGCTATTTCGCGGAGGATCAACGCCCGCATTATGCGTTCCTGAAGCGCGCCCTAAAGGCACTGCAATTCCTCGAGCCCAAGGATCGATGGGTCCTGAAGAGCCCGCAGCATCTCGGCTTCATCCCAGCGCTTATGGATGTCTTCCCCGACGCCACCCTCGTCTGCACCCATCGAGATCCCGTTTCGGTTTTCACTTCTTGGATCAGCATGACCGTCTATGCCGCGCGCCTGTCGCGTCAGCCCATAAAACTCGACGAGGTCGTTCCACACGCTCAGCTCCTTCAGAAGTTGCTCCTCGACGGCATTGTTCGCGACAAAGACTGGCTGCCCGACGGCCGGACCGAGCACGTCTATTTTCACGAGTTCATGGCGAATGACCGCGCGACCCTCGAGCGCATCTACGAACGCGCCGACTTGCCGATGACGCCTAAAACCCGTGCCGAAATCGATCACTACATCGAAACCCATCCGCGCGGCCGCCACGGCAAGATCGTCTACGACCTCGAAGGAGATTTCGGAATCAGCCGCGACAAGATGTACGACTATTTCGGCAACTACATGGACGCCTTCCCGATCCAGCGCGAAGAGCCCAACTCGTAGACACACCCTCCGCCACCGAAGCAGTCACATCGCCAAAGATGGCGATAGGCGCAGGGCTCAGGATGCAGGCGCCTCTCGGCGCGGCGACCGCCCAGAGAGAGTTATTCAGCTAAGGAGCTTGATTCAAATGAGCAAAGAAGAAGACAACAAGGCCCTCATGCGGCGGTGGTATGACGAGATGTGGTCAAACCTGGCTTTCGAAAAAATCCCAGAGCTAGCCGGGCCGAACTACAAGCGGCACGACGTTCGTGGGACAAGAGTCGTCACTGCCGAGGAGTATCGCGACGAACTCCTCCCGATCGCGGGCCAGTGGGAAATCTCTGACTTCTCATATTTCCTGATGGCCGAAGGCGATTTCGTAACGGCGATCGGATCCTGGAAAATAAACAGCTCTATGCAATGGGATTGGGTTCAGACCTTCCGCGTCGAGAACGGAAAGCTCGTAGAGACGTGGCTGCCCGCAATGGCGACGGAAGGTAAGTGGAAGTCCGAAGAAATTCCGTCACAGACTTAGCCGTCCAAGTCATCCATCAAAAGAGGCCTCACACACACCCCCTGCGTGCCTCACGGCCTGGGGCTAGGCAGCCGCGATCGGAACCATTGAGGCACTGAGCGTCCTCTCCCGTGCATGCTGGATCTGTGAATCAGACGAATCGGCCATTCGCGAAACGACAGCCAACCTGATTCACACCCTTCCAGAATCGCTCGGACGGCCCCGTCAATAAGGCCTACGAATTCAGCTCATCTTCGTGATCACGTCATCTGCAAAGCGCTTGATGCCATCGATCTTCTTGTCCAGATCCTCGGTCAGTCCGTGATAGAAGGCCCATGGCATAGTGAGAATGTGGTTCACTCCGGCGTCGCCCAGCTTTTGGTAGCCGTCCACACCGTGGGCATCACTTGCGCTCGCCATAACGTCGAAAGTGTCGCTCCGGCCAAGGTCTTTGCGATAGGCGCGAACTTTGTCGATGCACTCGATGATCTCGGCACTCGTCTGCAAGTCGGAGAGCCAGCCGTCATTACGCGCTGCACGACGAAGTGCGAAATCTGAAATCCCGCCGACCCAAACGGGAATCGGCGCCGTCGGAATCGGCGGCGTCAGCTTCAAACGATCGAAATCATAGAACTCTCCGTGATGTTCGAACCACTCTCCCGTAAGCGCTTTTTGAATCACTTCAAGCATCTCATCGGTTCGCGCGCCGCGGCGTTTGAATTCCTGCCCCACAAGCTTGAATTCGAGGTTCGACCAACCCACCCCGATCGTAAGCGTGACACGATCATTCGAAAGCGCCGCCGCTGTCGCAATCTGCTTAGCGGCCATGAACGGATTGCGCATAGGTAGTACGTAGACGTTAGTTGTGAATCGAAGGCGTTTCGTCACGCTCGAGAGCGCGCCTGCCAAAACCCACGGATCCGGAAAATGTGAAGTCTCGTCGTAGCGACGCACGCCGTCTTCCGTGTAGGGATACGGCGTATCGAGCGTCTCCGGATAGACCGCATGATCAGAGGAAGCGATCGCCTCATAACCGGCTTCATCAGCCGCGATCGCGATCGGAACAAGGTGCTCCGGCGGTTGAAAGGCTGCCGAAATCACGAACTTCATGTCGTCTCCTGAAAATTCTGGCGATTAGGCCGAAGGCTTGAAATGGATAAGAGTTTCGCGCCCAAGATCCTCAAAGGTCGCATGGACGGGCATTCCCACGAAAACGGCGCCGGCTTCACAATCGACAATATTCGTCGTGAGGCGCGGTCCTTCTTCGAGTTCGACGATCGCTACCACGTAAGGCACGCGCGGGCGCTGTGCCGGGTCGAGACCGATGCGATCTATCGTGTACGAATAAATTTCCGCGCGACCGCTCACGTCTTTCCAGGACCAATCATCCGAGAGACAGTTCGGGCACCGGCTTCGGGGATAAAAGAAGAAGCCGTCGCGAGGACATTCCTGAAGCCGAAGCTTACCTTCTCGTGCGGCATCGAAGTAGGGGGCGCTCGTCGGCGTACGCCGAGGAATAGGCCGGCCGTTTTCTGCGAAGGGTTGCTCAACACGCATAATACTAGGCGCCCTCCATCACGAGGCCGACGTTCGAAGCCATCAGACCGCCAACGCCCGTCACGTATGCGGCGTCCGCCTTTGCCAGCTGCCGGTCTTCGGCGCGACCCTGAATTTGCGTAAGCGCATCAATCACGTGGGATAGCCCACCTGCGGCCCCGCCTTGCCCCATACCGAGCTGGCCGCCGTGGGTGTTGATCGGGAAGTCGCCGGAGAAGCTCAGGTCGTGTTCTTCGACAAAAGCACCCCCCTGCCCTTTCTTAACGAAGCCAGCATCTTCGAGCGTCATTAATACAGTGATCGTGAAGCAATCGTAGAAAGAGCAGAAGTCGATCGCCGAGCGATCGATGCCCGCCATTCCAAAAGCTTTGTCCGCGGAAGGCTTCGCGGGGGTCACAGTCAAATCATCCATGTAGCTCACGGTCTTGTGACTAATGCGCTCGCCGTAGCCGGTCAAGAAGACGGGGCGATGCTTTGCTTTCTTTGCCCGCTCAGCACTTGTTAGAACCACCGCGCCTCCACCGAAGCAAGGCATCACCATTTCCAGAAGGTGAACGGGATCGCTGACCATAGGCGATGCGAGGACATCATCGATAGTAATCGGCTTGTCCTTAAAGACGGCCTTCGGATTTTTGAGCGCGCTATTGCGTTCATCCACCGCGATCTTCGCCAAGGTTTCCGGCGCAACGCCGTATTGGCTCATGTACCGCTGGGCAACCATCGCGAAGGAGGGAGCCGCAGCCACTAAGCCATAGGGAATATCGAACTGCCCCTGCGGCGAGCCCCAAGCGTCTCCCATCAGATAGGGCGGCATGATCATCTTCGCCGCATCACCGCCGGCTTCGACCGGAGCCGGAGTCGAGTGCACTAGAACGAGGACCGTCTCGCACAATCCGATTTCGATCGCAGCCGCCGCACGCCAAATCATTCCTGCAGAACTTGCGCCACCTATGTCTACGACTTCACCGAAATTCGCCTGGATCTGCAGATATTCAGCGAGTGCCAATGGTGGAAAGAGGGGCGACTCCTGAAGGCCCCCAATCACGAGGCCGTCGACCTCACCCTTGTCGATTCCAGCGTCGGAGAGCGCTTCCGCGGCGAGCTTTGCGCAGGCCTCCATACTGAACATGGGTTGGTCCCATTTCCGTTGCGGGGCCCACTCGGTGAATCCGACGAGGGCGGCGGATCGTTTGCCCATTCTATTTCCTTTCGTGCGCCGGATGCGTAGTACTATCGCGGCCTATTACTTGGCAACCTAGAGTTGACGAAAAACTCCCGGACGATCTGTTATTCGGGGCGGATACGGACTGGCAGCGTTCGCAGCCCGCATGCAAAAGCGGGAGCGTTCTTAGGCGGCATGCCTTCCGTCGTTCGCTCGAGATTCGGCAACCGATTCAAGATCGCTTCGAAGGTACAGCGAAGTTCGAGCCGAGCAATATTGGCTCCCATGCAGAAATGCGTGCCTATCCCGAACGAGACGTGAGGGTTCGGGTGTCGCGTGATATCGAATTTCTGCGGATTCGGAAAGACAGCCTCATCGCGATTTGCGCTGGCGTACATCAAGAGCACCTGGTCTCCAGACTTGATCGTCTGTCCGTGCATTTCCACGTCACAGGTGGCCGTTCGGCTCATGTTAAGGAGTGGACTGACCCAGCGGATCATCTCTTCAATCGCATCAGGCATGCGCTCCGGTTCATTTCGAAGCAGGGCCAATTGGTCTGGGTTTTCGAGCAGAGCGAGCGTCCCGCCTGCGATCACGTGCCGCGTCGTATCACTGCCACCATTCAGGAGCAGAAGAGACTCGGAAGCGATCAAAACGTCATCGCGCTTCGTATCACCTTCTTCGGACTTTGCGACGATCTTCGAAAACCAATCTTCGCCGAGGCCATTCTTACGTCGATCCGCGGCAACACCCATAGCCTCCCCGAAATAACCCTGCGCCATGGCCATCAATTCGTCGGAGGCGTAACGAGGCCCGCCCCCGCCGGCCATCGTCGTCTCTGCAATGTTTGCATAACGTGGCCAGTCCTCATCTTTTAGTCCAAGCGCTTCAATGATGACTCGAACTGGAAGCGGAATCGCGATTTCCTTAACAAGATCAAACTCCGTGCGCCCTTCGAGACCATCAAAGATGTCATCGACGATCCGCTGGATTCGCGGCACGAATTGCTTCGCGCCTCGCGGCGTAATGTCTTTTTGGAAGATGCGACGGAAAGCGAGATGCTTAGGATCGTCATTATCGATCATCGAACCGGAGCCCGGCGTATTCGGACGGGAGCCCTCCGCACTCGAGAAGCGTTTCGGGTCGCGAGAGATCGATACGATATCAGCGTGATGAGAGATGCCCCAAATCTCGTTGATCTCGTCCCAATAGACCGGCGCATTCGCCCGAAGCCAGGCGTAAGTCGGCTCTGGGTCTCCCTCGTACAGGTCGCGATCGAGCAGATCAATTTTCATTTCTTCAGCTGCAGACATCGTTCTCGTTCCTTGGATAGGTTTAGTTACCGCACATGAGCGGCCCCCATCCTAGATCGCAGAAGCGGCTTTCGCCGCAGCCTAAAACCGATCTCTGCGCGAAGAATTGGCCCCTCGGACCTACTCGTCTTCTTCGGATTCCGCGTCTTCCTGACCTTCCGGCAGCGGCATTTCGAAAATCTCGCGACGACGGGCGTCCAGCTGCGGAGCCGCCTCTTCGGCGATCTCGTTGAGGCGATCGATCAAGCCACGAAGTAGTCCGACCTTCTTTCGATTGAAGTGCAATCGCAGCCGCGGCAAATGATCGACCTCGCCCTCTTCTTCGGGCAAGGCATCTGTACACTCGATCACCCCAGACGTCAGCAGCGGAGCAAACTCTTTGCTCAACCCCAAGAGCTGTTCATCGGAAGGCGCGAAATGCAGCCGCATCACGAGATGGTCGCCTACGAAACGACTCGAATGATAGTTGCGGTAGAAGCCTTCGATCTCGGCCACTGCTTCGTCGATCGAGTCAGTGACGCGAATTAGATTCATGTCCTCGACGTCGATCAAGCCTCGCTCGCGAAGGTGAGTGTCGACGTACTCCAGCCAGTCCTTCCAATAACGGCCGCCCGGTTCATCGATGAAGACGATGGGCACGATCTCGCTCTTTCCTGTCTGAATAAGGGTGAGCGACTCGAAGCCTTCGTCGTGGGTACCGAAGCCGCCGGGGAAAAGCGCGATCGCATGCGCTTCCTTCACGAAGACAACCTTGCGCGTGAAGAAATATCGGAAGTTGATCAACTTCGGATCGTCGGCAATGGTCTCATTCGCAGACTGTTCAAAGGGAAGCCTAATATTGACGCCAAAGGAGGCATCTCGGCCCGCCCCGCCTTGCGCTGCACCCATGATTCCGTCGCCCGCGCCGGTGATTACCATCCACCCGGAACGCACGAGTCGCTCTGAAAATTCGAAGGCGTTGCCCCAATCGGGATGCTTCGGATCTGTGCGCGCGCTCCCGAAGACCGCGATCTTGCGATTCTCCGAATGTGGGCTGAATACGCGAAAAGCGTGCCGCAATTCCTTCAGCGCGCTGTTCACGAGCTTCAACTCGGCCCGGGAAGTCCCGTCGCGGAGAAGATGAATACTCGTCGTCAGCAGCTGCCGGACGAGCTCGATATCTTCGGGAGAAGATGACTCCCGCGAAGCGGCGTCGATCAGCTCCTCGATCCGATCATTAAGGTCGTTCCGACGGAGTTCGTAGCGGCGGCGAGGAGGCGACATCGGTCGCGATCATAGCCGTAGACGAGCCCAATGCCTCTATCGCTGTTTTTTCGGCTCTAAAAACCGCATGCGACGCCCTACTTCTTCATAGCCTTGAGCATGGCACCCATCTGCGCGTGCACCTTCTGGATCGCCTTGAGCGGGCGGATCATCACCTTGAAGTCGATGATCTTCCCATCATCATTCCATTTGATCATGTCCACGCCATTGACCTTAATGCCATCTATTTCGGTCGTGAACTCGAGTACGGCGTCATGATCTCCCACGACTTCGCGAACATATTGGAACTTCGACTCGTCACTCTTTTTTTCACCGCCGTCCTTCTTTTCGCCGGGAAAGACGTTGAAAGCCGCAAGGAGGTATAGCTTTGTGATGTCGCGACCTACTTGGGGCGTATGCACGACCGGAGACTGGAACACGACATCGTCCGCAAGCAATTTATCGAGGGCTTCGCCGCTCACGTTTCGGACATAGTTATGCCAGGCTTTGACACCTTCGGTCGCGGGGGAACTCATTCTTCTTTCCTCTATGTATCTCGTGTCGCGCGCAGGCGAGTGCCGGGCAATCGTCGACCGCGAAACTGGTCTATGTAGGCGATATGCGACTACAGAAATTTCTGGGGAACGCTGCTGATCGCGGCGTAGATTCCGAAGCAAAGTCCGCCGACCGCAGCGGCAGCGGGTGGAGCATCGGGGAAGATCATTATGGCCAAGACCGGGCCTGCTACGAGCCCGACTGCAACAACCGAGTAGCCAAAGGGATGCGTGCGCACTTCATGCACCAGCTTCTCTCTGAACGTCTTAAGCTTCGCCTGCCCATCGGAATCTTCGGTCATGAATCCCTCCATCGCCGGCATCAAGCGCGGGCTCGCACGGAATTCCGGAATGAATCCAGCCTAGCCCCCATCAACCATGCGCGTCATGCAGCCGCCGGTTGCGAGGTAATACGTTCAGTCAGCCGCAGTACAACCGGCTGCGACCAGCAGCTCCACCGGCATAGCTAAGCCAAAGCGGACTAACGCTCGATCGCCGCGACAATTCGCCCCGCAAGATCCGCGAGCACGGCATCGTGCGCCGCAACCACTGCTTCATTCGAGTCACTCGCGAGGGCAATCGACTCGTCCATCGCATAGAGCTCCGCGGGAGTATCGCTGCCCATTCGAACGATCGCCCAACGAATCCTGACCCGAAGCGTCTGGCCATCTACGACGATCAGATCGTCGACATGAAGCCGCACCTTCACATCAAAGGGGAACGGTGCCTTCGCAGGATAAGTGCTCACGCGAGCCGAGCCCGTCTGTCGCGCGACTTCGAGTCCGAGTCCGCGCAGGAAATTCTTCTCGAATCCGCCTAGCCACCTCGTGAACTCATCAAGTTCGATCCGGCCACCGGCCCGGAGGCGCGCATGCTGCGGGCGATCGAGATAGGCGGGAAGCCGTACTGGACCGATCAAAATAGAAACAGCGCTGCCCGAATCGAGAGACGTGTCCGGCACGGCTCCGGAACCAAGAATAAAATGTTCAACTGTTGGACTTCGGCCGATACATCCGACGGAGGATAAGGCGGTCAGCGCAACAACAAAAACTAACATTAAAGTTCGAAATTCGAGACCCAACGAGCCTATGCTTGCAGGACGCGTTTTAAGTTGGCGAATCATTCGGCCTTCCCCCTGAGCAGCTCTTCGGGATATTCTTCGAGCCGCTCCGCAAGCAACCGCAGAGACTCGGCTGCGCCCGCGAGATCAACGACCAGTGTTTCCAGTTCCTGCGCCATTGCAGAATCCGGTGCGATCAGTGCATCGGCCGAGGCCAACGTCGACTCGAGCTTCTCAAGGGAAGCCGTCATAGTCGGCAACAGATCCGTATTCGCCGAGGCGGTGAGGGCCTCAACCGAAACCAAGGTTTCCGCAAGACTCGCGAAGACACGGTCGAGATTCTCTCCGATCGATTCGATCGGAAGTTTATCGATGCGATCAACAATCCCCGTCACGCGCTCCGTGATAGCATCAAGCCCACCCGAGACCGTCGGCAGCACCGGGTAGCCGCGACCGAATTGAATTTCCGCAGGCTTTGCACCCTCAATGAAGTCGAAAGCGACTGCCTTCTGACCCGTGATGATGTTATTCGTCGCTAGTTGCGCACGGAAGCCTCGCGCGACCATGCTCTTAAGCACGCTCGCCTGATTGACTTTGATGTCACGGCCCGCCAGGCCGAGCCGCTCCGGCTCGATTTCAATGACCACCGGAATACGAAACTCATTCGTATCGAGATCGAGTTCGATGTCGACATCCAGGACCTCTCCCAACTTGATTCCTCGAAACTCGACCGGCGAACCGTGTACCAGGCCAGATACGGAGTCCTCGAAAAAGAGCATATAGCGGGTCTTACGCGAATAACGTGGCCGCCGCGTGGCCTGCTTGTTCGGATAGAGTTCGAAGACCATGTTCTCAGGAACATCTTGCGCGACAGTGACCGTGGCCGGCGTTTCAAAAGCAATACCGCCGACCAACATGGACATCAGCGAAGGCGTGTCGACTTGGACACCCTCTGCAGTGACCACGGCATCTAGGCCGGAGGCATTCCAGAAGCGGGTCGTCGAGCGAACCCGATCATCATGCGGCGCTTCGACGAAAACCTGGACGTTGACCGATTCTCCCGCTTCGTCGAGTTCGTAACCCGCGATCTGTCCGACATTTAACCATCGGTAATAGACCGGCGAGCCGACGTCTACGGATCCCAATTCCTGAGCGCGCAGATGAAAAAGCGTGCCGGGTTTGTCCGACCGGACGACCGGCACTTTCTCAAGCCCTTCGAAAACCCGAGCCCGCTCCCCCTCACTCGAAGGATCGACAGCCAGGTACGCGCCGGAGAGCAGCGTATCGACGCCCGAAATTTCGGCGGCGGAGACCTCGGCACGAACGACCCAAAAGCGCGTCTTCTCCGTAAGAAAGCCCGAGAGTTCCTTTGCCATGCTCGCTGTGACCTTAACCCGCGAAAGGTCCTCGTTCAGCTCAACCGTCTCGACGACGCCGACATCAACTTCTTTGTACTTCAGCTTTGTTTGGCCAGCGACGATGCCCTCGGCGCTCTCGAACACGATCGTAATTTGCGGGCCCTGTTCCGACCAAGCCCAGTAGGCGAGGTAGAGACCGACCAACGCTGCGATCAGCGGAATCAGCCAAACGATTGAAGGGCGTGCTTTCGCTCGAACAATCGCGCGAGGCGCCGCGCCCCCGTCCTGGCCCACTTCATCATTCGCCATCTGCGTCTCCTACTCCTTCGTCCGCGTCGGTCATCATCTGATCCCAGATCAGACGAGGATCGAAACTCTCTGCAGCGAACATGGTCAATACCACGACCGCACCAAAGAATAAGGCCCCCAGCTTCGCTTCAACCGACGCCAACGACCCCAGGTTAACCAGCGCGACCAGGATCGTCACCACATAGACATCGACCATCGACCATCGACCCACCGCTTCAACGACCCGATAGAGTCGCGCACGATCATGAGGGCGCCACTGGCTGCCTCGCTGAACCGACAACGCTAAAGACCCGAGGGCTATGATTTTTAGCACCGGCACGATCACGCTGGCTACGAAGACGATCAACGAAAGTGGCCACATTCCGTGCGCGAAGAGGTAGACCACGCCTGAAAGGATCGTATCGGCTTGCGGTCGCCCGAGCGTCGTCACTTCCATGACGGGATAAATATTCGCCGGCACATAACAAATGACCGCAGCGATCAGCAACGACCACGTACGGGCGAGACTATTCGGCTTACGGCGATGAATCGCAGTGCGACATCGTGGGCATCCCAGTCCATGAATCGGCCCCAAAGGTACGGAAACAACTAACTCGCAGGTATGACACTGCGCATAGGGGCCTGCAGGGTCTGTCGTTGCAGCGCTCATTTGAGGTCCCCGATTCTGCGCCAAACGATTTCAGCATCCAAGAACGATGCCGCGCCAGCGAGGGTGGGGATCAAGAGGCCGAACGCCCAAAGCGCAATTCCCGGGACGATGTCGGCCATGTCAGCCAATTTCACGACCGCAACGAAAATCCCGATCAAGAACACTTCCATCATGCTCCACGGACGGAATCGCTCGACCTCTCTAAACGCGATAACCGCGCCAGGAAGAGCACGGCCGAAATGCAGCGGCGCAAGCACGTACAAAAGGAGGCCGATCTCAAGCGCCGGGGCGACGATCGTCGTCATGAAAACGAGTGCGGCGACCGCGAAACGTCCCTGTTCCCAAAGCGCAACCGAGCCGGAAATGAGCGTCGTCTGGGTGATCTGTCCCTGCATCTCAAATGAAAGAAAGGGGTAGGCGTTTGCTACAACAAAAAGAATCGCGGCGGCGGTGATGAGCGCGAGAGTGTATTCGACGGTCTGTCGTTGGCGACGGAAGATCGTCCCACCACACCGCATACAGATAGCCGCTCCCCCATCCGGGATGTCGGGTTCATCGCAAATCGCATCACAATGGTGGCATCCGATTACCGACACCAACGCTTCCTTCTCTTCGTGCTCTTCATAAGCGTGACGGGGCTTCTGTTCGGCTCATAGGTGAGCGCAATCATACTGAACTCAGCTCAAGGCGTAGGGGCCTGGCGCGACAGAGGGGCTCTAACCTCGATTTAAAGCTGAATTTCCTGCGAGACAAACTCGAAGCCTCTATTTGACATGCGCCGAGCTCGGCACAATGGCGGGCGGGACAGGAGATGCTCAAAGCAGCAGATACTTAGCGCGGAGTTTGATTCCACGGTCGCAAGGGATGAGGGCCGGATGGCGGCACTCTATCTCCTGACATAATCCAATCACGCCCCTCGGGGAAATTAGCGAGTTACCCCGCGAACCATCTCGATCCGGGCAGCCTTGCGCTGCCACCGATCGCTGAGCCAAGGAATTAGGCCTTCTCGCGAAGAAGGCACCTTATCAAGAGGGATACGATCAATCACAACGCCGACCGTCTTTAAGCGCCCGGACAGGAACAGCCAAAACGAAACCTCTTCTGGGTAAGCGAGCGTCACGTCCAACAAAACATCCGCGTCCTCCGCGAGGGCTTCGCGAATCGATGCCAAGCCGCCAACCCGAGGCGGCAGGAGCGTTCGGTACGGAGACGACATGGACTCACGCTTCTCTTCACTAAAGCGGGTCCCCTCCGCAAAGACCATCATCGCGGCCGGATGTTCTCGCACCGCGTCGCAGGCAGCATCCAGCGCCTCGGCATCCATGCGCCTTCGAGTCGTTTCATCCACAGCGCCTTTCGCACCTCGCCTAAGGGCCGGGAAGTCGAATGCCCAAAAGATGACTCCGAAGATCGGGATAAAGACGAGCTCTCGTTTGCTCAGAAACTTAAGCAAGGGCCCATCTAGTGAGATCACGCTCTGCAGAATCAGAATGTCGGACCAGGACGCATGGTTCGACAGAACGATGCAAACGTCATCCTTCGCAACGCCTGCCTCCGGACGGTCCCAAGAAATCCCCATCACACCCCGAAGCCACAGATCATTGATCCTAACCGCCGCGCGATAGACGAGGGCGAGTAACGAATCGATCCCTCCGCGAAACGGCGGCAACAGAAATTTTACCGATCCAAGCACAACGAGAAGCAGCACCCAGATCGCAAGATTCAGAGTAATCACGGTGATCGACACCGCGCTTTTGAGGTGATCCAGGGGAGACATATCCGAGGAGATTCTAACGGTGTTTTTAGGGTTGCGGCTGTCTTGGCCGAACGCTTTTCCTTCGCTGCGGATTTCTTTGATGCGTTTTTCACCTCGCCTCGCCTCTCCTCGCTTTCAGAACCTCGTAAATCTCTTCAGCGCGCGACCGCAGATCCCCGGTAGACTGAGGACATGGCCTTCGATTCCCTCCCCCCGGTTACATCGAGTCCGCCTGAGACAGGCTGGATTGGAGACGCTCCCGAGTGGCCGGTTATCCCGAATAATGGCCGCGTCGTATTCCTTGCGGAGAGCGCAAGCCGCCTGGAGCGACGGCTCATCAAACGGTGGGTTGAAAGCCGGCGACCGGCAGACGTGAGCGCAGACCGTGCTGAGCTTGTCATGCTCCCGCCCTCGCGCAGACGGGGCCGAAGACGGCTCGGCCCTGAACTTGAAGCGACCCTGGCGGGGGGAGGCGACCCCTTGATGGCTCCGCTGCGAGTCATTTGGCAAGGACCTTTGCATGAGAGCAGACGATCTTCAAGCGCGCTCAGCCTACTCACGTTAGGCGACCCGCGGGATCCAAATTGGTTGAGGCAAGCCTGGGTACTCAAGCGAGATCCCAACCGGTGTCTGATTGTGGCCGGCGAGCCCGCAACCGCATCAGATCTTCGCGCGCGATGGACAGAAGCGGCAGGGGCTGAACCGAGTGAGACGTTAGGCTTCGCGGATTTCGTGGCACAGACGGCCACTCTCGCTCTTGAGCGAGCGGAGCGAAAGATTCGCGGCGCGCGGTACAAAGTTCCCCGGCTGGTCCACGAACAAATTCTTGGGCGCCCAAGTTTTCGCGGCGGCCTAGCACGCCTTGTCAGTGAGCAGCGCGCCGAAGGCAAGAGCGATGCCTCGATCCAAGCGCTCTCTTCCGAGGCGCTGAGCCATCTTAAAGAAATCGCGGCGACGCATAGCCCTCTCGTAATCGATCTCGTAATCGGATTGATCCGGTGGTTTTATACGCGGGGCTATGACGAAGAACTCGTGTATAACCCCGAACGTATGAAGGGCATCGCAGCTCTCGAAGAACGACATCCCGTCGTCTTCCTGCCAACCCATAAACACAATCTCGATCATCTCGTGCTGCAATACATCCTGCACGAGCGAGGTCTCCCCCCGAATCACACGGCTGGCGGCATCAACATGAACTTCTTCCCGCTCGGGCAACTCGTCCGTCGAGCGGGCGTATTCTTTATCCGTCGCACTTTCCGCAATGACCCGGTCTACAAACACGTTCTCGCTCATTACATCGACTACTTGATCGAGAAACGCTTCCCCCTTGAGTGGTACATCGAAGGCGGACGATCGCGCTCAGGAAAGCTCCTTCCCCCCCGTTACGGCCTACTCGCCAACGTCGTAGACGCCTATCGCCGCGGCAAGAGTGACGACGTCTATCTTGTGCCCGTGTCCATTGCCTACGACCAAATTCAGGGCCTCGGCAGCTACGTAAAAGAGCAGCGTGGCGGCGAAAAGCAGACCGAGAGCTTCGGCTGGCTAGTCGGCGTGATTCGTCAGATGAAGCGCCGATACGGAAAAATTCACATCGCTTTCGGCGAACCGCTCTCACTTAAGGAACAGCTTGGCGACGCTGCACGCCAACCCGAGCACGACGCCAGCTTCGATCTCGAGAAGCTCGCCTTCGAAGTCTGTGTACGGATCAATCATGTGACGCCGATTACTCCGATTTCTCTCGTCACACTTGCACTGCTAGGCACGACGGGCCAGGCACTGACCGTGCTCGAGACTCGAAGGTCGCTCTCTAATTTGCTCGAGAATGTACGCGTGCGAAATTTGCCAACGACCGCGGACCTCGATCATCTTTCAGGCGACGAGGGCGTGCGGTTCACCCTCGAAGCCCTAGTCGAGAACGATGTCGTCACCCGCTTCGACGAAGGGCGAGAGCCCGTTTACGGAATCGCCGACGACCAGCAACTCTCCGCCGCCTACTATCGAAATACGGTCGTGCACTTCTTTGTCACGGGCGCGATCGCTGAACTCTCACTGATCCATGCCACGGAAGGCAACAGAAACGAATTCCTTCCGCGCTTCTGGGACGAAGTCATGCGCATGCGTGATCTCTTCAAGTTCGAATTCTTCTTCCCTGAAAAGGAAGCCTTCCGAGAGGAAGTGCGCGAATCCCTAGATCTGAATCATCGCAATTGGGAACAGCGAATCGAGAATTACGAACTCGACCCCGACGAAATGATTCGACGATCGCGCCCCTATCTCTCACATCGTGTCCTACGCCCCTTCCTCGAGAGCTACCGCGTAGTCGCTGATCAGCTCGCCACCCTGCCGCCTTCCGAGCCCTTCGAGGAAAAGCGCTTCCTCAAAGACTGTCTCGGGCTGGGACGGCAATACGAACTGCAAAAGCGAATTCACGCCTCTGATTCCGTATCAAAAGCACTTTTTCAAACTGCACTCAAACTCGCAAAGAATCGTGACCTGCTCGGTGAAGGGGACGAATCTCTGGCACAGGCCAGACTCGCCTTCGCCGACGAGATCGTGGATGCCGTGCGGCGCGCCGATGTCATCGTCGCGCTTGCGGCGGGTCGCCGCGCACGACTGCTCACCTAACTCCAGCCAATTATGTAGGAGAACATCATGTCCGACCAAACCCTTCAGCTCATCCAGGATCGCATCGAGATCGAAGAACTAATGCATCTCTACGCCGAAATGGTCGATCAGCGCGAGTGGGCGCAAATGGATCGCATCTTCGCCCTCGAAGCAACGATCGACTACGCCTCGACCGGTGGCCAAAGCGGACCCTTCCGTGAAACACTGGCCTGGCTCGATCGAGCCCTCGAGAGCTGGCCGATCAACCTGCACTTTATCACCAATCTGGTCATTGAGGTCGATGGCGACACCGCTCGATCCAGATGTTATTTCCATGCGCCTATGGGGCGAAACGCACCGGACGGTGGCCAGTACATCATTACCAACGCGGGTCGCTACCTCGACAAGCTCGTCCGTACAGCGGACGGCTGGCGAATTGTCGAACGCTTCTGCGACCAAACGATCATGCAGGGCAACTTGCCCGAAGGCTACGAAATCCCCAGTTAGGACGGGGGGGTAGGCGTAGGTGTAGGCGCGGACCGAGACGACTTAGTCGATAAAGGCCGCGCGGTACTCTTTGAAAGCCTCTTTGATGCCCTCTTCCGTGAGCCCATACTGCGCGAGCGTATACTCGTGCGGGGGGCGCTTATCCCGAGGATTATCTGCTCGCCACTGTTCCATACCCGCGCGCGCGGCATCAGACATTTCGATGCCGAAGGTGCTGTAAGCCCGCTCGAGTTCGGCGATCGGGTCCTTCATGGCATTTCTAAAATCGATGTCCACGAATCGGCCCGCAGCATTGGTCCCACGCGAAGCCATCGCCCGCTTCGTGCCCCAAGCTAGGCGCTCCTGCCATTGCTGTCCCGCCGCAGTAGCCTCGTCTTCATCACTATAAAGCGACCACATCGCGTTATTCATAGACGCGGCGGACGGAACGGTATCCACGGGATCGCGATGCGTCTGAATTACGCAGGCGCCGGGGAAGACCTTGAAGACCGTGTCTATATAGCCGAGGTGATTCGGCGTCTTAAGGACCCACCGTTCGCGCACATTGCCCCGCTGGCGCTTCTGCCACTGCAGCGACTGCAGCAACTTCCGAAGGTATTCATAGGCCGGCGTCCAGTCCTGTTCATTCAACCAGCTTCGGTAGCTCGGAATATTTGTGAAGGCCTCGGGCACATGAGACATAAAGGTGTGTTCGAGGAGCATGATCTCTTCGTCAGGGGCCTGGGCATCCCAAGGATGAATCGAGGCTTGCCTTGGATCGGCTTCGAGGATCGCCGCGACTTCGGCTTCGGCGATCGGGATGCGCGGGTCCGGAACGTTCCAATCGGTCTTCGAATGGGGCGCGGGGAAACGCGTCTCCCACCACATGCACGCATGGTTGCGTGGATCGCTGGCGATGATCCGCTGCAACATAGTCGTCCCAGTTCGCATCTGCCCGATCACTACCAGAGGAGCGACGATCTCTTCTTCAAGGATCTCCGGATGACGCGAGATCTCGTCCTGAATCCGCAGTCTCGTCTCGAGACTCTCGAGGACTCGGGCGCGCATAATGGTGCGGCCTAGATCGTTTAGCGGCGCTTCTTCGCGGAGGGACGCTAGCAGCGCACCAAGCGCGGGTCGGAATTCATCAGGCCCAAAATCTGAGAGCCCCGAGTTCGACTGTGCATCTGCGAGTAACTGAGCCTCTTCAAATGCCGCCTGATTCTCCGCCGAACCTCTACTCATCACACCCTCTTTTCGCGCTTGGCCTGTGGAAGACCGACCCGCCAGCGAATGAATCGCCGGCGATCGATCGGGGTCGCGAGCGTAGGCAGTCCCGGCGGCCGCTTCAATCTTACCCGAAGAAGGATTCCACCCGGTAAAAGCTCGACCGGCATACCCCGCAACCCGGCACCACTTATGCCAGACTAAACATCCGGACCTCGTCTCCTCGCGCGGCAAGTCCGCAGGAGCACCGATGTCGCCCTCCAGCCCCCAGGACACAAATCAGAACTTACCTTCCACCGCAGATACTGCGGGGGCGGAAGGCGAATCGATGACACTTCGAACCGAGAAGGTCGTGCGATGGGTCGAGGAGAACATGGGCGGACGGGTCACTCACGTCGACCCCCAGGCACGCTGGCGCCCCGTCTGGTTTCTCGAAGTCGAACGCGAGGGACCGGACGGAGTTGAGAAGCTCGAACTCTGTGTTCGCGGCGACCGACTCGATTGCCGCCACGGCTTCTCCCTCGAAAACGAAATGAAGCTGCAGACTCTCCTGCACGAGCACGGTATCCCCGTCGCTAAGGTCTATGGCTGGTGCGACGATCCGCGCGCTTACGTTATGGACCGCATCGACGGCGTCGAACATTTCCAGCAAACCGACGACGCAACCCGCGACCAAGTCATGCAGCACTACATGGAAATCCTCGCGGACATCCATCGTCTAGACCCCGCGCCGTTCATCGCCGCAGGGCTGCTTCGCGCGGACTCGCCTGCCGAGTCGGGGCGAATCGGAATCGATACCTACGAAGCCGCCTATCGCGACGTTAAGAAACGCCCGGACCCCTTCCTCGAATTCTGCCTCGGTTGGATCAAGCGAAACCCGGTCGGCGGGGACGTCCGCGAAACCGTGATCGTGTGGGACTCGGGTCAGCTGATGCACAAGAACGGACGCATCGAAGCCGTCATCGATTTGGAGATCGGTCATATCGGCGATCCAATGATGGATCTCGCCGGCTTCCGCATGCGAACGAGCGTGCTTGGGTTTGGCGACTTCGAAAAGCTCTACGAACATTACGCAGCACACGGGGGCCAGGCTGTTGACCGCCGCGCCATCCAGTACCACCACTTCTGTTTCACGCTGAGCAATCAGCTCGCATTTCACGACGCGCTTGCTGAGCCGCCCCCCGGATCCGACTACATGACGAATATGCAGTGGTGCGCGGAAACAAATATTTACGCCATGGAAGCGCTTGGCGAGATCCTCGAAATTGATCTCGAGGAGGTCCCTACCCCGCAATCTAGAGTTTCCACCGGCGCCGTGGCTCAGGGTCACCTCGTCAATTGGCTGCGCAATTTCGACGCGCCTGACGACTACACCCAGCATCAGTTCCGCATATTCTTTCGGGTCGCGCGACATCTCGCGCGCACGGACGAAATCGGCGCGGCGGTCGACGAAGCAAACCTGGACGATCTCGAAGATCTGTTAGGCATGCGACCGGCGACATGGCAAGAAGGTGACGCGGCCCTCGAACGTTTTGTGCTTAAAGATGAGGGACAGCATGATGTCGAACTCGTCCGACTTTTCCACAAGCGCTGCACTCGCTATCTAATGCTCTGCGGCCCCTACGGCTCAGCCATCGCCCGCCACAACCCGATCCCCGATTTCCGCGTCGACTGACGCGCTAGGAGTTTCCCTTTTGTCTGATGCGTCTGCCTTGCCCGACCTGAAGTCCTACGAGCACATCACCGTCGAGAGCGACGGACACGTCGCGGTGCTAACCCTCGATGAGCCTAAGAAGCTGAACGCGATGGATACGGCCATGCTCGACGACATGCTCGAGGCGATCTGCTCGCTCAACAAAAATCCGGAAATCCGCGTCGGTATCCTCGCCGCAAACGGTAAGAGCTTCTGCGCCGGCGCCGACCTCCGCTCCGAACTCGGCGAAGGCCGCACGACCGCAGATCATCTTCAGCAGGACCATCGCCCGGTGCTCATGGCGATCGCCAATGCCCCAATGCCCTGGATCAGCGCCGTCCAAGGCGCCGCCGCCGGCATCGGCAGCGCGTATGCCATGAACTGCGACCTCACGATCATGGCAGAAGACGCCTACATCTATCAGGCCTTCGCCGCGATCGGCCTCGTGCCCGACGGCGGTGCGACGTGGCATCTCGTAAACACGATCGGCCGCAAGCGGGCCTACGAAATCATCGCTACCGGCGAGAAACTCTCTGCCGAGCGCTGCCTCGAATGGGGCCTCTGCAATCGTGTCGTCGCGTCGGAACGGCTTATGGACGAGGCACGCGAATGGGCCAAGACCCTCGCCGGCCGAGCCCCCCTCGCCCTCCGCTATGCCAAAGACGCCGTCCGAACCGCGGCGACGAGCGATCTTGGTGGCACGATCGATCGGGAAACCGAGCTGCAGATGCTCTGCACCGAGAGCGAAGACGCGCTGGAAGGGATCAAGGCCTTCATCCACCGCCGAGATCCGGTCTTCAAGGGGCGATAGTCGGGCAGCTCTTTAGCGAACGTGTTCCCAAATAGATAAACCACTGTTTTTAATGGCTTATTATAGCCTTTCGACTTTCCGGGCCACGCTGGCTCTGGCGATCTATTCGAGCCCCAGCCCCTTCAAAAACGAGCCGAAGACAGATCGGCCGTAGGCTCAGCAAGGATCCTGAGGCCTCTACTTCCTAGGGGCAGCCAACAACATCACGGACCGCTTCCTGCTTTGGACGCTCTGGATCGCAGGGGTCACTTTGCTTCCGGCGGGGTGTACCAAATGGGCGAGGTGTAAGCGCGCTCCTGGTGCAGAACCGTCATACCAGTAATCGACTTCCCGTAGCGCACAGCATCGATCGCATTCCAGCGCGGGGTCGGCACTTCGAGCACACGCAAGTAGTAGAACGCGAGCGCCTTTGGATCGAATTCGGGATCGCTCCAAACAACGGCGATTTCTGATTGTCCGACGACACCATCCTCTGCCACGTGCGCGTCAAAGACCTTCTCCTGCGCTTCGCCGTTTGCGTCAACCCAGCCCTTCACGACCTGCGCACGCTGAAGCGGCGCTGTCTCCGGATCCCGCGAAGCCAATATTAAGAAGCGCGGCATCTGTTTTTCGTCAGGGCGAGGGGAGGCTCGAAGCGGCAGATCCGCCCCCATAGGCACTCCCTTCCCGTAGCCTGCGCGCGCGGGATGACTCGACCGCGCATCGACTCCCGCAAAGCTCCAGCCGCCGAAGAAGCGAACGCCGATTCTTGGACCAGTAGTCGAATAGACCTCGCCCCGACGCATCGCATCGAAGATCGCTTCCCGACTATTCTCCTTGGCCCAGACTCCGGCATAACCCGCCGCTGCCTGTTCCCAATTCATGGTCGGATTGGCATCGTTCCCAATCGGTCGAATAAAGGGCCCTTCCGCGCGATTACTCCCGGGCGGCATATTCGCAGTCTTGCCCCAGTAGTTGTCCTCGTCCGCGGTCGCGAGGGAGGTATGCGAGTCGGTGCTCCCGATCATCGCGAAGCGAAACGGGTTCACCCCGATCTGCGCTTGCAGCAGGAGTCCGTTCTTGAGGGCTGCCCGCGCGTAACTTCCCGCGTGCATCGCAGAATTCGTCTTCTCAAGCCCAAAAATATTAGTCTCGTCCCATCGCTCGTAGTCCGCAAATTCATCATCTGGCGACAAGAATGGGTGCGTTTCGCTGTCCCCCTTGATCTGCGTCACCTCCACGACAGGCTCATAACGCGCACGCGCCGTCGCGTGCGCTGCATCGATCGGGCTCCCGTCCGAATCCTCGACGGCGAACATGCGTCCGTTACTCAGATTCGAGTTATGCGGAATCGCAAATGCTTCGCCGCCCGTCTTTGCCTCATATTCTGCAAGAAAGTCCCAAAGCCTTTCCGGCATATCACTATGTACCGAAGAGAAGGGAAGAATTTGCTTAGTCTTGTTAGGCCCGTCTCGAAAGAGGACATTGCGATGAAGATTATTGCCGCCCGGTGTAGAGCCCCATTCGTAGCCCACGATCGTCGTAAAACGACCCGGCTCGTTCATCCGTTCAGCGATATCGATCACTTCATCCCAAACGAGCCTTTGCAGGTTTTCATCCTCGGCCATGGGATCGCCGTTCAAGAGCCGGTTCAGCGCATTGATATCCTCCGGTCCGAAGATCGGGTTCTCGACCATCAACTGCTTGACCCGACGCGCCGTCTCCGAGCCGGAGACCGCCGGATGCTCCTCCCTAATCATCTTGAATATGCCCATGTACTCGGCGTGATCAGAAACAACAAGAAAGTCGAGAGGGCGAGATAACTTCGCAAACGCTCCCGCATCTGTTCGTATCTCTTCGCCCTTCGCAAAACGGTATGCGACTTCCGGCCCAAGACTAAAGTTGTTGAATAGATTCGCGTCGAGGGAGTAAGCGGAATGGACGTGGGTATCACCCCAATAGAGTTCCGGCAGTTCATCGGCCGCCAACGAGCGAGACGCCGTAGCCAGAACGGTGATAAACAAACAAATTGAGCGGAGGGGATACTGCATCGGATTCTCCTGCCGCCTGGGTGGGTAGAGGTCGCGGGCGGAATCCGGAGGCTAGGAAGTTTCCCTCCGAATGCGCAAGCGCGAGATTCTCTGGGCGATGGCCTAAACTCGACGTCCATATCGATCCACACACCAGCAGCGACATGCGAGAGGACAAGCGATGACTATCCATAATGGTGTGGGCTTCAAGACGTTACTGGCAGAGGCAAACGCAGACGTCGAGACGATCACGATCGAGACGCTGCAAAAAACGATCGACGATGACACAATCGTCGTGATCGATCTCCGCGACATCCGCGAACTACAGCGCGAAGGACAGCTCCCGGGCGCTCTTCACATGCCCCGTGGCATGCTCGAATTCTGGGTCGATCCCGATAGTCCCTACGCGCGACCGATTTTCCAGGAAGATAAACGCTTCGTCTTCTATTGCGCCTCTGCCTGGCGCTCAGCCCTAGCTTGCCAAGTCGCAGGACGCCTCGGGCTTCAAAACGCAAGCCACCTCGAAGGCGGCTTCACTGGCTGGAAAGAAGCTGGTGGCAAAGTCGTGGCGTACAAAAAGAGGCCGAAATAGGCCCACGCGCCAAACGCCGAGGAGTCGGTGCTGTTCCGCCCTCGAAGCTCTTCAGGCTCCCCCGGTCACCTCCGCCTCAAAATAGAGCCGTAAGCAAGCCGAACCGCTGCGATCCCAACCATCACGATTTTGTCGTTCACTGCGAGCCTGACCCGAATGCGGGTCTAAACGCTCGCCTAACGAATCCGGTTTCAAAACCGCTATCCAATCGATTACGCAGTCAACTACCCTGCCTAGCGCTTCCCTCGGATCAAGCGACCTGGCCGGGCACCTGTCGGCTCGCCATCACGGAAGGTGACCTCCCCGGCGCAGAGCGTGAATTTAATGCCCTTCGCTCTCTGCACGATCCGCGAAGCCCCTGTCGGGAGGTCATCTATGACTTCGGGAAGTTGAAGTTCGACCTCATCCAAGTCGATCACGTTGACATCGGCGCGCTTGCCGACTTCAATCGTTCCTCGGTCGCCCAATCCGTAGAGATCCGCGCCTTCTTTACTCATCATCTTCACGGCTTCTTCGATGCCGATCTTCGCGCCACGCGTCCGGTCACGAACCCAATGCTGCAGAACAAAGGCTGGCCAACTCGCATCACAGATCATGCTGCAATGTGCGCCGCCGTCGCCCAACCCTAAGACGCTGATCTCATCTCGCATCATAATTTCGACCGCGTCCAGATTGCCTTCTGCATAACCACTGAAGAAAACCGCCAACACCCGCGTCTTGCCATCCGTCGACTGCTCGGCGAGGTCAACCATCGTGTCGTAGATTAACTCCATCGGTTCGACGCCCGAAGCCTCTGCTCGAGCCCCAATCGAATCCGATACGTCGGGCTCGAAGACGACCCCTTCCTCCATTGCGAAAGTGCTATGCAGCGCCGGTCCGAGAATCATCATGCTCGGATTATTTTCCGTCGCGGCCGTCAGAATCGCCTCGCGGTTTGATGGATCGCGCAACGCCGCGATTCGATCCTCGTGTGGCTCGCTTGGAATCGCTTGATAGGCCTCGGTATAGGAAAATGGATTAAACGTATCGAGAGAGAGCATGAGCCCCGACCCACGACTCAACACCTGGGGAATAACCTTGGCCCCCTTCGCGAAGGCGGCACGGCATTTGGCCATGACCTCACGCCATTCGTCGGGATAAGGATGATTCTGTGGCGCCGAGAAGGTCACAGTCGCGCCTGTCGCCAAACTGATCTCCGCATAGAGATCGACTTCGCGCGGAATCGCGCCCGCTTCTTCATTGCCGGCACCTGCTGGAACGACCTGTAGAATCTCTCCGCCACCGTCCACAACAGCCTGCGCCATTCTTGTTAGTTCTTCCGCAGGGGCGAAGGTCCCGGGGACCGGGTCTCCATGAATGCTCGTATGCCCAGGAAGCCGATTCGTTGAGAAAGCGAGCGCTCCGGCCTCCACAGCTTCCTTAACGAGCGCTGCCATCCGGTCCAGATCTTCTCCGGTCGCCGGCTCTTGATCTGCGCCCCGCTTGCCCATCACATAGACCCGCAGCGCGCCGTGAGGAATCTGAGTCGCGATATCCAAGGTTCGCGGCAATTTATCTAGGGCATCCAAGTATTCGGGGAAACTCTCCCAATCCCACTTAATGCCTTCGTGCAAAGCCGTCCCGGGGATGTCTTCGACGCCTTCCATCAACTCGATCAACCAGCCACGCTCATCGGCTTTGGCCGGCGCGAAACCCACTCCGCAGTTCCCCATAACAACAGTCGTCACGCCGTGCCAAGAAGAAGGCGTCAGAATCGGATCCCACGTCACTTGGCCATCGTAGTGCGTGTGCACATCGACGAAGCCAGGGGTCAGGAGCAAACCCTTCGCATCAATCACCTCCACCCCATCCGGTGGAATCCGTCCCGGCTCCTCAATCGCGGCGATCTTTCCCGCATCAACTAAGACATCCGCTAGGCGAGCGGGAGCCCCCGTACCATCGACGAGGTTCGCGTTCTGGATCAATATATTGCTCATGGTCGAGTCACTCCGAAGCCGTTCACTAGAGTAAGTGGGCTCAGAGAACGATAGAGCCTCAAACGAAAAACGGCGAAGGCTCTTCACGAGTTCGGGTTCATTTCTGCATCTGACGTCATTTTGCTTACGTTCATTCGAAAATTGACGCAACTGCCGAGCCCAAACGGGATGAGCATCTCGTTCCTTCGTACTAAGGTTCTACTCACGATCGAACTCGGGGAACCGGTTTCGAAGGGAGATCCAGAGTTTGCCCGATACGATGCGCGCGTTCCGCATGACCCAATGGCAGTCGCCCCCCGAACTCGTCGCGACCGACGTTCCCGAACCGGGGCCCGGTGAAGTCCGAATCAAAGTTGCAGGCAATGGCCTTTGCCAAAGTGATCTGCACATGCCGGAACTCCCAGCTGCCATGGAGCAGTTCATGGGATGGCAAATGCCCTTTACCCTCGGGCACGAAATCGGCGGCTGGATCGATCGTCTCGGCCCGGGCGTCAACGGCCATGAAGAAGGCACTCCCGTCGCTCTAGTGTCTACGCGTTCTTGTGGTGCGTGCCTCGAATGCGATGCGGGCTATGACAACGCCTGTGAAATGAACCAGCGAGGCCGCGGGTACGGTATGAACGGCGGAATCGCCGATTACATCGTGATCGAAAGCACTCGCCCCCTGATTCCTCTCGGGAAGCTCGACCCCAAGCTTGCTGGCCCGCTTACGGATGCAGGCACGACTTCCTACCACGGCGTGCGACGGGTGCAGGAGAAGCTGACCAAAGGCAGAACGGCACTCGTGATTGGCGCGGGAGGACTTGGCGGGTTCGCAATTCAGTACATCAAGATTCTGACTGGCGCGCGACTCATTGTGGCGGACATCGCGCCGGACAAGCTGGCTCGTGCGAAGGAAATGGGCGCAGATGAATGTCTAGATTCTAATCGCGAGGATCTTGCTGGCGAAATCATGAAACTAACAGAGGGCCGCGGCTGCGACGCAGTTCTCGACTTTGTTGGCAACGACACAACGATCGCCACGAGCATCAACGTCCT
>DGPZ01000178.1 GCA_002390675.1 Deltaproteobacteria bacterium UBA4427
GTACCGGCCAGCGATGCGACAGCCGGCACAGGAGGCGACACACTTTCCCAGTCGACGGATCGTTTAGCGGCGCGCTCCTCAATGACCGCTCGCTTCAATCTGTTCTTTCGCTTCTTCGCGAATCGCTATTTCAAGCATTTTGCGCTCGATGATGCGGTCGTGGAACGGCTGAAGGCGCTCGAAGCGCGGGGCAGTGTCGTCTATGTGATGCGGTATTCGAGTCGCCTCGACTACTTCCTGTTTAACGCGCTCTTCCTGCGACACGGCCTCCGCCTATCAGGTTTTGCGAATGCGATTCATTTCTACTACTACCGTCCGCTGCTGCAGCTTCTCCCCCTCTTGCTCCGTATTAAACGCGCGCGACCTCGGGAAGTCGAGCACAGCGAGGATCGCGAGATCGTCCGCGATCATGTCGCTGCGGGAAAGAGCCTTTTCCTCTTTCTGAGGACACAGCGGCTTCGCGCTTTTCTGAAGCGCCGCAAGGGCGTCAAGCGAAATGATGAACTGGAGCTGTTAGGCGAAGCCGTACGAGAAGTGGTGGAGACGCACCCAGGCCGCGAAGTCTTCGTGGTGCCTCTTGCAATTTTCTGGCGAAAGGGCCCTCGCACGCAAAACCGTTTCCTTAATGTAGATTACGGCTCTCTTGCGAGACCTTCCGACTTCGCAAAAGTGGCTCGCTTTCTATCTACCTACCGAAGCCTGACGGTGAAGGTTGGTGCCGCGATCGATGTCGGTCTATATGCGAAGGCGAGTGCCGCCCAGGACGCGCGAAATAGCGACTGGGAGCGGCTTACCCGAAAAATTCGTCGCGCGGTCCTGATCCATCTCTATCGCGAGGAGAAGGTTGTCGAGGGACCCACCTTGCGTCCTAGATGGCGTGTGCTGCGTGAAGTGCTGGCGGATTCGGGTGTGCGTGCGGCTATGGCGACGAGGGCGAGCGCGTCCGGCGGGTCCGCTGGAAAAGCGGAGCGCGAGGTCGAGAAGTTCTTTCGAGAGATTTCTGCGGACATGAGCTCGACTTGGCTCGCGGTTGGTGCGGCCACAGTCGGCGGGCTATTCAAGCGTCTATTTGCCTCGATTGAGGTGCATAGACTGGCAGAGGTCGCAGAGGACGCGAAACGACATCCAATCGTCTTAGTTCCGAGCCATCGCTCCTATTTCGATTTTTTGATTCTGTCGTGGCTCTTCTATCAAAACTATCTCGTGCCTCCGCACATAGCGGCGCGGGACAACATGGCATTCGGTCCCTTTGGATACCTGTTCCGGGGTATGGGGGCCTTCTATCTGCGAAAATCCTTCGATGATCCTTTGTATAAAGAAGTCTTTCGCGCCTACGTCGCGTATCTGATTCGTGAAGGGTTTACGCAGGAGTTCTTTATCGAGGGCGGACGTTCGCGGACGGGCAAGACCCTCGAACCGCGCTTGGGGATGCTCTCCTGGGATGTCGATGCGTTCCTTGAAAGCAATCGCCGCGATCTCTTCTTTGTCCCGATCGCGATTAGCTACGAGCGACTCGTCGAAGAGTCGGGGATGGTCGAAGAACTCGACGGTGGAAAGAAGACCGAAGAGAGTGTGCTAGGGCTATTCCGCGCACGAAAATATCTTCAGCGCCGCTTTGGCTCGGTGCATGTGAGCTTCGGCGAGCCGATCTCTCTGGCGAATGCGTTGGGAAGTCAAAGGGAACGATTCGAATCCCTACAGCGCGGGAAAGTGTCTTCGCCGGAAGTCCGCGAGGCCCTGGAGGCCCACAAACGCGAATTCGTGAAAAGCCTTGGCCATTCTCTCGTTGAACGAATTGGTTGGGCCACGGTGGCTAATGCAACCTCAGTTGCAGCGGCGGTCTTGTTAAGTGCACCTCATCGCGGCGTATTGCGGGACGAAATGGTTTCGGGGATGCAGGACGTCTCGGCACTCCTTCGCTTGCAGGGGGTTCGACTCACGACAGCCCTCGAACATGATCTTCCGGAGCTTCGTGAGTCCATTGCATTCCTGGAGCGAAGCGATCTCGTTCGCTCGCGACTGGATCAGCGTGGAGAGATTCTTTACTTCGAAGAGAGTCGTCGCCGAGCCCTCGATATTTATCGAAACTCGATTGCGCACTTTCTCGTGATTCCAAGCGCGCTCGCGCGGGCGGCGCTTGCGGGACTCGAAAGCGCCCGAGTTCACGAGGAACTCGAAACCTGGGTCGAGATTTTCTACCGCGAGTATTACGCCTCTCGCGAGCTGTTCTTGACCCGAGGCGAGGCGGTTCTCGAGCATTTTGAGAGTGAGGGCTGGGTCGAGCAGGATGAACTCGGCGTATGGCGCGCGACCGCTTCCGGTCGCCGACCGCTCAACGTATTCGCCGAACAGACCCGGGGCGTCGTAGAATGCTACGAAGCGATCATTCGCGTCCTGGTCAGTTGGATGGAGTCATCGCAGGATGGCGTCTTGCGCAGTGGCCTTATCAATGAAGCCGAGCTCGGCTTTGAAGGGGCGCAGCTACTCGGTCTAGGTCGCCGCGCGGAGGGGCTCAGCCCTACTAGTCTGAACAACGCGCTGTCCTGGCTTGTCGCTTCCGGGATCCTTACCAGCGAGACGGTCCACACTGGCAAGCGAAATGCCCGGGACACGCGATACGCCCGTGGGGAGAATTGGCCGAAACTCGCCGGCTTGGCCGACGTTCTGGCGTCGGCCCTTCGAGATGGGTAGCTTCGGCGCCCTTCATTCCCTTCCGCGCTCGTCGAATGGCAACTGGCTTGCACACGATCGCAGAGGACCCCGAGGATTTCATGAGTGCCGACGCGATCGACCCGACCTCCATCATCGACTTTAAAAAGGGCGGGGGTCTCGTCACTGCGATCGCCCAGGACGACGAAACCGGCGAAGTGCTGATGGTTGCCTACATGAACGAGGAGTCGCTTCGGCGAACTCTTGAGCTGGGCCAAGTTGTTTATTGGAGCCGCAGCCGTAAGAAGTATTGGCATAAGGGTGAAGAGAGCGGAAACGTTCAGAATCTCAAGGGCATGTACGTCGACTGTGACGGAGACGCATTGGTCTTGCGAGTCGATCAGGTCGGCGGAGCCGCATGCCATACCGGAAAACGAAATTGTTTCTTCCGCCGCATCGACGGCGGAGCGATTGAGGACGTCGGCACTCAGGTGTTCGATCCCGACGAGGTCTATAAAAAGTGAGCTCAGATTCCACAGCTAACGCATCCCCCTCATCACCCGCAGTGGGTCACAAACTTCGCATCGGTCTGCCTAAGGGCAGTTTGCAAGAGACGACGACGTCGCTTTTTGCGAAGGCGGGCTACGACGTCCGCATTTCGGGGCGTTCCTATTATCCGACGATTGATGATCCTGAAATCGAATGCATCCTGATTCGCCCGCAAGAGATGGCACGTTATGTCGAGCAAGGAGTGATCGATTGCGCGATCACGGGCCTCGACTGGGTCATCGAATCCGGAGCCGATGTCGCCGAAATCGCTGACCTCCGTGCGCCTTGGCCGAACTACGGACCGGTTAGGTGGATCCTCGCAGTGAAGGACGACTCTCCGTTCCAGACGCCAAAGGATCTAGAAGGGAAGCGCATCGCGACAGAAGTGATGGGAATGACCGAACGCTATTTTGCAGACCTCGGCGTGACGGCGCAGCTTGAGTTCTCATGGGGTGCGACGGAAGTAAAGCCTCCCGTCCTGGCTGACGCGATCGTGGATGTGACGGAGACGGGGTCAAGTTTGCGCGCGAATAACCTGCGTGTGATAGACCTGCTCCTCGAGAGCACGCCGCGATTGATTGCACACCATGGATGCCTCGCGGACGAGTGGAAGGTCGGCAAAATCGAACGGCTCAAGATGCTGTTGATGGGCGCGATTGCCGCCGCGACGCGAGTTGGCCTTTCGATGAACGTGCCTAAGGACAAGATGGACGGCGTTCTCGCTCTGCTGCCGGATGCCGGGAAGCCGACGTTGTCGCCGCTCGCGGATCCGACATGGATCGATATTTTCGTGATCGTTGAAGAATCATTTGTACGTGATCTTCTGCCCAGGCTTCATGAGGCAGGGGCACGTGGCATCGTCGAGAACCCGCTCAACAAGATCATCGACTAACGTGAGCGAAACGGGCCCTCGTGACCCCAAATACTCCACTGACCCGAGTGGTCATCAGCTCGGCCGATGGTCGGATGGGAGTCGAAGGCCGGTCCATACGCGCGGCCGATTTGGGCGGCTGTGGGGCGGGCTTGCCGACTACGCCCAAAGCGGCTGGTGGGGACTTGTTGCTCCGCGGGTCAGCGAATCTCGCCCGCTTGTGATCAGTCAGGCCGTCATTCTCCGATCGGCCGCTGGTTCGCCGGACCAGAGTCGCGATGAAGAAGCGAGCGCTCCGCCGCTCGAAGTCCTCCTGAGTCTGCGTGCCGATCTGTTCGGATGGGAATTGCCGGGAGGCACGCCCGAAGCAGATGAAGAGGCGGAGGAGACCCTCGTGCGTGAAGTGCGAGAGGAGACTGGTCTCGAGGTTGCGGTCGACCGTCACGTCGGGGACTGGACTCGCACCGGCTTTCGTCCGCATATCGCGCGGGTGTATCGCTGTCGCGTCGTCTCGGGTCAAATCACTCCATCGAGTGAGACTCCGCGAGTTGGGTGGTTCTCCGTGGATGGGCTGCCCGACGGGTTATTCCCTTGGTATCTAGCCCCCCTTGCTCGGGCATTGCCCGGAACGGCCGAACCAGTTGCTATGGCCGAGTCGCAAGGACTCCGTACGATTTGGCAGGCGATGAAGATTGATCTCGGGATGCGCTGGCGGGGTTTGCCTGCGCAGTCTGAGTAGCGCTTTGGCATGGATAGGGGCGCCTGCAGGCGCTTTACGCGGCGAGTGGCCGGAAATCAGGGAGATCGTCGCACGAAATAAACCGTGGAGCGGACGCTTGCTACGGCTTCGAATTCGTTCTCGACGTGTTCGAGAATGGCCGGCGCACTTTGCCTGAGCTTCTAGGGCTGGTCGAGAATGACGATCGCCGGTGGGTCTGCTTGTGCGGCGCGAATGAGTGCATCGTGACCGGCCGATTCAATTTTGGTCAATCGCAATTTCCGCAGGGACGCCTAGCGCTGCTGTTCGCGAAGACCGCTGGCTTCCCATTCCTTCGAGAGCTGCTTGAGCTTGCGAGAGAACTCGTCAAAGGGATCATCGAAGGAGAGAATGATCTCCGTCGTACGCGGAATGTCGTCGCCGTTGAGCAGTCCTCGGTAGCGGTTCAAGTTTGCGAGGATGGCCTCGGCAACCTTGAGCGCGCGCTTCTCCGTCTTGATGAGAGGAGACTGGAGCGTGTAGACGTTGTTACGTCCCCAGAGGCTCTCGTCCCGCACGATCGCAATCTCGCGATAGACGCCATTGATCGGATCGAAGTTGTATTCAACACGGACCTCTTTGAAGATGTCCGAGTTGCCCGTATAGAACCCTCGCTCCTTCTCGACCTTTCCGAGCTGCCGGCAGCGAGGGCAATAGAAGGTGTCGCCGTGATTGAGGAGGAACACGCCCTTGGCGTAATCCTCGCAATCCGTGTTCTCGCAATATCCAACGCCGCGTTTCATGCTGGCCATTTTACTGGAGGGCTCCCTGGGTCATCGCGTCGAAGCCGCCTCGTCGGCCCTTCTTCGCGTGAAAAATTTCTGGTTTGAATCGTATCCGGGTTTCGTTGCGCCGATCCCCTCGATTGTGTTCTACGAGGTCGGTTGCTTATTCACCGGAGTGACGCCGGCAGATTATTCACCGGGTATATGGTGGAGTAGTAGAGCAAGTCGCGTGCCATGGACGGTGCCTGAGAGCGACCGGTTCCGGCTTCGTGCGAACTGCCCCACTTTAGCCGATGTAGTTGCTGATCGATTGCCTCCAAGCCGGACCACGCGCGGTTTGTGTGCTTCTAAAAGAAATGTCGAAGGGCTCAGCGACTCGTGCAGCCCGCGTTTAGGCAGGTCACGGTTCCGCGCAAACGGACTAGAGGCAAAGCGATTTAGGTGTTCCCGGTCACGTTCGGGCCACAATTGGGAAGAAGAGTTCCATCCACCGCGAGGTGCGCAATTTTCGTCGCAGTGCCGGCGGGCCCAATCTGCCTGTGTCATGCCTTCGAGTGAGGCACGATCGCCTCGGTGCATGGCCGACGAGAGGGGGACGCTTGGGGGGGGCACTGGGACAGGGAGGTGAGGACTCGCGTCGCGGGCGCCTCTTTTGGGGGCGTTACGAGCAAGAATCACGATCGCGGAAGTGGAGTCTCCTTCTCGGCAAGAGGGCGACGAACGCATGACAGGGCGAACCCGTTCTCAACTAATATTTCCGGTCACCGGGTCATTGTCAACCACGATTTGATTTTCGGAGGGCGACGCCGAGGGAGGTGCGATCAGAGGCGCTGAGATAGTGGCATTTCCACACAAGGAGGTCATTTCGTGTCGCGTCTGGCGGATCAGATCCTGCGCGAGTCGAATTCGGCTCGCTCCGCCTCTGTGCGCAGCATGCCAACTCGCCAGCGCAGCACGAGCAGGTAGATGAACACGAAAAAGAGCGTCAAATTCCCGACGAAAAAGGGAAGGCCCATCCCCACACCCAAGCTCGAACTCTCTTCCTCGAATTCGAGATTGTCTGGGTGCATCGCGCCGCCGACGAGATCGATGATCCAATAGTTTAGAGGTATGAGAACGACGCCGAGGATCCCGTAGATGGAAGAGAATCGCGCCGCGCGTTCATCGCCTTCCGTAAAGCTGCGCAGGAGCATGTAGGCCAGATAGACGAACCAGAGGAGCAGCGTCAGCGTGAGCCGTGCGTCCCAGACCCACCAGTTTCCGGGCCCCCATGCACCACGCGCCCATATTGGGCCAGTGATCAGCATCAACGTGCAGAAGAGCGTGCCGACTTCCGCGCCGGCGATCGCGAGTTGGTCATGGACCTCACGCCCTTGCCAAAGGAAGAGTCCACCAGCAATCGCGGTCGCGACGAATCCCAAATAGGCCCCGTAGGCCAAAGGAGGATGGACGTAGAGGATCTTCTGCATCATGCCCTGGACTGAATCGATGGGCGCTGTTGAGACGGTCCACGCGTAGAGCGGCAATAGACCGAGTATTGCCCAGCCGAGTAGCTTGAGCGTGAGACCCAACCGGTCGCTACCGGACGGACTCGAGGAAGTCGCCGGGGTCGGAGAGGCAGAAGAGGAGGAGTTCGTCATGCGGAGTCTCCGGAGGGATACGCGAGGCTATTCGTCGAGCACGAAGTCGAAGAGTAGGAAACAGAGAATGAAATAGATCCCGCCGATCACGATCAGCGGTTGGAGGGTCGTTAGGGCGAGTGCTTCGCCGGCGACCGTAGCCGTCGTGCCAGTCACTGCGGCGGCGAGGACCGGGATCAGCGTCGGAATCAGCAGCACCGGAAGCAGCACTTCACGGAAGCGGCTGCGTACGCTCATCGCGGAGAGCAGGGTGCCGACGCTGCAGATGGCCACGTTTGCCAGAGCGACGATCGTGGCGGTTCCTGAGAGGCCAATCGTGAGGTCGACACGGAAGAAGAGTGCGAAGACGAGTCCCGCCATCGCCTGCACGGCAGTGATCAGTACCCACGTTGCCGTTGCCTTTCCCAGGAAAATCCAGCCACGATTGCCGGGAGCAAGGGCTAGCGCCGTCATCGCGTCGTTCTCGAGTTCCGTCGAGAACGTGCGGCCGAGCCCGATGACCGCGGCGAAGACATAGGTGACCCAAAGGATGCCGGGCGCAAGCTGTGCGATCTGCTCGGGTTCCATATTTGGCCAGGCAAATTGAAAGACGACGATAATGAGGAAAGAGAAGACGGTCATCGCGACGATTCGATCGCGGGACCGCCACTCCGTTGCGAGATCTTTCCAGAGAAGAGCCCATGCGACGTTCATGCGGCATGACTCGCTTCGCGTGCGAACTCGCCTAGCATCGATCGAAGAGCATCGGCGGTGAATTCTTCCGCATGCTGCTTGCTTGGTGTTGCGCGAATGATGCCGTGATGCAGAAGGATCGCTCGATCAGCGAGTTCAGTGGCGCGGCGTGGATCGTGGGTGACGACGACCAGTGAAGGAGTTCCACCGTTTGCTTCGGCGTCTCGTTCCTCGCTCCGGAGTCGGCCAAGCTGTTCGGAGAGTCGTTCGGCTGAGAGTTCGTCGAGTCCGGTGAAGGGTTCGTCCAGAAGCAAAAGCCCGGGCCGATGGATGACCGCTCGAGCGATCGCGAGGCGCTGCGCCATCCCGCGAGAGAAGGTGTCTGCGCGGCGATCCGCAACATTCGCTAGGGCGAAATCCTCGAGTACCTGGTCGATGCGTTCTTGATTCGCACGCTGTCCATAGAGGCGCGCCGCGAAGTCGAGGTTCTCACGTGCGGAAAGCTCCCCGTAGAGCAGCGTCGCGTGCCCAACATAACCCACCGCTGCTCGCAGGCTGCTGCGATCGAGAGGAGGCGTCCCTCCGTCAACGAAGGCGCCGAATTGGCCGTGGCTCGGCTTTGAGAGTCCCGCGAGGATTTTGAGCAGGCTGCTCTTGCCTGCGCCGTTGGCTCCTAGGAGTGCAACTGCTTCGCCGGGTGCGATCTCGAAATCGATCCCGCGCAGAGCAGCGACGCGCCCGTAGCGCTTTTCGATGCTGGTTCCGCGCAGCCGGACCGGGCCCATCCTACGCCTCCGAGGGTTGCAGCTCGCCGCCACAATGAGAGCAGAAGCGCCACTTTGGATCGATTCGGCCGCCACAGCTCGGGCAGAACGTGCTGGTTGTCGGGGCGGTGTAGTTGGTGTCGATGAGTGCGGAGAGGGATGCTGGTTTACTTTCGGCCGTATCGCCTATTCCGGCATGATCGTTTTTTTCATTGCTGCTGTCGTTGGGCGATGCTGAGATTGCCGCCGTTATGGGCGCTGCTTTGTCGGTTCGTTCGCGTTCGCTCCGCATTAGCGCGATCGCTTGATCCTTGAATTGGCTGAGCATGGCTTCATAGTCAGCCGACTCGAGCTTGCCGGTTTCGAAATCGTGTTCGAGGTCGGCTATGGCCACATAGACGGCCTCGCGTTCTTCGCGCAGTCGATCGAGTTCGGGGTCGCCTGCCTCCTCGCGACGTCGCGCGCCAAGTAAAGGCGAGATGATGAAGAAGGCCCCGGCGAGCGAGGCTCCGCCGATGATCGAGATCGAGGCATTCCGCGGAAGGCCGGTCGCCCGCAACGGTTCGAGCCGTAGGTCGACGACTTCCGTATTGGTGACGTTATACGCCTCGCGGTGGAGATAGTTTCGGGTGCCATTCCGGAACGGCCGCCGGCGATGGAGTCGACTGCTGTCGAGGGCAAGGCCGGTATCGGCGATCAGCACATTCAGCGTCTGAATTTCACGGGGGAAGCGCATGCCGAGTTCGGCGCCGTCCGGACGACTTGCGAGACGATACGTATAGCTGAAGGAGTGTTCGCCAGCGCCGATCGGACCAATGACGTCGAAGCCTCCGTCAGGCGTCGGGACGAGACCCATGGCCTCCGACTCCGGAGAGACGCCCTGAAGCTCGGCCCCGTCGGGGATGACGACATGCATCAAGGGGGCCTCGGGCGTGCCCGTGATCGGCGCGCCTGGCGCCACATTCAAGCTGAGGTCGACGTTCGCGTTCACGCGCGTGTCGTCGAGATCGAGCCAAACGTCCGCGCGGGGAATTGTGAGGGCCGTCCCATCGAGTCTGCTTTCGGGGAGCGTGAGCAAAACATTCAGCGGTTGGCCTGCTCGCAGCGCGCCGCGAGCCCAAGACGCGAGCAATTGCCCCGTTTCCGAACTGAGGTCGCGTGAAGGCGTCAGTGCATCGCCGGAGATTTCGATGCCGGAGGTTCCGGCGACGAATACGACGCGCTCCGTGGCTTCGCGCAGTTCGACCGGAAAGTCGAGGGTGCGAGCGCCGCGCTCGATCGGAAGGCTGAATTGGTATTCAACGCGCTGCTCGCCGGGATAGAGTGGACCAAAGAAACGAACACGCCCGTCGTCGAAAGCGAGTTCGTCGCCAATCGAGGTGGGGCCAGGGTTGAAATCTTTCGCAGCGAGAGGGAGAGATCGCTCAATGATGGACAGGCCGGCCGTATTGTCTGATGGAAGCTGGATGACACGGTCACCGGAGCTGTTCAAACGAATGATTTCAGTGACGATGATCCGGTCGCCCATCCAATCGATCCGACTTCGGACTTCTTCGACCGTGACGCCCTGGATCTCAGCCGTGGGCGTCGCGACATTAATTTCGATCAGCACATCGGTCGCGCCCTCCGCGAATGTAATGCGCTCACCGAAGGGAATCTCCGCATAACGTGCACCGACGAGGTAGATGATCGCCGGGTCATTGGAGATTCCTGCGAAGACCGCACGCCCGGACGCATCCGTCTCGCCGTTCGCGAGTCCCGGTGTACCGTCCGGGCCGAGTGCATAGAGCGCGACTGGAAGACCAGAGGCCGAGCCGTCCGTGTCGCCTAAGACAATCTGAACAGTGAGTTCGCCGGGTCCAGGCGGGGGCGGGGGGGGTTGACCCGTATCCGGCCCAGATTGGGCGAGGGCGGGCGCGGCTGCAAGGACGAAGAACGCGATGATTAAAACGGCGACGCTCGCGGGTCGGCCGAGTGTTCGGAAAAGCGCGCTCATGAAGGGATTGCCTCTCCTGCGGCCGGTGCGTCAGAGCCAACCGTGGCCCGCTCCGGATGGGGCCATAATACGACGACGCAACCGAAGACGAAGAGCATGCCTCCAGCCCAACCCCAGTTTACGAGGGGGTTGTGATAGATCTTGAAGGTCCCGGACCCGTCCGGCTCGACGGCAGTGAGAATCACGTAGAGATCTTCGCGCCAGCTTGAGTAGATCGCCGGAATTGAATTAGGCTGCTGCTCAAGCCAGTAGAGCCGCTTCTCCGGCGTCATGACAGCGAGGGGGGTTCCCATGCGGTCATCATCGCCGCCGCGGTAGAGCGCGACGCGGGCCTTGGCGCCGCCGTAATGCTGCGCAGGAATCGCATCCGCCGTGAGGTAATGGAGTCGGAAATCGTTGATCGTCGTCGAATCGCCGGGGCGAAGGTTCTCGAGCTTCTCTTCGTTGAACGCAGCGCCCGAGACACCTAACAAGAGAATGACAACACCGGCGTGAACGATGTAGCCGCCATAGCGACGTTGATTTCGACGAAGCAGGGTCAGCAGTGCCGTGGGTGCGCTTTCGTTCAGGCGGCGCATTCGTGCGCCGATGGCGCGGCCGTATTCCTGCGAGATCGTGGCGAGGACGAAGGCGCCAAGACCCCAGGCAGAGATCGCCCAGTAACCAGGGGAGAAGCCGAAGATCACGATGACCGCGATAGCGACGACTGCGCCGATGGACGCGGGAATAACAAACTGGCGCTTCAGGCTGGCGACGCTGGCTTTGCGCCAAGCGATCAAGGGGCCGACGCCGGTGAACACCATGAGCAGCAGAGCGAGGATGCCGGCGAAGGTGTTGAAGTAGGGCGGGCCCAAAATGCGCCGTACGCCGCCGAGGGTTTCCGTGAAGACCGGGAACATCGTGCCGACGAACACGACGAAAAGGATCGCCATGAAGAGCCAGTTGTTGATGATGAAGCTGGCTTCGCGGGAGAGAACGCTCTCAAGTTTGTTAGGGCTGCGAAGCTGAGGCAGCCGGTAGATCAAGGCGACCGAGAAGACGGCCAGGGTGATCACCACATAGGACAGGAAAATGCGGCCGAAGCTGTCGGAGTTCGTGAAGGCATGAACCGACTGTACGACGCCCGAGCGCGTCAGGAACGTGCCGAAGAGGCAGAGGCCGTACGTCATACCGATCAACACAAGATTCCAGGTCTTCAGCATGTCGCGCTTTTCCTGGATCATGACCGAATGGATATAGGCCGTGCCCGCAATCCAAGGCATGAGCGAAGCATTTTCGACGGGGTCCCAGGCCCAATAGCCACCCCAGCCGAGCACTTCGTAGGCCCAGCGTCCGCCGAGCATGATGCCCGCGGAGAGAACGCTCCACGCGAAGAGCGTCCAACGACGAGTCGTTCGGAACCAGGTCGTTCCAAGCTCACCCGTAACCATTGCGGCGAATGCGAAGGAGAAGGGCAGGGCGAAGCCCGTAAAGCCGGTATACAGCAGGACCGGATGAATCATCATGACCGGATGCTGAAGCAAGGGGTTGAGGCCGTTGCCGTCAGAGAGTCGGTTCGTGTGAGGTACCCGCTCGAAGGGGAGCGTCTCGAAATTAACGAGCCAGAGGAAGAACGCAATATTCGCGAGCATCGCCACACACACCCAAGGCATGAGCTTTCGGTTCTGCGTGCGATTAAAGATCACGGCGACGGAGCCGTAAGCCGTCAGCATCCAACCCCAGAGCAGCAGCGATCCGGCCTGCCCGCCCCACAAGGCTCCAAGCCGGTAGTGCAGGGGCATCGTGCGCGCGGAGTGAGCCGCCACATAACTTAGTGAGAAGTCGTTCGTCGCAAGCGCCCAAAAGAGCGCCAACATCGCCGCCGAAGCCGCAGCGAAGACCAACAGCACCGAGCGCTCAGCAACCCGCGTCCAATCTTCCCGATGGGAGACGCCGGCAAAAATGCCCGCCCCCATTCCGAGAGCGCATAGGAAGAGACCCAAGCGTAGAGCGTAGAGTCCGAGGTCAGCCATGAGCCGGTCATCTCCGAGCCCTCGTCCAGATCGAGCTTAGGCTCGGGAGAGGGCATGTTTTCCTGATTCGTTTAATCGTTCGGTCCAAACCGGGAAGCTCGGCCTTCGTGATTTTGGGTGGTTCTTTTGGTCGGCAGCCGGATGGTCGGTGTTAGGCGATTGGGCCTAGAGTTCGATCGTCGCTTCGTCCATGGGCCCCACCTTGGCCTCGAACTTGGACGGACACTTGGCGAGCAGGTTGGTCGCTTCGAAGACCTTGTCTCCACGTGTCATGGCGAGCTGCCCTTCGACAACGACTTCCGCGCCATCCTTGAAGAGATCCGGCGTCTCGAGGCTCTCGTAGACGACGGTGAGCGTCTCACCGATCGGTCCACCGCCGTGAGGCGGTGTGTTTTGGACCGAGAAGACAACTCGCTTGCCTTCGAGGTCTCGTTCGATCGAAGCGTTAGCGACGTAGCCATGCACACGCGCGGAGCGCCCTACCATCTGGTTCGCACTCGCATGGAATGCGTCGAGGTCTTGGAAATATTGGAAGGACAGGCCAGCGTTCATCTGGCTCGTTCCCCACCAGCCCAGCATGAGCGCGATGGCGGTAGCACCGATGGCAATCTGAATACCCTTGGACATGGAGTTCGGGTCCTCTCCGAAGATTGTCTCCTCGAGGATGGGATGGCAATTGTTGAATTCCGTGGCGTTGTCACGATTCGCGGCGGCGCCATCGAATTCGGCCTGGGCTCCGTTCGGAAACGCGCTTAACGGGTGTTGCGGCCGAAATTCCAAAACCCATGCACGCTTGTTACCGAATACGACGACAGTATCCCCTGTTCGAGGTCCTGTCAAAAACAGATGTGCCAAAAATGGCTTTGATTTCAACTAGTTGCACGTTTGGATCCCTTGACGCAGAGGATTCGTCGGGCTAACCGGGGTGCATGTCAGTCCCTATTTCCCCGACGCCCGCCCGATGGGCCACTCGAGCCGAGGCGCTCGCGCCCTTTCTGGCGATGGAAGTCCTTGAAAGAGCAGCGGAACTCGAGCGAGCGGGCATCGACATAGCCCATCTTGAGCTGGGCGAACCAGAATTTGCTCCGCCGGCCGCCGCAACCCGTGCGACAATGGAGGCGTTAGCCCGAGACGACACCGGTTATACCGATTCCCGCGGGATCTGGCCCCTTCGCGAAGCGATTGCCGAGGATCTCGAGCGTCGCTTTGGTCAATCGGTCACGCCCGAGCGGGTGCTGGTGACCCAGGGCACTTCAAGCGCGATGACTCTCGTGTTCTCCTGTCTCGTCGAGGCTGGAGACGAGGTATTGATCCCGACCCCGCATTACCCCTGCTATCCGAATTTCGTACGCTTCTGTGGCGCAAAGCCCATCTTTGTTCCGACCAAGGCCGAGAACGGTTGGCATATCGACCCTGAGCGGGTTCGCCGGGCGATCACACCGAAAACCAAAGCGATCATCATCGGATCCCCTGCAAACCCCACCGGCGCGGTACAGCCCCGCGAGGTCATGGAAGCCCTCGCGCAGATGGGGCCAACTCTAATTGCCGACGAAATCTACGATGGGCTCGTATACGACGGTGTCGAGACGACTTCTGCGATCACGTTAGGCGAAAACCATTTCGTCCTGGACGGCTTCTCGAAGCGATATGCCATGACTGGGTTTCGTCTGGGATGGGTCGTCGCGCCGGAATCGGCCATGCGCAGACTCCAGATTTTGCAGCAGAACCTCTTTATATCGGCCAGCTCCTTTGTGCAGCACGCGGGCATTGCGGCGATCGAAGAGGGCGCGCAGATGACGGCTGATCTTGTCGAGGCCTGCGGAGAGCGCCGTACACTTTTGGTCGATGGCCTGCGAAGGCTCGGATTCGGAATCGATCACGACCCGGAAGGGGCGTTCTACGTCCTGGCAGACGCGCGGGCTTTTGGTGACGACTCTCGAGCATTGGCCTTCGAGCTCCTCGAACGCGCCCATGTAGGGATCACGCCTGGAATCGACTTCGGCGAAGCGGCGGAAGGCCGACTACGCTTCTGTTATGCGCTGTCGCCGGACACCATTGAGACTGCGCTCACGAGACTCGAACCCGTTCTGGCCGAGCTCTCCTCTGGCGCCAGTGGGAATTTGAAAATCGGCGACCGAAATCGCGAGAAAGAAGGCTTGGCATGAAAATTCTTGACGCGGAACTCATCGCATCGGCCCCCGATATAGGCATGCTGCCGGCGAGCGGACTCCCCGAGGTCGCCTTCCTGGGGCGCTCTAATGTCGGGAAATCGAGCCTTTTGAACGGACTCACGCGGCGAAAAAAACTCGCGCGAACAAGTAGTACGCCGGGTAAGACTCGTGATCTTGTGTTGTTCAAAGTTCGCACGGATTGGGGCGAGATTGGTCTCGTGGATTTGCCTGGATATGGCTGGGCAAAGGTTTCCCGCTCAGAGCGGGCCGGCTGGCAGCGTATGGCCGAGGACTATCTCGCCAAACGTGAAGCGCTTTGCTTGGCTTTTGTGTTGCAGGATGTCCGTCGCAATTGGAGCGAAGACGAAAGTCTGCTTCTCGAATGGCTCGCGGAACAAGACGTCCCCGGCCGCGTGGTGATCACCAAGACTGACAAGCTTAAGTTGATGAAGCGCACCGAAGCTGTGAAGCGGCTTCGCAAAGAGATCGGTGATGGCTTCGGAAAGCCGATCGTGACGTCGTCTGAGAAGGGCGACGGCCTTGATGTCGTTTGGAAGACGTGTTTCGAGAATGCGTATCCCGACCGGCTCAAGAAGGTGAGTGCAGCAACTGCTGGGTCGCCCGAGTCCGTGCCCGCGCCTGAAGACGACTAACGAAAGAGATCCGTCTGCGGATCACGCAGCAGGTCCTTCACGCCGCCATCGCCCTCGAAGGGAAAGCCTTCGACGATCACGACCGGAATGCCGGCGCTCTTCCACATGAGCAGACCCGCTGCCGCGGCAAGCTGGTCCGCAGTCGCGGGTTGCGTCACTAGGAGTTCGCGACCGGCGCGGTCGCGGGAACCGCGATCATCGCGAAGCGGAGCTAGGCCAGCGGAGCCGAGGGCGACGTCGACAAGACCGTCGCGCCAGGGGCGGCCAAAAGTGTCTGTGATGACGACAGGGGTGTGAGCACCACCCCGTGAGAGGTCTTCGTGGAGGGTTCTCGCCGAAGCATCTGGGTCGAGTGGCAGCAGGACAGCGATGTCTTCGCCTGGGGCGTTCGAGAGGTCGACACCAGCATTCGCACAGACGAATCCGTGTTTAGTCTCGGTGATCAGGACGTTATGCCCGCGGCGAACGATGCGGACACTTTCGTCGAGCACGATCTGTACTTGGCGGGGGTCGCGGTCGTGGGCTTCCGCGATCTCCAGAGCTTCGGCGCTCGGGGAGACATTCTCGAGTCTAACGAGGCGACCTTCCGCTTTGGAAATAATCTTTTGAGCAACGACGACAATGTTGCCCGCGAGGGAAACGCCAGCGGATTTCGCTACTTCGCGAATCATTTCGCCAAGGTCGGTGCCGGGCTCAACTTCTGGTAGGCCGGGCAAAGGGATGAATCGTAGAGGGGCGGGGGCTTCGGTCATGTGGGTGGGTCTCGGTAGCGCGAGGGCGCGAACAGAAGGGAGGAGCAGCTCAAAGAAGCGTGATGTCGAAGTGAGAGCCGTGTTGGATTTCGATTTATGTTAGGCGTTTTTCATGGGAGTAAGCCCAGCGGACGTCAGAAGGGCTCGGGTGCGTCTTCCTCCGCCTTTAGTGGCCAAGAAAGCTTCGAGATCTTCGGGTTGATCGAGATCGATTGCTAGGGAGAGGAGCGGCGTTTCATGATATTTTACTGCGGCTTCGGCGGCGGCTTCTCTGTGCCGTGCCGCGCTGTCTTTACCGAAGCAACATGGCACCACGCCGGCGGGGCGATGGAGGAGCGCACTCGTGCCGCCGTCCGAGGAAGGAGCGAGCCAGATGCCGCGCGTCTCTTCGGATGCTTCCCTCAAGAGCTGGTCGAAATCTTCCGCGAGGGCACCGGCGACATCTCCTAGCACGAAGAGAATGTCCTCCCCTTTGTCTAGGGCGAGGCAATTTACACCATCTTCTAGAGCGGCATTAAGGCCAGGCTCGGGGCGCATGATGATCTCTGCCCCCGCGGCCTTTGCGCGCTCGGCAACGGTCGAGTCGGGAGTAGTGACCGCAATGCGCGTAATCCCGCGGCTAGCCGACAAGGCCTCGATTAAATCTTCGAGCATGGCGAGTGTCAGTGCTTGGCGCGTCTCGCTAGGCAGGCTAGAAAGCAGACGAGATTTACTTTCCTCGAGCTTTTTGACTGGGATCAGCGCGATCGTCATCGAAGACGATCCGCCACGCCTAAGGCCGCACGCGCGACGGATTCGGAAACGGCCGCATCGACCATCATTGTGTCGAGACAAGTCGCAGCGAGTCCAAGCTGCTCGATCTCGCCCTGAAGCGCTTCATCTTGTTCGTCAAAGACAAAGCCCCCGATCCATTCGGAGTAGAACCGGGCGACGCCGAGCGCCGATACTTCGATGTCGAGGGCACGCATGAGCGTGTGGGCGGGGCCTTTGATGGGGGCGCCGCTCACGATTGGTGAAACGGCGACGATCGGTGCCGTTGCGGCATTGAGCGCGTCGCGTACGCCGCGTACAGCCAAAATTGGTCCGATCGAAACGATTGGATTGCTCGGGCAGACTAGGATCGTGCCCGCGCGAGCGATGGCTTCGAGGACTCCAGGAGCGGGCTCGGCGGCTTCGGCGGCGGAGAGGTCAACGTCGGTCACGTCGGTCGGAGCACCGTCTCGCACCAGATATTCTTCGAAGTGAATTGAGCTGCCGCTTTCCAGCTCGATCATTGTCGGGCACGACGCATTCGACATGGGAAGGATCTGAAAGTCGAGTCCGAGATCGCGCCTTAGCTCGTCCGTGATTGTGTCGAGTCCAGCGCCTTCCGCTAGTCGAATCGTGCGGTGAAGGCAATTCGTGTAGTCGGTATCACCCAGGCGAAACCAGACCTCGTGTCCTAGTTCCGCGAGGCGGTCGACGAGATGATAGGTGTCCCCCGCGAGGCCGAATCCGCGCGCCGCATCAATTCGATCGGCGAGGGTGTAACTGACGATGTCGATGTCAGGACTAACATGGACGCCGTAGAATTCTCGATCATCTCCCGTGTTGACTATGATGGTGAGGTCTTCATGAGGGACGGCCCTGATTACACCGCGCAAATACCGAGCGGCCCCGACGCCGCCTGCCAGCACTACAACAGGGCCTGTGGCATTCGTACTCATGAATCAGCAACTCCCGCATCGCGGATCGCCTTCAGTCGTTCCAGTGCTGCGGTATCGCTCATCAGGCGGTTCACCAATTCACGCAATTTCACATCATCGTGAAGAGGGTCTGTTTCGATCTCGCGGGGCTGAGTGACGAGATCGGCGAGTGCGGCTCGGTCGCGTGCGATTGAGGCTTCGAGTGCTGCGATTAGTAGCTGACTCTCGCCGTCGTCGAGCGACTCTTCGGAAGAGCCCATCCATCCCGCACAGCCCGTCCCGATCATCACAAAAAAGGCGAGTAGGTATGAGAGTAGATAGGCGAATGCGCGCGCGGGCCTAGGCGCGCTCACGCGGCGTGTGTGGGAGCAAAAAGGGGGCTTCATTAGAGCCGATTCTTCGCGACCCCCGGCCGCTCGTCAAGCGCGCGAGAAAGAAGAGAATTTCTCGTCACCCAGTGCTTGAGGCGCCCAATTCACGTTTTGCCGAGAATCGTTGAGAGATCAGTTCTAGAGGCCGTCTGCGTCGAATGGGTTCGGCACGAGGCTTGCGTTGGGATAGGGCATGGTTTCTCCATTTCCCCAGCGATCGATCCGGTTCATCCAGAGATTTTTGATTCTAAGCGGGTGTTTGATAGTCGCCGCGCTCGTCAGCCCCGTTCGGGCGCGGGGATTCGATGAATCTTCGTCCATCCGAGGCGCGGGTGATTTTCGGTGGGACCGAGTTGGGAAAATTGGCGGACGTGGGGATCGGATTTACGCGCTTGCTCTGGGCCGCGACGGCGCGATCGCGCTTGCCGACGAAGCGGGGGTGGCTTGGATACGTGGCACTCGGGAAAAAGCGGGGAATGAACTCGATTCGAACCGTATGCGTGCATCCGCGAGGGACGTAAACGATCTGGTTGTCGATGAGAAGGGTCAGTTGTGGATCGCCTCGGACGCAGGGCTATTTCGTTGGTCACCGGCGGAGCGCCCTGTGCGTCGGGACTTACGCGGCGGAGAGGCGGCGAATCGAATCCGGCGGATAGTCTCCCTGGGCGCACGGCTCGTCGTCGCGACGGAGGCGGGCGCCTATTGGTCGTCGAAAGGACAGGTTTTTCAATCGCTTTCCACAGGCGGTGTTTCGGAGCCGATTTTCCTGGCGGCGATTGTTCCACCCGCGAGCCCGAGCGTTGGGGCCGATCATCGGATCGCTCCCACGAGCGAAACTGAAGTCTGGCTATATGGACTTCAGGGGCTCACTCGAATTTTCGGTATCGAGACGCCTAACGGGTTGCGGGTTACTCGACGGGAGCGACTAACGCTTCCGCTGCCACCATCAGAAGCCGCGCCAGTGGATCTCCACTTCGATTCGACTCGGAATCGCGTTGTGCTCGTGTATCCCGACCGCTTCGCGATCTCGGAAATCCTCGAGAGTCCAGGCTCGGTGAATCGAGTCGGACCCTGGATAATCCATCGCCCGGTATTCGCACCTGGCGCTCGTATTGCGCGCATTGCGATCACGCAAAACGGCGTCGTAGCCGCAACAGATCGTGGTCTCTTTATCGCAACTGATCTGCTGGCGCGCTTTCACCGTCCTGCCGGGGCGAGTGCGGGGACCGGCTGTCATGTCGTCGCGAGTGGCTCCTTCGAATCGGCGGGCGAGGCGATCGTTGGGTGCGGTACGACGATTTACCGCCGCGTGGGAGTCGAGCGTCCTAAGCATCCGGTGAGCGATGTGGCAGTCACTCGAGCACCTATTTCGGGGGACCCACCGCTTGCCGACCTTCGCCGTCGCGCGTTGGCCCATGCGGGTCTGGACCGCCTCCAAGAAGAGAGGCTCTGGGACGGCTTGCGTCGTCGCGGTTGGTGGCCGGACCTTTCGATTAAGGCTGGTGTCGACTTGGACAGCGACGAAAGACGTCACGCGGATCAAAGCTTCGTTTCTGGTGATACGCGTCATCTCTTCGACCGCACCCGAGACCGGGCGACGGCTTACGACGCGTCGGTTCAGCTCGACTGGTCCTTAGGCGAAGTCGCGTATCCGTCTGATTCCGTCGATCTCTCACGAGAATTGCGGCAAAGGCTGAGTCTTCGCGACGACGTCTCGGACGAAATTCATCAGCTCTATTTCGAGCGTGAGCGTCTAAGAGAGCGGCTCGCCTCGGAGGCTCCGCTCACACCCGATGAGGAGCGCCTCGCACGGTCGCGCGCGAGAGAAATGGCGGCGGGGCTTGATGCTTGGACGGGCGGATGGGTGAGCCAGTGGCGTGAGGATCGGTTGGCTGCTGAATCACGGGGAGGTGAGGTCATGCGCGACTAATAGGGTTGGGTTGGTTGGTTGGGCTGACAGAACGGGCTCGANNCGGATTGCTAGCAATTTTACTCGCGCGCTCTCGCGCGCTCCCCCCGTTTGGAAGCGGTCCCGAAAACGAAAAGGGAAAGAATGATGAGACGATGGAATTACCTTGGCAGAGTTAGCCTCGCGTCGCGAACGCTTCTTGTATTTGTGCTTGCCCAGGCTGCGCAATCGATGCCTGTATTGTCGGAGGTGTATTACGACGCGACAGGGTCTGATGATGGCCAGGTTTTTGTGGAGATCGCCGGGACGCCTGGCGCTTCGTTGGGTGGGCTGGTGCTCGAAGGCGTAAATGGAAGCAACGGTGCGATCGGGCCGTCGATTGTGCTGAGCGGAATGATTGGCGAAGGCGGCGTCTTTGTTGTGGCGGACCGCCGCTCAGATGGGACGAGCTCGGTTGTCGGTGCCGATCTTTTGGCGAATTTTGATTTTCAGAATGGCCCCGATTCGGTAGTTCTCAGGAACGATACAGGCGTACTCGACGCGATTGGGTACGGCGTTTTCTCGCCATCGGAGTTCTTTGCGGGGGAGGGTGCGCCTACACCAGACGTTTCTCCGGGCAGCAGTCTCGCGCGCCGCTTCGCGAACGTAGACACCGGGGACAATGCGGCAGATTTCCTAGTGCTGAACTCACCCACTCCCGGCACAGCGCCCTTCGCGATCATTCCAGAGCCTTCGAGTGCTCTCTTGATGGCGCTCGGTCTTACGGGACTTGCTGGGATTCGGCGAGATCCGCGACGGGCGGCGGTGCACGGCGCCAACTCGCTGTAGTCTTCGCTCGCCGACGGTCTCGGGAGAGACGTCGGCGAGCCGGGCCGCGGGTTGAGCCGCCGGGCGTATGCCGAGATGTTGAGACTGACTCGCGATATATTCGGAATGTCTGGACATAGTCCGGACCTATGACTGAAGCGGCGCGACGCCGCGGATTGGGGAAGATGATGGCCAAGAAGGTTGACTGGTACTACCTCCGTAAGGGTTGAACGAGCTGTACCCGAGCGTCCAAGTTTCTGGATGCAAACGAAGTAGAAGTGAAAGAAGAGATTCCCGCGAGTCGCAAACTCGGCGCCGATCAGGCTGCCGAGATCGCCAAGGGTTCCTCCAAGGTCTATGTCGCGAAGGGAAAGAAGCTCGATCTCTTCGAAATGAAGTCTTCTGATCTAGAGGAAGTTGTTGAGAAGATGCTTGGGCCGACGGGCAACCTTCGAGCGCCCACCATGCGCGTTGGGAAAACGACGGTCGTTGGTTTCAGTGAAGAGGCCTTCGGAAAGGTGCTGCTCTAGGTCCGAGGTTCGGGCGGAGGCCAGGTGTCGATTGCTTGGCTTATCAGATCGGAGTGAGCTGAGGGGGGAAACCCCCTAGGCTTTCGCTGGGTTGATCGGTCGCGGGAGGCCAGATCGATGATCTGGGCGGGATCGCGCCGGCGGCTTTCAGCTTCAGGAGCAATGACCCGATACCAGGGGAGCTGCGTCCGGAATGCCGGCGTCCTAAACGTTCGGCGGAAGTAGCAGCGACTTAGATTTGAATCTGTTTCGTGCGCAAAGCCACATAGCGCCGCGCATTTGATTTCATTGGGGGGCCACGGGCACACGATGCTGTCGGGCTTCAATACCAATTTCCGCTACCGCGGCGTGCTTTTTCACGTTCAGACCGAGGATTCGGGTCTGGAGAATCCCCATGTCATCACGCATCTCTTTCATGGTGGGAACATCATGTCTTCGGAGAAGCGTGACTACTCAGATCTGATTGCGGAACTGCCGGCCAGCGAACTCGACGG